>NZ_SJPF01000006.1:0-300000 GCF_007859755.1 Blastopirellula retiformator | reverse complement strand
AGTCGGAACAAGGATTTGGCCTGCAGGACATCACCGTTTACGACGCCTTCGATCCGTTACGCGTGCGAGGACGATCGGCCGGGACGGTCGGCGCGCCCGACGTTTACGAAATGAGCAACAGTACGCCAGTGGCGACCGGATTCGCACACTTCAATCTGGTGCCGCTGGTCGTTTCGGCCGGTAAGGATGGGATTTTCGACATCGTTGGAGACACCTCGACGGGGACGACCGATACGACTCATGGCATTACCTACGCCAATGGATCGAGTGCGGTGGACTATCTGTCGACCACTCCAAAGGCGAATCCCTATGCGTTCGCCACTACGATCGCCGGCGACAATTTGTCGGTGGGCGTTGGGGCGATTACCGACGTCAACGGCGACGGCTACGACAATT
Source organism: Blastopirellula retiformator (assembly GCF_007859755.1). NCBI lineage: Bacteria > Pseudomonadati > Planctomycetota > Planctomycetia > Pirellulales > Pirellulaceae > Blastopirellula > Blastopirellula retiformator. The sequence continues at coordinate 299,604 of NZ_SJPF01000006.1, read as the reverse complement.
CGCTCGACAACATCAGCAATCACTACCTGATTGTCGGAGGTAACTCACCATGATTGGTCTGAAATGTAAAGCTGATCAACATCGCCGTGGCGTTACCCTGGTCGAACTGCTGGTCGTCGTCACGCTGCTGTCGATTTTGCTCGGCATCGCGGCGACGGCGGCGCGAAACGGTACCCGCGGCAAGAAACAGCGCGAAGCGGCGCGTCAGATCAACGCGTTTATCGCCGGCGCCCGCACCCGAGCGGTCGAACTGGACCGATCGGTCGGCATCGAGATCGTCAACAATCGACCCAACGAACCGCAGGCCGGCACGACCCTGTACATGGTCGAAACGCCACCTCCGTATGCGGGCGATCTCACCAGTGCGTTTGTCGAGCTGCGTACGATCGGATCGTACACGGCGCAATTGGCGTTTAACGTCAGCAATTCGACCAATCTGCCGTACCATTCGCCTGACGCCACGTTGATGACCGATCCCAACTTTATCCGCGCAGGCGATGCGGTCTTTTTGGGCTACAACAATCAGCCCTATCTGGTCAGTTCCGTGCCGGCGGCGCTTTCGTCCGGTTATCGGCTCGTGAACATTACCTGGCAGATCGATCAGCCCGCTCCTTTCCCCTGGATCACCAGTGCGCCGACGGGACCGATCTATCCGGGGTTGCCGTTCAAGGTGTATCGCCAACCGCAGCGTAACAGCGTGACGCCGCTGCAGATTCCGACCGGCGCTTGCATTGATCTGGCTTTCTCCGGCATGGGAACCACGGGGCAGCAACTCGCCTCGTTCGACCTCGAAGCGTCCGTTCCCTCGGAAGAATACGCGAAGATCATGTTCAGCCCGAACGGGACGATCGACGCCGTTTACGCTCAAGATTTGGGCAGCTCGAGCGCTGCGGGAGTCGTCACGTACCGCGGCCTGCCGACCGGCAACATCAACCTGTTGATTGGCCGCTACGAAAAGGTGGTCGCGGTCCGCGAGGCAGGCGTCAGCGTATTGTCGGCTGGATCGTCAACCGGCGGCATTTATTCGATTTTCACTGCGCCTCCGGAAGATGGCAGCAACATTGCCGATCCCGAAGCGTTTTGGGTCTCGATCAACCGCATTACCGGCAATGTGGCGACCTCCAACAACGCGATGGTCAGCGATCCGGCCAGCTTTACTTCGGACGATGCGCTGCTGGCTTCGGCTCGCCGTTTCGCCAAGCAGACGCAAAGCATCTCGGGTCGATAACCGCCTAATACGAACGTAATAGCGTAATGATGAATACGAAACAGCCAACTCGAACTCGCCGCGGCGGCATCACGCTGGTCGAAGTGTTGATGTCGACGATGGTGGTGATGCTCGGGATCCTCGGCCTGATCTCGCTGATTCCGCTCGGCAGTCATCTGGCCGAACGGGGCACCCGCAGCGATCGCGTCGCCAGCATTGGCCGCCGCGTCTATCGCGATGCGGTCATCCGCGGCATCTTGAATCCCGATACCTGGTTGGATCTCGGCAAAACCGCTCCCGTCGATCAAACGCGGCTCCGCGCCGGCGCCAACCCGTTGCCGGTCCGTCAGTCGTACTTGATCGACCCTATGTTCTTTGTCGATAACGCCACGCAGCGGCAGGCGTTTCCGTACGTCGGCGGCACGCCGCAGATGCGTCGGTTGTCGCTCGGCGCGTACAACACCGATTACGACTTCGTCGCTAGTCGGGCAGAGCGGGCCTTTGTTTCCGACGACGATTTTGGGGTCGCCGACGCCATTGGCTATGTCCGCCCTGACGATCGCGAGTTTCCGCTCGAAGCGCTCTTCTTTCGCCGAGACCTGGATGGCGACGGAAATCAGACCGCCGCGGACAATATCCGCCGACAATCGGCCGGTACCTACAGCTGGGCGATCATGTTAACCCCAGAGCCTTCTTCGACGCCCGTCAACGTGACGTCGGGCGGCAATCGACCTCCGTTCGCTCTAGCGGCCGATGCGTCTCAGCCGGCGACCGACATTTACAACATGTCGACGATCATCTTCCAAGACCGTCAGGGGAAGATTCCGTTGACCACCGAGATCGCCGCTTCGCTTAACGAACGCGTGTTGGCCGTCGGCAGCGGGTTTATCAGCGGCGGATCGACCGCCGGCGAAGTCGTCGTCCAAGGGACCGTTAATGAACTTGAAATGCAGACCGGCGATTGGATCTGCTTGTCGGCGCGTCTCGAGACGACGTCCGGCGGCAACACGTACTACTGGGGCGACGTATTCAAGTGGTATCGCATTCTCGCCATGGATGAAATTGACGCCACCGGCACTCCCTTTCGTCGATTGACGATCAGCGGGCCCGATTGGAATGTGGCCCAAGCGCCAGACCAAGCCATTTACATGGAAGGGGTCGTGGGCGTCTACGAACGCAAAGTCCGACTGGAGACGGGCTCTCCTTGGACTCCTTAACCTCGACCTTTCCCTTTTCCCAGCTACTATTCAAACCAGCAAATCAAGCATGCTGATTGACAGCGGCTTGATCGAAATAATGGCGACGCTTTGCGGGGGCTGGCGTCGCTACTTGCGAAAGCAAAGGTATTACCCATGAATCGGAAGCAAACGCCCCGTCGCGGGGCTATCTTGCTCGTCGTCCTCAGCGTCCTGGTGCTGTTCGCCCTGGTCGGGGTCACGTTTGTCGTGACCGCCGCCGGGTACAAGCGTGCGGCCGACGTCGGACGGTTAAACCCGGTGCGGGCCGACGAAGCGCAAAAAGACACGGACTCCGTGATCCTGGATGTCATGCGCGGACCGAAGCTTGGCCGCCCGAGCGTCCTTTTGGGTGGCGAACTATTGCGCGACATGTATGGTCGCGAATCGCGGCGGGGGACGATTGGCAGCATTCAGGGTGCGACGACTCCGGTAGCAAGTTCGCCTGTCCCGGAAGACATGCTGCGGTTGACCATTGCGCCGGACGCCGGCGTCAGTTTCGTGCCGACCAGGAACTACTACAACGGCTGTGTGATGACCTTCCTGGACGGCAACGCCAAGGGATGTAGCGTCCGCATTCTGCGTAGCAATGCGGATGACACCAACGATGACGGCAACTTCGATACTTTCAATTTTACGGTCGAAGCGCCGACGCAAAATGCTCGCCTGAACGCCGCGGGAAACGACGTCTCAATCCCGGGCGTCAACGACCAGGTGCTGGTCAATGGGCGCGCCTTTAGCGGTACGGGCTTTGGCTATAGCGACGCCAGTCGATCGTACACCGGCGGCGCTTCGCTCAGCTTGCAGACCAGCATCGGTGAGATGAATATCGCCGCCGGTACCGATATGCAACTGCCGGTGGCGCTGTTGCCGAACTTCTCGGCCTATGTCGCTGACGGCATCGTGACCGATCCGTTCCAAGGGAACGCCCAGCGTTACGTCGATCACGGCGGCGCCGACGAACCATGGGACGCGCCCGACTACCAGAACATGGCGCTCTCGTATTACTTCAACAACGGAGCGCCCACGTCGTCGGACGACGTGCTGCCGTCGTATCATCGTCCTGACTTGATCGCCTATTGGTACAACCGCCTGTCGAAAGAATGGGACGAAAGTGGTGGCGATGGCGACGGCTTTCACGATATTACCGATTCGCAGCGGGCCGAAATGTGGTTGCGTCCCTATGGCGCCGACTTTGTCCGTGGATCAGCCGATGACGAGTCGGTCGTTGACTACGCCACGTTTCCAATAGAGCATCGCGATGCGTTGGTGATGCTGAAGCGTCGGATCTCGTTCCGCCCACTCCGTGAGGACAACCCCAGCTTTACCGGCAGCAATCTCGACTATCGGGCGACCCGCATGGCGGGAATTACCAGCACGCCGAGCCTGGACGTGGGACTGCAATGGGACGTCGACAACGACAAAGACGGTATCGCGGACAGCATCTGGATCGATCCCGGTTTGCCGGTCGTGACCGGCAAGGATGGCCGACGCTACAAGAAGCTGGCGGCGATTCTGGTGAAGGACCAGGACGGCCGTTTGAATCTGAATGCGGCTGGTTTTTACACGCAGTTTGACACGGTCGATACCGGCAACGGCACGTACACGATGCTTGATCCGGCGACTCAGCTTACCGATCAAGCGAACTCGGCCAATGGGGCCAATCCGATGCAGCGTCTGTTGGGCGCTGGCTATGGTCCCCCCGACCTTGATCTGCGAGCGTTATTCAACGCCGCCGGCGCCTCTGGTCCCCGCGAGATGTATAACGTCTTCGCCAGTCGGTATGGCGTCGACAACAGCGTCAGCTCGGTTCTGCCGGGTACCGACGGCAGCCGCGCCACCGGTAACGAACGTCTGGCCACGTATGGCGAAATCGGTTTGCCGGTCGCTTGGGGAACCAGCGGCATTGGCGAGGACTACGGCACCTATCCCTTGATCGCCGATCGGGGAATGTCGTACCTGGACTACACGGGACGCGTGCGTACCGCCACCAGTCCGATCAACTTCACCGGGCATACGATCACCAACTCGATCGACGATCCGTACGAATTGAACCTGGTTCAGCCGCAAGGGACCGACGCTCCCTTCTCGGCGGCCGATCTCGAAGCGATGCTTCGCTGGAACGACTACGACGGCAACTACCTGTCGGTCCGTTTACGGTCCGAAGCGCCGGTCATGCTGGCCGATGTCGGCCGCCGCGCGGCGGTGACGACCCAAAGCTTCAGCGCTCCCTCGTTGCCGGCGCCGCCGATTCCGCTCGATTTGCGGGGCGGATTTACGGTCGATGGTACGGTGATGCCAGCTGCGCAGCTGGCCAAGAACCAAATCAGAGGCTATGGTACCGGTCGCGCCCAATTGAACTCGGCCGCCTGGACCGGATCAACGCCGACGATCTACGAACTGGCGCGTGAACGGGTTCGCCGCGGCCTGCACGAAACGATGCAAGCCAATTCACAAACGGTGACGCCGGCGAAAGTCGACCTGGTGGTCGCTTCGACGCTGCCGTTTGAGGTGAGCCTCGGCGAGCCGATGGATTTGAATCGCCTCTTCCGCAGTCCGATCAACGGCGCCGATGACGATAGCGATTCGACGACCGACGAATACAACGAAGGGGTCGCGCTACCCAATCTAGGTACATACACGCCGCAGTATGTGAACGACTTCGGACACGACTTTTTTGAGAGCGCGGTCGCCTACCCAGGCGATATTCGCTTTAACCGAGCGCTGCGGGCGACCGATACGCAGTTTCAGCCGCTGTTGGCGAAGCAACTGTATGCCCGGCACCTGTTCTGTCTGGCGCTGTTGTTGCATGACTCGGGATACGAACTGCCGATCCTTGAGACGGCCGAAACGTTCACGGCGGATCAGCGGCGCGAGTTGACGGTTCGCCGCATCGCGCAGTGGGCGATCAACGTCGTCGACTTCCGCGATAACGACGCGATCATGACGCCGTTTGAGTACGACGTGAATCCGTGGGACGGCTGGGGCGTCGATGGCGACTTGACGACCGACGAAACGTCAGCGACCTATACCGATCGTCGCGTTGTGTGGGGCTTGGAACAGCCCGACTTGCTGATTACCGAGACGCTCAATACGCACGATCGTCGGGTGAAGGATACCGACTTCGACGACAGCAGCCAGGAAAAGATGGGCGGCATGAGCGCCGATATGACGATGGACCAGTATCGCATCCCGCAAGGATCGAGCTTCATCGAACTCTACACGGCCCGTAACCTGTCCCACAGCGCGATTAGCAGCGGTCGCAAGTTGCCGGCCGAACTGTACAACTTGTCGACTGGCAATCTGCAGTTGGGCAAGCTTGCCCCAAGCGGCGCCCCGGTGTGGCGAATGGTGGTGACTGCTCACAAGACGGCGGCCGACGAGAAGCTGCTGGGACAGATCAACGACGCCAGCGATCGTGTGAATTCGATCATGTTCCAGCCCGACGAAGCCTCGATCGCTGGCGGTGCAACCGGCGACCCGGCGATGTTCAATGTGCTCAGCTCTGGAACCATCTCCGACCCCGACTTGGACATTGATCGCGTCTTCTGGTTCACCGACGTGAGGATACCAGGGACGTTGCCGGGGTCATTGTCTCACCTCGAAGACGTCTCATTCAGTTATCGTGGCGGTGGGGGTCTGGAAGTGGCGCCAAATCGCTACTTTGTGGCGGGGCCCCGTCCGATCACCTATTTCGGCTCAGTGCCTGATGACGCGTCATCGGACTTGACCGCCATCAACGCCAACGGCAATCACTATCTGCAGTTGGGACCGGTGTCGTGGGCCAATCCGGCGTTGGCGAATCCCGCGTCAAACGTTGGCTACAACACGGCGGTTGCGGCGGACGCCTACCCGGCCGGTACGGTGATCCAAGGCGTTAACTACGGAATCTTCACCGCGCCGGTTCCGGCAGATTGGACGACGGCGGCGCCGACGGTCGATCCCGACGAACTGACTTCCCCGTCGCCCGACGTTGGCATGAATATCTCGGAACCGCTTCCCGCGAGTGGTAGCTACTACCAAGAGCCGATTGATCCCGCTGGTGAGGTCGAGCGATTGGGGCACTATTCGGAAGCGAATCCGTTTGACGATTTGGCGATGCCGACGACGATGGTTCCCAACGATCCGTTCGATAGCCAAGCGGGAACGCCGCTGGAATCGGCTGGCGCCCTGGCGACCGGCACCTATAAGGATTTCAAAGGCTTGTTGCTGCAACGCCTGGCCGATCCGACCCGTGCGTATGATCCCGCCTACAATCCGTATATCACGATTGACTGGGCGTCGCTCGACCTGCAGGTCTTCAACGGCGAGGATCACAACGGGTCGAATCCCGCTGCGGACGATCCGGACGATCCCGATGCGACCGACGCCGACGCGATCCAGTTTGGTTCGCTCCAGCGAGGCCTTCGCGATTCTGACCCGATCACCGGCCGTCCCGATGGGAACGTGCTGGGCTGGGTCGCCAGCGCCGGCGATTTGGTGACTCGCGCCAACCGCACGATCTCCAAGACCTCGACCGAAGGCTACGTCAGCGGTACGTCTCCGACGCCGCGTGACGCGTCGTTCACGGTGGGTGGGCAGCAAGAGCACTTCGCCCGGGCGCTAAAGCACTCGATTGGCTACGTGAACAAGAGTTTGGGGCTGCCGCTACCCCAAGGCAACGGTCAGGCCGGCGAATACGTCGGAGCGCCGGTCAATTCGGTCGCCCCGGTCGATCCGGTTCCGTACAACTTCCTGTACTGGCCCGACAGCCCGTTCGTCTCGGCGCATGACTTGATGTTGGTGCCGACCTGTTCTCCGCAACGGTTGACGTTGGAGTATTCGCTGTTCAACTCGAACAACGCCATCGAGCAATACGGAGACAACGACGCCGCCGACGACCTGGAACAGGCCCGCGACTACCGCGGTCGCTTTGGCGGTCTGATCAACTTCTTCAATTCGCGACAGAATCATGCATTGGGATCGGGCTCGACCGGAACCCAGTATCAGCATCGAACTCACATGAATCGCCTGTTGGATTATGTGACGGTGCCGTCGCGGTTTGTCGGTACGCAGCGCTACTATCGCCCTGCTGACTATGATGCAGCGTCGCTTACTGACCAGGCGATGGGCATCAACGATGCCCGCGATCTGTTCCGCTTCCCGTTCAACAAACGGAGCGAGCAGCGCGATCCGGGCAAGGTGAACCTCAACACGATGGCGAGCCAATACGTTTACAACGCCATCTTCCAGCCTGAGTATTTCCAGGACTCGAACGTTGGTTTCCCGGACTGGACCGAGTTCCAACAAAGTCGGGCCGGCAGCACCGGCGGCAATCGGTTCGGCGCCGCGGCCCGCGATTATCCGTCGTGGTTCGCCAATCCGTTCCGCACCGCTGGCTCGAGCAATATGATGCCGCCGATCGATCCGACCGGCGGTACCGGCTCGGACTACAACAACGCACTGCGCGTTTCGGAGACCGACGCGACGGTGTTGCGTTCCAAGAAGCTGTTGGCCAATTCCAGCGGTGGTCGGCCCACGATTGGAACGAATACCGAGGATCAACCGCTATTCGCCTTTACGACGCCCAACCCGGCGTCCGTCGCGGCGAATTCGTTGGAAACTCGGTACAACGACGCCACGATCAGCCCGGCCAACCGTTATCAAGGCATTCGCCGGTTGGATAACCTCACCACGACTCAGTCCAACGTCTACGCCGTCTGGATTACCCTCGGTTACTTTGAGGTTGAGCCGACGGCGATTAGTTCGGTGCATCCGGACGGATGGCAGTTGGGCCAGGAACTGGGGAGCGATACCGGAGAGGTCACCCGGAACCGGTCGTTCTACCTGATCGATCGTTCGATTCCGGTTGGTTATGAGCCGGGCGAGGACCACAATGTGGAAGACGCCTTGCTGTTGAAGCGGCGGATCGAATAGTTCGCCGCTAGGCGAACCTCAGTCAACGCGAATTGACTGCCGTCCCGTTTGGGGCGGCAGTTTTTTTGTACCCAGTGGCGAAGATCGCCCGATGGAGGATATGCCGGCATTGCGCAGCTTGCGTGAATTGCCTCGCCGCAGCCTTTGCTCATTAGCGACTTTCCGCATATTAGCCGGGAATCGACGGAAATCGACCTAAGGTGTTTTGCATAAAAGGTTTATGTTTATTATCGGCTGGGGCGAGGAAACGATTGTGCGGAGGCTTGGTGTGAATTTTTTGCACTTTAGCTCAAAGGCGGTGTTTCCACCGTTGATTTCAATGGCGGAGTAATGCACATTGTGTATGTGAGCCTTGTGTCTATTTGAAGTTTGGGCTCGCTTACGGCGAATAGACGGTTCGCCCTTATTGCTGCAGGAGCTTGTCGATGAAATTCTCCTTTCGTCTCGCGGAACTTCTGAACCACTCTCCCGATCCGAAAAAACGGCCGGGAACGATCAAAGCGATCTGCGATTACACAGGACTGGACCGGCATCAGGTCTCGTCGCTGTTGAAGAACGAAGCGAAATATATCCCGCTGACCGCGTTGTCGCAGTTGTGCGACTTCTTGATCAAACATGGCTACGCCGACGCAGGCCAACTGCCGGGCGCCCTCTTCTCGGTTGAGCCTGAGAACTTTTGGGAACTGCTCGCTCGCCGACGCCGCATCGAAATGTGCTTGGGCGTACGGGCGGACGAAAACTGGCCAGAAGGCGCCTGGGTGGTCGCTTCCGATACGATCCTGCAGGGCGAGTTGCTGACCGGCATTTCGACTTTAGGCGGGACCGCCAAGTACCAGCGCAATCATCATCCGGCGCCAGAGCCGGTGATGCTGAACGAAATGGGCGAACAGATCTATGACGCCCCGATTCCGCAGCCGGAAGACTTGTTCCAAACGCTCGTCTGGGCGCCGGGCCAAGCTGACAACGAAGAAGTGCATGCCCGGGCTGCCGAAGTTTATCAAAACTTCCACGCCGCTCAGGGTGACAAGGCGCTGATTTGTCTTGGCAGTATCCGCAGCAACCCGGTCGTCGAAATCTCGATGGCCAGCATTTTCAACTGCGAGCCATACATCAGCCAGGACGAAGTCGAAAAGCCGAGCGATCGCGCCGTGCCGATCTACCTGCGTCATCGCGAAAAGAACGTCGAGCATCCCGAATCGTGCAGCGGCGGCAAGCGGCTGTCGAAGACCGAAACGCCGGAGACGCCGGGCTTCTACTACGAAACGGCCGACGGTTCGTGGAAGTGCGCCAAGTGGGACGAAACGACCTACGAACCGGCTTACGTGTTGTACGCCTATCACGAGTCGCAAGGCCGTTTGGAAATGTCGCTGGGCGGTTACTCGGGCCGCGGCACGCGTTTGCTCGCCAAGACCTTGTCGAGCCGTCCCGAAGAACTGTGGCCCCCGGTTTACACCACCGGCGGCGTGCAGATCGGCGCCTACATCGTGCAGTACGAACTGAAGAAGCAAAAGAAGAATCGCAGCGTGCTGACCGCCGACTACTCGGCCACCACCAAGGTGATTCCGATCGATCCGGAAGTGATTCACCGCCGGATTCATGGCTAACGGCAAACGCCGACCAACCACAAGATTCAACGGATCGCCCTCTCGCGGGGCGATCCGTTTTTCTTTCCGCTAGAGCGGTTTTCCTCCATCTGTATCGTTCTGGCTGGTTGCGGCCGCGCTGGTCGGCGTTGACCTGCATCGACAAATCTTGAGGATTCGCCTGCTTCGGTCGCCTGGACCAGCTTGCCTCACCGGCGCCAGAAACGCTACAGCGATCAGAAAAACGCTCTAACCGTCGATTTCGCGAATCACCAGGTTGCGAATCTCGGTCATGTCCTCGATAGCGAAACGAATTCCTTCGCGCCCGAGACCGCTATTTTTGACGCCGCCATACGGCATGTGATCGACGCGCCACGAAGGGACGTCGCCGATGATCACGCCACCTACTTCCATCTCGTCCCATGCGGTTAAAACCTTGTAGACGTCGCGGGTAAAGACGCCCACCTGCAGGCCATACTCGCTGTCATTGGCCATGGCGATCGCCTGATCGAAACTATCGAACGATGCAAGCGTGGCGACCGGGCCGAAGACTTCGTCGCAAGAGAGCGGCAGGTTGGTCGGCACGTTTTCGAGCAGCGCCGCTTCGACCATCGCACCCTTGCGCTGACCGCCGACGAGCAATTTTGCGCCCGCCTTGACGGCGTCGGCGACCCAGGTCTCGACCCGCTCCGCTTCTCCTTCGGTAATCATCGGACCGATGAACGTGTCTTCTGACTTGGGATCGCCCGACTTCAGCTTGGCGGTCGCCGCCACCAGGCGAGCCTTCAGGTCGTCGTAGATGTCGCGATGGGCGATGATCCGCTGGACGCTGATGCAGCTTTGGCCTGACTGATAGAAGGCGCCGACGATAATCCGTTTTACGGCGTCTTCCAGATCGGCGTCGGCGTCGACAATACAGGCCGCATTGCCGCCCAGTTCGAGCACCACCTTTTTGGCGCCAGCTTGCGACTTCAGCTTCCAGCCAACTTCGTCGGAGCCGGTGAAGCTGAGCAGTTTCAAGCGGGGATCGGTAGTGAACAGACTCGCCCCATCGCGGTGACAGGGAAGAATCGAAAAGGCGCCCTCCGGCAGATCGGTTTCGGCCAGGACTTCGCCGATGATCAGTGCGCCGATCGGCGTTAAGCTGGCCGGTTTCAATACGAACGGACAACCGGCCGCGATCGCCGGGGCGATCTTGTGGGCGGTCAGGTTGAGCGGAAAGTTGAAGGGAGAGATAAAGGAGCAGGGGCCGATCGGCGCCCGACGCCACATGCCGCGATAGTTGGCCGCCCGCGCCGAAATGTCGAGCGGCATGATCTCGCCGGTGATGCGAACCGCCTCTTCCGCCGCGATCCGAAAGGTATCGATCAAGCGGGCGACTTCTCCTTGGCTATCGCGAATCGGTTTGCCCGCTTCGATGCAAAGGGACTCGGCCAGTTCCTCTTGCCGCGACTCGAACTGTTTGACGCAGTACTGCAAGATATCTTGCCGTTGGTACGCTTTCAGCTTGGCCATCGCAGGGGCGGCCTTGGCGGCGGCGGCGATCGCCTGATCGATCAACTCGGCCGAGGCGAGCGGGACCCGCGCGGCGACTTCGCCCGAAAATTTGTCACAAACTTCCAGGTCAAGATTCGGCTCAAGCGGCTTACCGGCGAAAAGGAGAGGATAGGTCTGACGCATCCGATCGTCCTACGCAAAATTGGGGAGAAAATTCTAGGCGCACGCGCCAAAAATATAGCGAAATGAAGCGAATTTGAGAACCTTCGGCCCAATCCAAGGAACTTACCTCTGGAGAGAGGGCGCCCCGGCGGACTAAACTAGACGTATGCCGTGGATGCGAACTCCGGGGCGATTCGACTATTCTTCTTCCGGACGACGATTTCTGCATGGCGAGCACCATCGATCCGATCGATTCGCGATTGAAGATCGTGACTCCGGAGAATATCGCCTTCTATTATCAGGCGGCCGGTCCCTTCCGTCGTCTGACCGCGTTTCTGATCGATTTCGCCATTCGCGTGGCGGTCTACGTGCTGATTTTGATCGCGGTCGCCTGTAGCGGCTTGATGGATGCGGTTGGACCGCTGGCCGAACTGGGGACCGCGATTCGTTTTCTGTCGTTCTTCGTGCTCGACTGGTTTTACGGCGCGCTGTTTGAAACCTATTGGAATGGACAGACGCCGGGGAAACGGGCCTTGTCGATTCGGAGCGTCACGGTCGATGGTGAGCCGATCAACGCGCTACAGGCTTTTGGCCGAAATCTGTTTCGTTACGCCGACATGATGCCGCTGGCGCCGCTACCGTTTGAATGGCTGCGCGAAGGGGTTGGCTTTGCAGGACCGATCCTCCCCACCTTTTTGATCGGCTTGATCGTGCCCGCTTTTAACAAACGATTCCAACGGCTGGGCGATCTGCTCGTCTCGACGATGGTCGTGATTGAGGACCGCAGCTGGCTGATGAAAATCGCCAAGATTGAAGATGATCGAGCGCGACAGTTGGCCGACTACATTCCGCCGAATTTTGTCGCCGGGCCGAGCCTCTGCAAAGCGGTCGCCACGTATGTCGAGCGTCGCCGGTTTTTTACCACCGCCCGCCGTCGCGAGATCGCCCGTCACCTGGCCGAACCGATGTTGCGACAATTTAACCTGCCGGCCGATACCAGCTACGATTTGATGTTGTGCGCGCTCTACTATCGCACGTTCCTGTCAGACCGCTCGGCCGACGGCACTGCGTCCGAGTCGTCGGTCTACGCGGGCGGGCCTCCGAGCGCGACTTCCAGCGGCGCGCCGTCGTCCGCTCGGTCTTTGATGGTCAACCAATAGAAGGGCAGCCCGCGTGAAGGTCGCCGAACTCATCGAAAAGCGTCGCCGCAATTGGCAAGAGCTGGAAGCGCTCTGCACGTCGATGGAAATGCGCCGCAAGAAAAAGATGGGGGCTCGGGCGATCTCCCGGTTCGCCGCGCTCTACCGGGCCGCGTGCGCCGACTTGGCTTTGGCCGACTCGTATCAGTTGCCGCCCAATATCGTGGAGTACCTGCACCAACTGGTCGGTCGGGCCCACAATCAACTTTACCGCAGCCGGTCGATCGACTGGACCGGGCTGGTCTACACGCTGTTTGTCACAACGCCGCGGCATATCTTTGCCGATCGTTGCGTCCAGCTTTGCTTCTTCCTGTTTTTCGGCTTCTTCATCCTGTCTTGGGTGTTGGGCGCCAATCCGTCGTTCTATCCTGGCTTCGCCGAAGAGATGGTCGGCCGCGAACAGTTGGAAGCGATGGTCGAGATGCATCGTAACTCGGTCGGCAACACCGGCGTCTCGCCGTCGGGAGCCACCTTTTACGTGCAGCACAATACGTCGATTGGCCTGCAGTGCTTCGCCCTGGGGATCACCGTGGTTGGCGGAATCGGCACGTTGATGTACAACGCGACGGCGCTGGGGTCGATGTTCGGGCACATGTCGAGTCCGTCGGTTCCGGATGATGTCCGCGACAACTTTTTTGAGTTTGTCATGGCGCATGGACCGTTTGAACTGACGGCGATCGTCTTGGCGGCCGGCGCCGGATTGCGACTAGGGATGGCGCTGATTTCGCCGCGGCATTACAAGAGCGAACTACAGCCTGGCGAAGATCCGCAGCCGGACGAGAACATGCTGTCGAAGTCGCGGTTGCTGGCTTTCGATCGGATCGACTCGCTGAAGATCGCCGCCTGGCGCAGCTTGCCAATCATGGGGGCGTCAGCGACGATGTTTTGCCTGGCGGCGATGATTGAAGCTTGGATTTCGCCGTCGGCGCTGCCGATCGCCGTGAAAATCATCGTGATGATTTTTTGCAGTTTCCTGCTGATGATCTACTTCATCGTGCTCGGATTTCCGCGAGGAGGGGAAAGTGCAACTCGATAAGACCCAAATCGCAATTCGCGAGCGCGGCTTGCTCGAACTATTCGACCTGTCGCTATTGGTGATCAAACGGTACATGGGGCGGATCGTGATTACGACCGCCGCCATGGCGATTCCGTTTACGCTGATCAACATCGCGATCCTTTCCAATCTGCGTCCCGATCTACCGACCGAGGTCACCTCGGCCCAGTACGGGATGTTGATGGTGATCTTGATTTTCCTCGAAGCGCCGCTCGCCACTTCGCTGGTGACGTTGATGCTGGGGGACGTCATGTTTCATGACGAGCCTAGCTGGCGACGGATGCTGTCGGCGCCCTTCTCGCTGATCCCGCGGATGTTCTGGCTGGTCGCGCTGTTGCGGGGCGTCGTGCCGGGGATGGGGATGGTGTTCTTGTGCACCCTCGACGATGGCGAAGCGTGGGGCTTCCTTCTCTTTCTGTTGGTCGCCTACGCGATGGTCTTACGCGGCGTCCGGCCATTCTTGGGAGAGATCATCCTGCTAGAGCGGAACCCGTTTTACGCCAATGACGCCAACACCATGACTGTCGGCCGCCGTAGCGCCGCACTCCACAATCCAAACTTTGGAGATATGGTCATTCGGGCGATGGCCTCCACGTTTTCGGTTCCGCTGGCGTGCGCCATTTGCATCAATATCTGGGCGCTCCGCGGCTATTTGTTCGGCCAGTGGGCCTGGGATTGGGTGATGCTCGATTTGCTGCTTCCCACCTCGCTGTGGATGGTGGCGGCGTACATGGCGGTGACGCGGTTCCTCAGCTATCTCGATCTGCGGATTCGCCGCGAAGGTTGGGAAGTGGAGTTGGTGGTCCGCGCCGAAGCGAATCGCTGGAAGGGGGCGACGGTATGAGCGCGCTCCGCATTCCCAACAAGATCATGCCGATCCTCCTGCTGCTCTGCCTGGCGTCGACCGCCCGCGGACAAGATTGGTGGGAGGAGCAGCCGACCACAGGTAAGGTCGATGAGCCGGTCGCGACGACGAAGGACGAACTTACGCGGTTGCCGTCGGCCGCGTGGTACGACGCCGACAAAGATGCGCTGCAGCGGGTTGACGTGACCCCGCCCAAGTCGAACGATTTTCGTCCCGCCCCGGCGAATCCGAAGGCGGTGACGACCCGCACTTCGTGGAACTGGTGGCCCGATCTTTCGTGGCTGGGCACGCTGTTTAGCGGCGGTCTGTTTTCGTTGGGCGCCATCATGTTGTACACCGTGATTCTGGTCGTGTTGGGACTGGTCGCGTATTTGATCTATCGCTATTTAGAGAGCGAAGAGCCGATATCGTCCGGCGGTTCCAATCGCCAACGTCCAGAGGATATGGATACGACGACGCAAGTCGATCGGCTCGAGAGTCTGCCGTTTCAGGTCAAACGACCTGACTCCGATCTGCTGGCCGAAGCCCGCCGCTGCTACGACCGGGGAGATTTCAACGAGGCGATCGTCTACCTGTTTAGCTATGAACTGGTCGAGCTCGACAAACGGCATTTGATTCGACTGGCCAAGGGAAAGACCAACGGACAGTACCTCCGCGAACTCCGCAAGAACCACGCGATCGAGGATATCCTGGAAGTGACGATGCGGGCCTTCGAGGACGTCTTCTTCGGGCAACGGACGCTGTCTCGCGACGGCTTTGAGCGCTGTTGGGGCCAGTTGGAGCCGTTTCGTAAGCAATTGAGCGGAGCGGCGTCATGAAGTGGAAGTTAACCAACCTCGGGCTGACGCTGACGATCGCGTTGCTGGGCGTGTTCGCCGGTTGCGATTCGAAAGAAGTGACGGTACCGACCTCGTATGGCGTCCGCAGCGGATATCAGCAGACCTCGAGCGTCAACGGCACGCACGTCCTGGGCGAGCTATTTCGCCGCGCTGGCTATACGGTGCGCACGGTCGAACGGCTCTCGCCCCGGATCGAGCAAAGCGACGTCATCGTATGGGCGCCCAATTCGTTTTCGCCCCCGACGCAGGAGGTGCGCGACTATCTGGAAACCTGGCTGCAAGCGGCGCCCGATCGCACGCTTATCTACATCGACCGCGATTTTGATGCGGCGATTGAATATTGGAACACGATGACCGAGACCGCTTCTGCTGAGCAATTGTTGACCGCACAGCGGGAGAAGGGGATTGCGCAGCACGATTTCGACCAGATCTCGGCTGGCGCCGCGAACAAGTTCGATTGCGAGTGGTATGCGGTCGAGCGGGATTTGCCGACGCGTCGACCGCGACGACTCACCGGACGCTGGGCCGACGGAGTCGACGCCGGTAAGACCGATCTCGTCCTGCGGTCGCGGATCGGCTATTCCGAGAACTGGGACAAGGATGAGTACGGCAGCCTGTCGGAGATGATGCCTAACAGCGAAGTCGTGTTGGCGACCGCCGACGGCAAAGATCCGATCGCCATTCTTTATTGGGACGATTACGACGTTGGTATTCAGCTGATCGTCGTCAGCAACGGCTCGTTTTTGCTGAACCAGCCGCTGGTCAATCATGAGCATCGCAAGCTGGCGGCCAGCCTGATCGAAGAATGCGGATACGGACAGACCGTGACGTTTCTCGAGTCGGGCGACGATGGGGTCGAGATCATCACCGCCAGCGACGTTTCGGCGGGGCGATCGGGTTGGGAGTGGCTGACCGTTTGGCCCCTTAGTCCGCTGGGGCTGCATATCGCATTGTTGTTGATCGTCTTTTGTTTCGCGGCGTTCCCGATTTTTGGACGGCCGAAACGCTTGCCGGAAGTTCGTTCTACCGATTTTCAAAAACATATCGGCGCTTTGGGCGAATTGCTGGAAGCGACCGACGACTACGACTACGCTCAACTGCGGGTGCGCCAATATCAACAGATCGCCCGCGGCGAGACCGTCTATCGACGCGTCGGTCGCGCCCGCGTGAAACCTTAGATCTAGCCAATTATTCCCTCTGGGAGCTTTGATTCGCAACGATGAGTTCGCCAACTTCCGATACGATCGAGTTCGCTTGTTCCGCCTGCAGTAAATCGCTGCGCGTTCCTAGCTCTGCAGCCGGTAAGAAGGCGAAGTGCCCTGATTGCGGTTCGGTGCAAGTGATTCCGGATGGCGCAGCAGCGGCCGCCGGTCCAGGTCTCGCCGCTCCCGATCCGGTCGCGTCGGCATCTCCGGCATCGCCTGCGATGCCGACGCCCAATCCGCCCGCCGCGGCGCCGCCGCAGACCGGGGCGTTTCAGACGACGATTCAGGGGCATCACGCCGAAGAAGGAAGCGATACCCGGACGCGTCAGCTCTTCAAGAAAATCACGCGCGAGATTAGCAAGATCTATGTTGGTCAGGATGAGTTGGTGCTGGGAACGCTGACCGCACTCTTCTCCAGCGGGCACGTGTTGATCGAAAGTGCGCCGGGGCTCGGCAAGACTTTGTTTGTGCGAACCTTGGGTCGGGTGCTCGGTTGCCAATTTGGCCGCGTGCAGTTTACGGCCGACTTGATGCCGTCCGACATTACCGGGGCGCCGATCTTTGACATGAAGACCAACGAGTTCCGTTTTCGCCCGGGACCGATCTTCACGCAGTTGCTGTTGGCGGACGAAATCAACCGTTCGCCCGCCAAGACGCACGCGGCGCTCTTGGAAATCATGCAAGAGTTTCGCGTCACGATTGACGGGACCAGCCAC
The DNA here is from genome assembly GCF_007859755.1 of Blastopirellula retiformator. Taxonomy (NCBI): domain Bacteria; kingdom Pseudomonadati; phylum Planctomycetota; class Planctomycetia; order Pirellulales; family Pirellulaceae; genus Blastopirellula; species Blastopirellula retiformator. The sequence goes on along the minus strand of NZ_SJPF01000006.1, from coordinate 282,126 downwards.
AACATTGACCGGCCGTTTTTGGTGCTGGCGACGCAAAATCCGATCGAGTCGGAAGGAACCTACAATCTGCCGGAAGCGCAGCTCGACCGTTTCATGTTCAAGCTGAATTTGAACTATCCGGCGGTCGAAGAAGAAGCCGAAATCTTGAAGATGCACAGCCGCCAGGAGGACATTAATCGCCGGCTCGAAGAAGAGCTGGAGGTGGTCACCTCGCCGCAAGAGATCTTGGAGATCACGCAGTCGAACAGCGACGTGATTGTCGACGACAAACTGATCGACTACATCAACAAGATCGTCCGTTTGACCCGCGAGTGGCCGCAGTTCCACATGGGCGCTTCGCCGCGTGCCGGCATTACCTTGATGCAGGGCGCCCGTACGTTGGCCGCCTTTAGCGGTCGCAACTATGCGGTGCCGGACGACGTGGTGCAGATCGCGATTCCGACGCTCCGCCATCGCGTGATTCTGTCGGCCGAAGCGGAAGTGGAAGGACATGACGTCGACGACTTGCTGACCGAATTGATCCGGACCGTGGAGGTCCCGCGGCTGTGAATTTGATTGTTCAGTACATCGAGTCGGCGTTGAAAGCGTCGCCGGCGACGCCGATCATGATGTTCGTCGCGTTCGCTTTGCCGCTGCTGCTGTTTGCGCGATTTGGGCGGGTTTATCCCACGCGGTGGATGGCGGTATTGTTCGCTGCGCCGCTGATCGCCTCGGTGGGCGTGTTGGTCAGCCCGCTGGTGCTGCTCATCGCACTAGCGCTGGACGGTTTGATCTTGCTGGTGGGTTTTGCCGATCTCTTGACGTTGCCGCTGGCCAGACACCTGAAAGCCGAGCGCGAGACGCTGCGGATCGCTTCGCTGCAAAAAAAGCATCGGGTTACGCTACTGATCGAAAATCGCAGTCCCTACCGTATTGCGACGGCGATCCGCGACGATGTGCCGCAACTGTTTGCGGCGCTGCCGGAAGAGTTCCAGATGGATCTCAATCCTAGCAGTCGAGCGACGGTTCATTACGAGTTTGAACCGAACTCCCGCGGCTCGTTTCAGATGGAGTATGTCTACGTCCAGGTGACCAGCTTTTTCCGGCTGTGGCGGAAATTTGTCCGCATTCCGGTCGAGACCGAGATCAAAGTCTACCCCGACATGAAACAACTGTCGGAGTACGCGATCCTCGCCCGGACCAACCGCTTGAGCTTGATGGGCGTGCGACGCACTCGCAAGGTGGGTCAGGATCACGATTTTGAGCGGCTCCGCGATTACACGCTTGACGATAACTACAAGCATATCGACTGGCGCTCGACTGCCCGCCGCCGCAAGCTAACCGTCCGTGAGTTTCAAAGCAGCCAATCGCAGCGAATCATTTTTATGATTGACTGCGGCCGCATGATGACCAACGAGGCGGACGGCATCAGCCTGCTCGATCACTCGCTCAACGCGATGTTGATGATGAGCTACGTGGCGCTACGGCAAGGCGACTCGGTCGGGGCGATCTGCTTCTCCAACGAGGTGCTGTCGTACGTTCCGCCGCGTAGCGGCGCGAACCAAATGAACCATCTGCTGCACGCGTCGTACGACCGCTTCCCGCAGTTGGTCGAATCGCGGTATGACTCGGCCTTCATGTACCTGCGGGCCCACTGTCAGAAGCGCTCGCTGGTGGTGATGATTTCCAACGTCATTGACGAGGTGAACGCCCACCAGGTGGAGCAGTACCTGGGGACGATCGTCGGACGGCATTTGCCGCTCGGGATTTTGCTCCGCGATCATCGCCTGTTTGATGCGGCCGACAATGAGAAGCTGTATGGCCGCGATCTGTTTGAAGCGGCGGCTGCGGCTGAGATTCTCACCTGGCGCCACCAGGTGCTAACCGACCTGGCCCATCGCGGCGTAATGGCGATGGACGTCTTTCCGGAAGACCTGACCGCCAACCTGGTCAATCAGTACCTTGAGATCAAAGCCCGCCACTTACTTTGATGCGGCGGCTTGTTCTTTGCGCCACGCGTCGAGCTTTTCCTGGGCGTGCGGAATGATGCGACAGGCGTTCTCCGAGTAGACCTTCTTCAGTACGTCGTCCGGCAGGCCGATGCCATAGATCCGCCAAAAACCTTGCGGCGGAAATGGCTTTTCCGAATAAGGAAAGTACTCGTTGTATGTTTCCAGGAACCGCCAGTAGTAGGTCAAACGAAGTTCGGGCCACGGTCCGTCGGTCCCAAACAAGATTCGATCGGCGTACTTCAGAAAGAATTTTCGCGACGTGTAAGGCTGACGCCCCAGTTCGCTAATGCGTGACGCCGGTTCGATCACCAGGTTGGGATAGGTATGCAGCCACTTCGCGACGGTCGCCAGATCTTCCGAGTTATTGGCGAAGTGGGCGCCGATGAAAGTGGTCTCGGGATGTCTCGCGATCACCCGGTTTCGGGCCTCCAACAGCGATTGGCGCGTCGGGAACTTGTCGGGCGGAAAGTGCCAATCGGGATGGCGATGCAGTTCTTCCCAGCGTTCATTCGTCTCATCGATTGGATCGAAGAAGGCGGCTGGATCGGCGGTATGAATGATCACCGGCAGACCGAGCTCGCCACAGGCTTTCCAGATCGGGTCCCAGCGGGGATCGTCGATTTTTAGTAGCGATCCGTCGGCGTCCTTGTGCCCGAGCCCAAACTGCTTGAACAGCTTCAGCCCGCTGGCGCCTTTTTCTTTGGCGTCGGCCAGGGCCATCGCCATGCGGCGGCCAAAGTCGGGACGTTGGCAATCCCAGGTCTCCGGTTTGTCGGGGTCGCCGGCGCCTTGCCAGTCGATGTTGGCGTAAATCAGAAAGCGGTTGGGGTACTTGGTCCACAGGTACTTGGCGTGGGCGTCAAATTCGTCCCCCAGTCGTCCATCCAGGCTGACGCAGATCGCGATGTTTTGCTTGTCCATCACGGCGACAAAGTCATCCAGCTGTTCCGGCGAACTGCGGAGTCGATAGCGAAAGTGAGTGTGGGCGTCGATCACCGGAAACTTCGCTTGCTCCAGCTTCGTCTCGGCAACCTTCAGTTGCGGCTGCGGAAAAAACTGATCGAGCGCCAAGTTGCGTCCGTCGCGGCCGTCGAGCGCCGCAGGCTCAATTCCGGAATCTTGGGCGAAGGTCAAGGTAGGAACGATGAGCGGCAGCAGCAGGGCATATCGAAACAGCGGCATGACGTCCTTTCGCAAGAATCAAAGGAACCAACGGTCAATTTGTTTGGATGCACCGATGGTCCGGTTCGTTACCAGGGAACTTGCTTTGATTCTAGCGAGAAAGGTGGATGATTGGGGGGTGGCGTCGCGCGAGACCTAACTGCCTGTTGAAAAATGCCCTCGTGGCATTTTCCAACCTCGCCAGGCTCAGAGCATAGCTCTTCGCGGCTCGCAAAATAACGACTTACGTCGCTATTTTTGGATCGCATCCCTGCGATCCAGCAGCCCGTTGAGAAAATCAACGGACTGCTAACGGAATCGAATCGGCCGCAGGATCGGCCGCAGAATCGGCAAGTGATCATCTTCGCCAGGCTTATGCGGCCACGGCTCTAAGCTCGGCTCTAGGCAGATCGGGCAAAGGGCCTCGCCATCGCCGCCGGGTCCGTAGAAATAACCAGGCGGAACGCTGACCGGCGGAACGTATTCGTCGTCAGGATCGTCCGCTTCATCTTCTTCCTCATCCGGTTCATCGGGATAATAGACCGCGTCTCCCCCCGCCAGCAAGGTGACCAGGCCTGCATTGTTTTCATCCAAAAGAGACGCCTGGGCGAATTGCAAGTGATCGCTTGTGTCGGACCAGAATTGGACATGTCCATCGGCGTACAAGAATAAAGCGCCGCCTGGGTGGCTGCTTGAGAATGCGGTATCGTCTGGATCGTTGATCGGCTTGTTCGAGGTCCCGACGACGTTTGCCAAAAAGCGGGCATGTCCGAAGGCGAAGCCGGTCCAGGTTGCTCGGGTTGACTCGTCGGTCGGGTTCGAGCGGCGTTCTCCGACAAGGATCGTGTTGCTGGCGCCGCGCAAGAAGTCACGCAACTGCGTGCCGCTATTGTGCGAGAAAGGGCCTTTGAACGGGGCGCCGGAAAACTTGAGACCTGTCCCTTGGAAGCCGCCTGCGGCGATGAGCGGCGCTGCGCCAAAGTTGGCGACGTAGTTGGATCGCGGCAGCGTCAGACTCGTCTGATTGAGGAAGGAGATGGTCAGCGGCGCCGTCGACGGATCGCTCGGACAATGAAACAGGGAAACCTCTTGTTCGCGACTGACCTGGTTTATTTCCGACAACATTGGATATTCAAACGCCAGCCGATCGCTGATCCCTTTCTGTTCCAAGTGCGGCAGCAGATGGGCGCTCCAGCCCCAACCGGTCAGGCCAAACACCTCATGCTTGCCAGCGAGGGTGGCCCCGATCCAACCGGGGGGGAGTCGCTTGTTGACGTCATGGAACAGGTGCGCCGCGATACCAACTTGGCGGAGATTGTTTTGACAATGAGCGCGTCGCGCCGCTTCCCGCGATTGCTGAACGGCGGGAATCAACAGACCGATCAAAACGCTAATGATTGCAATTGCAACCAGCAATTCTACGAGCGTGAAGCCGCAGGGCCTGCCTGCTTGAGTCCTGCCTGAATTCATGACCTTGCCCTCAGATTTCGACGAAGTAAGCGCCTAAATAGCCTAATTCTTCTGATGGCCTGTTTCAACGCAATTGCAGCAAATATTCAGATGCGATAATGGCGCTCGCCGTTCCTTCAATCTTGGAAAGTACGTGCCGAATGCCGGCTGGCCGCGGCCGAGTTGACTTTCTGAGGGGGGCCAATGGAAACTAGAGATGTAAGCAGTAACTTCTGGGAGCGTCTATGTTTAAAATCCATCCTGCCGAGGCCAAGGATGCGGCCGAGATCGCCGAGTTGATTCACGCCTCGACCAATGCGTGGTATCTATCGCATGGTCGCGACAAGATCTTTCTTTGCCCGCCGGAAGCGTGCGGGCTGTTTCCGGAAGTGTACGAAGATCTCGACCCGGGGTGCTGCCTGGTGGCGCAGAGCGCAGCGAATGGCCGGATCATCGGATCCTGTTTTTATCATCCCCGCCAGACGCACATCTCGCTCGGGATCATGAACGCTTCTAGCGAGTTTGCCGGCGGCGGAATCGCCAGCGCGTTGTTGGACGACATTATCGGCATCGCCGATGAGCGCGAGTTGCCGCTGCGGCTCGTTTCGAGCGCGATGAACCTCGATTCGTTTTCGCTCTACAGTCGACGCTTTTTTCATCCGTACGCGGTCTACCAGGATATGTTCTTCCGCGTTCCGTCTGGCGGCGGCTTGCACTTGATGGACCTTCCGCTTGAGCGAGTCCGTCCGGCCACATTGGACGACGTCAAAGCGATCGATCGGCTGGAACAGGAAGTGTGGCGGACGTCGCGGGAAGGGGACTGGCGGTACATGATCGCCAACCAGCGGGGCTATTGGCACTGTTCGGTGATCGAACGGAACGGAGAGATCACCGGGGCGATGGCTTCGATCGGGCATCCAGCCAGCAACATGATCGGTCCCGGGGTCGGAACCAGTTCCATCGAAATCGCGGCGCTGATCGTCGCCGAACTGAATCAATACCCCGGCCAGACGCCGGTCGCGCTAATCCCCAGCGATAACCCCAAGCTGGTCGCCATCATGTACGCCTTGGGAGGACGCAACTGCGAGTTGCACCTGGCCCAGGCCTACGATCGCCCGCCGATTATCGAGGGGATCGTGATGCCGACCTTTATGCCGGAAACCTGCTAACAGTCCGTTGATTTTCTCGACGGACTGCGTGATCGCACGGATGCGATCCCAAAATAGCGACGTAAGTCGTTATTTTGCGAGCCGCGAAGAGCTACGCTCTGAGCCTGGCGAGGTTGAAAAATGCCACGATGGCATTTTTCAACAGGCAGCTAAGCGTTATTTCTCGAAGCAGTAGAGGTCTTTGGTCGTCCGCAGATAGAGCGAATCGCCAGCGACGGCCGGCGAAGCCTGAAAGCCGTCAGGGAGCGAACTCTCGGCGACCAGCTCAAACTCGTCGCTCGCCTTGAAGACGGTGATCTTGCCGCTTTCGTCAAAGCAGTAAAGATTGCCGCCGGCCGCCAACAGCGAGGCGCGATAGTTGCCGCCGATTCGCTTTTGCCAGATTTTTTCGCCTGACTTGGCGTCGACGCAGGTGGCGATTCCCTTGTCTTCGATCATGTACATCCGGTCGCCGAGAATGATTTGCGAGGGGCGATAAGGGGCGCCTTTCGACAATCCCCAGGCAATCGCATCATCGGGGACTTGGCCGCGAACCGAAGGATCCATCGCGAACAGCTTGCGATCGCGGTCGCCGCCGGTGATGTAAACCAGACCATGTTTGTAGAGCGGACGCGGCGCCGCGTTCATGCCGCCATGTTTGACCCGCCACAGCTCGTCGCCGGTGGCCGGATCGTAGCAAATGGTGTCCGAGGCGCTCGGCATCACCAACTGCCGCTGGCCTTCATGCTCAAACAGGCAGGCGGTGCTGTACGCTTTCTTGCGGTCGCCGTTGTCGGTGCCGTAGTCGATGTTGCGATCACGCTTCCAGACCGTTTTGCCCGAATTCTTGTCGAGGGCCACGGCGTATTGAAAATCGTAGCCGTCGTAGGCGACGTACAAATTTTTGTCGTCCAAGATGGGGGAAGAACCGGGGCCGCGCCAGTGATCGCAGCGGAGATCGCGTCGCTCCCAGATCGTTTCGCCGGTTTGACTGTCGAGACAGGCCGTTCCCAGACTGCCGTAGTGAACGTAAATGCGGCCCTCTTCAATCGCTGGCGTGCACGAAGCGTAGCTGTTCGAGACTTCTTTCTCTTGCGGATCGTCGGTGGTGAAGACGACCCGGTCGAGCAAAATCTCACCGGTGTGGCGGTCGAGCGCCAGGACCGACTGTTTGGTACCGTCTTCGGTCGAGGTGGTGACCCAGATGCGATCGCCCCAGATGACCGGTGACGACCAGCCGCGATCATGGATTGCGGTTTTCCACTTCAGGGCTTGGGGATCGCTAAAATCGACCGGTAGATTTTCGCTCTGGGCGACGCCATCGCCGTGCGGTCCTCGGAATTCCGGCCAGTTGTCCGCTGCTTTCGTGGCGGAAAAGAACAGGAAAACCAAAAGGAGGGCAGGCAGGCGGGACATAAATCGACTCCGTCGAGTGAGGGTTAAGGGGGGAAGATCCATTATGCGTCTTCCCACACCCGGGTCAACGAATTTCGCCTAACTTCCGCGGCCTACGAAAACCGGCCGTTTCGAATTAGAATGGGCGAACAACGATTGTCCTAAGGATTTTATTGCCAATGCCTTTTGACGCACTGATTTTTGATTTGGACGGAACCCTGGCCGATACGATGCCGGCGCACTATGTCGCTTGGCGATCGACCATGGAAAAGTACGGTATTACCTTCGATGAGGACCGGTTTTACGCCCTGGGCGGAAAACCGAGCGATAAGATCGTCGAATTGCTCGCCGGAGAGCAGGGGATCGCGCTCGATCCTCACACGGTCGCAATCGAGAAAGAAGAGGCGTTTCTGCTGGAAATCAGCAATGTCGCCCCGATCGAAGCGACGGTCGAGCTGGTCTACGAGTATCGCGGTCGCATTCCAATGGCGGTCGCCACCGGCGCCATGCGTTACGTCGCTGACCTGATCTTGGGGCATATCGGCTTGTCGAACCACTTTGACGCCTGCGTGACGTCGGAAGACACCGCGCGGCACAAGCCGTATCCCGACGTCTTTCTGGAAGCGGCGAAGCAGCTGAATGTCGAGCCGGAGCATTGCCGCGTCTATGAAGACGCCGATCTGGGCGTCGAAGCGGCGCGTCGCGCCGGCATGGAAGTGGTTGATGTGCGTAACTTCTTCACTCCGCGGCGAATTACCGTTTCGTGAGGTCTAACGTGGCGGCAATCTACGAACATGCGGTCTCGGTCGCGTCGGCCGACATCGACATGCAGGGGCATGTAAACAACCTGGTTTACTTGCGCTGGATGCAGGACGCGGCGGTCGCCCATTCGGTGGCCGAAAACTGGGGCAAGCGCCGCTACGAAGAGCTCGGCTGCGGATGGGTCGTGCGGGCCCATTCGATCGAATATTTGTCGCCGGCCTTTGAAGGGGAAGAAGTGGTCATCAAGACCTGGCTTTCCGAATACTTCACCGCATCGGTCTTGCGGCAGTACGAAATCTGCCGCGTCAGCGATGGGCGGACCCTGGCCAAGGCCGAAACGAAGTGGGTCTTGATCGACATGGCCAAACGGACCCCGCGGCGGATTCCCGACGAGATTCTGAACGCCTTCCAGCTCTTCCGGCAAGACGAAGCGTCGGTATAAGCGGTACGAACCGACCGAATTCCCCCTCTGGCGGCGGTTTGTTTACTTCCGAATGGCTTGGCCTGCGCCGCTCGCCTATACTAAAAACGGCTCCTTCGCCGTGCGCCGGTGTTGAAGTTTGCAGGGCGCCGGCATTCTGAGCGTCGTACACTGCACCGGAACCCTTTCTCCCTTTCGGCAAACTCCTCGACGTGAAGTTGATCCGCCGCTTCCGCACCGCCCTGCTTTTGGCCGCGACTGGTATCGCGACGCCGGCGGTGGCGGACGTCTTTGTGCTGACCTCCGGCGGTCGAATCGACGGGGAGTTGCTGAGCCCCGCGGCCGACACGCCGCAAGAGCTGCATGTGCGCACCGCCGGGGGCGATATGGTCTTGCCGGCCGATATTGTGGCCGAGGTGATCGAAAAGTCTCCGGAACTGCGGAACTACGAAGCGATCTTGCCGCAGATGCCTCCCGATGTAGACGGCAACTGGCAGATGGCCGACTGGTGCGGCAAACATGATCTGCCGGAGCAGCGCGATCATCACCTGCAGCAGATCCTGACGATGGATCCCAATCACGAGCAAGCGCGAAGAGCGCTTGGCTATATTCGTCGACGCGGCGAATGGATCATTACCGAACAGTGGTTCAAAGACCAAGGGATGATTCGCCACAAGGGAAAGTGGATGTATCCGCAAGATGTGGCGATGGAAGAACGCTCCCAAAAATACAAAGACGCTACGAAGGACTGGCGCGTCAAGTTGCGATCGTACCTGTTGCAGATGCGCCGTGGCGGCGAAAAAGCGGCAAGCGTGCAGGCCGAAATCGCCGCCATCCAAGATCCGATGGCGACCGAACCGCTGATTGAACTCTTGAAGGACGGCAAGTACCAGGGAATGCGTGAGACGTTGGTCGACGCATTGGGCAACCTAGTCAACGGGCCTTCGACGACCGCCCTGACGAACGTGGCGCTCGAGGATCCTTCGGCCTCGCTCCGCGATCGCGCAACGATCCTGCTCGAGCGTCGCCCCAACGATCGGGCAGTCGCGCACCTGATGCAGTTGCTCCACAGCAAAGACAACACGGTCGTCAATCGCGCCGCGTTGGTGCTGGCCCGTCTGAAACACCCGGCCGCCATCGACGCGTTGATCGACTCTCTGGTAACGTCGCATCAGTACAAGGTGACGAAGGGGAGCAAGCCGGGAGAAACTTCCGCCGCGTTCGGCAGCGGCAGTACCGGCGGATTCTCGTTTGGTTCTTCAAAGCCGCAGATCATTACCCGCGATCTACGCAACGAAGCGGTGCTGCGGGCGCTGATGGAAACGCTGCAAGCGGCCGAACTGAACGCCAATTTCGGCTATGACGAAGCCCAGTGGAAACACTGGAACGCCAACCGCCAGGCCCCGCCGACGGTTGATCTCCGCCGCGACGGCTAAGTAAGCGACCGCCTCGAAGAATCGCTACTCTTCTCTAGTCCGCAAACGCGGGAATGCGCTCGCAAGCAAATAACCAATGTCTAACAAAGAAAGACTTGGCGTCCTCTCCCTCTGTCATTAGACACTAGGATTTAGACATTAGTCATTCACCCTAACGCATTCCCTCGCTCGCGCTGCGGGCTAGTGTTGTGGCAACTAGCGGATCAACTGCAGCAAGATCGGCATTTGCTTGAGCGTCGTGATGATCTCTTCTTCTTCGACCTTGTCGTCTTTGTTCCTGTCGATCAGGTCGAAGTAACGTTGCCCTTTATCGGGGACTTCGTTGCGGAGGACGATGCCGTCCTGGTCGGCGTCGTAGCGATCCATCACCTTACGGGCGGCGGCCAGCGTTTTGTCGACTTTCGCTTCTTCGCTCGCATCGCCGGGCTTGTAGGGCAGCGCGACGTCAAAATAGCCGATCATCATTTCTTCCCAGGTCTGATCTCCCCATTTCACCACTTTGGACGGATCGGGGTTCGCGTTGTTCCATTTCGAGTTGTCGAAGTGGGCGACGCAGTGGATAACGCTGTCGGCGGTTAGCGGTAGCGGATCTTGCAGACGATAGGCGGTTTGCCAGTTGAAGTCATAAGCCGGAATGTCGAGCAGGACTTCGTTTTCCCCTTCCTGCTTCAGCTCATAGCGAAACGCCTTGCCGCGGAGGTGCATGTGGGGCATCATCGCCAACAGATAGGCGCCTTCGGTCGGCAGACGCAGCGAATTCGCTTCGACCCGATAGTTGCCGTCGCCGGCCGGGATTTTGAACGCGCGATTCAGGGCGCTGGTCGTTTTGACTTCGTACTTGATCTCTTTTGGATCGGCGAAGACTAGCCCCAGTTCGCTCTGATCGAACTGCTCGCTACCGATCGGCGTGTAGTGAACTTGAAAGACGAGCCGCGAACCGGCCGGAATTCGCTTCGCCATGCCTGGCGGAAACGGCTCGGCGCGCATGCCTGGAACATAGCCGACCAGAAAACCGCGGGCCCCACCATCGCGCAGATTGCGCTCGCCCGGCGCGACGGCGAATGCGAGGATGTGATGGACGACCATCCGGTTGCCGGGGCGAATTTCGGCCGCTTGCAGCCATTTGTCCTCGGTGAAGCCGGGATCGTGAATGAAGTATTGATACTTCACTTCGCCGGTCGCGGCGACCTTGAAAGGATCTTTGGTAACCTTGATCACCTGGTCGGGTTCGGTCGCCAGCGTCCAGCCGGTGTTGGAATACTCGACTGGTTTCGGCGCTTGCGCCGGATCGCCTGCCGGCGCTCCGGCGGCGACCCACTTCAGCAACAGTTCTTTTTCCTCGGCCGGGATGGGGCGGGCGTTCTTAAAGACGCCGTGCGCCGGATCGGCATGCCACGGAGGCATCCGTTTGTCTTCAACCACCTCGGCGATCATCTCGCCCCAGCCAGCGACTTCGTCGTAGTCGGTCAGGGCGAACGGGGCGATTTCCCCTTCGCGATGGCACTCAACGCACCGCTTTTGCAAGATCCGAGCGACTTGGTTGTAGTAAGTGACTTTGCTATCGGTTTGGGGTTGGCGGACGCGGCCGATATGGCAACCAATCGCATCGGTGGATGGGACGGCGACTTGTTTGCTCGCCAGCAGGTCTTCAATCGCGTCGCGCAGTTCGTGCTCTTCCGCTTTATCACGGACCACCCCAATCTGGTACTGGTCGTCGATTCGGCCGCGATAGCGAATCTTGCGGTCGGCAGTCAGGACGATCGCTTCCGGCGTACGTTCGGCTCCCGCGGCGTCGGCCAGACGATTGCCGACATCCTTGAGCAAGGGGAACGAAATATTGTGCTTGCGGGCATAGGCGGCGATCTCGGTGACCGCGTCGTGCTCGTTCGACATCACGCCGATGATCGCAACTTGCTTGTCGGCGTACTCGTCGGCCATCTGCTGCAGGCGGCCGCCATACAGTTTGGCGAGCGGGCACTCGGTTCCCAGGAACGCCAAAACGATCACCTTTTGATCGCCATAATCGCCCAGCGAGTAATCTTTGCCGCGGTAGTCCTTCAACTGCATATCGGGGATCGTCGCCCCGATCGGCGTTTTCTCGGCGACCGAATCGCGGGCCAACAGCGGGCTGGTCACCGTAAACGCCAGCAGCGCAAGCGAAAGAAGCGAAGAGCGGTTCATCGAGTCGAGTCCGGGCAGAGAAGGGGAATGAATGTACAGGTCGGTCAGCGAGGTTACCTTCGCCCGTCGTACATTAAAACCCTGCCTGGTGTCAATCGGTTTCACCGGGGGAGCAGATTCTTGCCCCCCCGGCGAAGTTCTCGATCCTTACAACGCCGTGACGTCGTTGTAGGAGATGCTGATCCCGTTGAACGGGACGACGCCATAGATGCCGCGGGTGAAGACGAGCTCGATAAACTCATCGGCCCACAGGATCGGCTGCTTCGGCACAACCAGGATGTCAGAGTCGCGTAGCCACAGTTCGTCCGAAGGAATCGGACGTTTGCCGTATAAGGCGCCTTGGATGTCGACTTTGGTCGCGACCAGGCGCCAATCTTCGGCACGGCGGAAAATGACCACTTCCCGCAGATTACCGCCGACGTTCCAACCGCCCGCCAAGGCGATTGCTTGCATGACGGTGGTCGGTCCGACCAGCTCAAACCGGCCCGGCGTGCGGACTTCGCCCAGCACGTACAGGTAACGCGGCGCCCGCTCGGTCAGAATTGGGGTGACGCCGATCCCGTTGACCACCTGGGCGTAGCGTTCGTCGACTTCCCGCTTCAATTCGTCGAGGGTCAAACCTTGGGCCGGAACCGACTCGATCGCCGGCAGCTGAATCGTGCCTTCCGGGGTGACCCGGACCGACTGCGACTGACCGCCGCGACCGGCGCGACTGTCGACCGTCGCTCGCAAGTCTTCCAGCTTGGTGTTGACCCGCAGCGGCGTTACGGTGATGGCGGGGACTTTGTAGTACCGCTTGTACGCTTTGTCGAGTAGGTCCGTCAGTTCGACGACCGTCTTGCGAGCGGCATGCACCTGGCCAAGCAACAGCACCGTGATCGAACCATCGGGCTGAATCACCAGGTCGCGGTTCAGGTTGGGGTCGGTAAGCGACTCAAGACGAATCTCGTCGCCGACGTTCAGCCGGTAGGGAGTCGTCATCTCGTTACGGGTCAAGCGGTAGACGAACTCCAGCTGATCGTCGACGCGAATCCGATACTCGGGCACATGCTGCAAGCGAGCCGGGCCGACGTATTCGCCTTGCGCGAAGATCTGCCAAGGAATCGGGCGGCGCGAGTCCCAGTGCAACTCCCCCTTGCAGGTCGGCGTGTTCGAGTCGACGCCGGTCATGATCGGGTTGGTGACCACTTCGGCCGGAGTCGGGCAGGGGACGCAGGGCGTCGGGCCGGCGCACAACTGGATATTCGCCGGCTCGGTCGTCGCTTCGTAGGCGGCCGGCGTCACCACCGCGGGACGGGGAGCGGCAGCTTCGACGGAGGATGGCCTACTTGCGGCGACTTCCGGCATGGCCGGAGTCAACGCCAAGCCGATTCCACCGGTTGCCAACAGCAGACCAGCGACGACGACCAGCGAGCGGCTGGCGCGGAGCGAATTCGGCACGAAATTGCGACTAATCATCTTGCGACTCAACGTTGCTGAAAATGTTGCGGTTGGCGGCTGACGTCGGGATTTTGCAGACCGATCGCCGTCTCTTCGCGACGCTGTTGCTGGGCGAACGCTTCCGGAGAAACCCAGCGGACGAAGTTGCCCTTGGGGGCGACGCCCCCTTGCGCGGTGGCGTACTTCGCTTCTTCGCGAGCCAGGCTCGCCATTTCGTTTTCCCCAAGCATCTCATGGACCTTCGCCAGGTTGTTCCAGGTATCGGCCAGCGAATGGCTGCGAAGACCTTTGACGAAAACCTGCTTGGCGTCACTCAGCTGTCCATACCGGGCGAGCAATACGCCCAGTTCGTTGGCGGCCAGGATATTGTTCGGATCGGCCAGGAACGCCGACTGATGCAGTGCGATCGAACGGGGGCCGATCAACGCCTTGTCGCCGCCGCTTCCCGACTTCAGGTAAGGCTGCAGCTTGGCCAAGCCGTACAGCGCCGCCGACGACTCCGGCACTCCGCCGCACGCAATCGCCAGGCGATCTTGGGCATGCGAGAAGTATTGCTGGGCGGCGACCAGCGGCGTCAGTTGCGACGCATCGACCTTCTTCAAAATCTGCGTACGGTGCGACTGGATCAGTCGCTCCAGGTTGATGTCCGCTTCCAGGCGGGATCCCTCCGGCACAAAGTCGCTCGCTTCTTCCAAGGCGAGCAGGCCCTCGGCCAGCGCTTCGCTGTACTGGTGCGTTTGACGCTCGGTGTCCAGCGTTTGCGTCAACAGCCGCAACGCCTGAATCAACTCGGCGCGAGCCGAGAAGAACGCGCCGCGCTGGGCCAACAAGAAGCTGTGTTCGATCAACGATTGGGCGCGTCCGCGGACCGCCGCCATCGCATGCAGGTCAAGTCGCTGATGCGCGGGATTGCTGGGCGCCGCGGCGAACGCTTGCGGAGGAATCGCCACCGGCGACAACTGGGCCGGAGGACTCTGAACCAGCGGCGCGGCGGGGGCGACCGGAGTACGTTGCGGCTCGGGCTGCGGGGCCACTTCCGCTTCGATCCGCGGCATGAAAGCGGGCGGCTGTTGCGAGAGTTCCGGGGGCGGCGGCAATTCGGGCAGCGAGCGCATCTCGTGTCGTGGGGCCGGTTTGCTGGGCGCTCCTGGCTGCAGCGGAAACAGCTCCAACTGATCGAGCGACACTTCCGGCGATTGCGGCGAAGCCGCAGGCATCGGTTCCGACGTCTTTCGCGGCGCCGGAGCCGGATTGTTGCTCCAGCGAGAACCTTCGAGCTTCGACGGTCCCATGTCGGGCTTCGCGGGTTGGGGCGCGCTGTTCTGCGGGGCCTGCAGTGAGAAGGTCGAATCAGGCTCGTCCAAGCGAGGCTCAGGAACGGTAATCGGCGCTTCTAGCTGCGGCTGGGCTTCGATCAGCGGCATGTAGCGCTGCGTTGTGGGAGTCGGTTGGACGGGAGCTGGCGCTGGTTGCGCGTTTTCTGCCGCCGCTTCCGGCAGCGGCGGCAGGCCAATCACCGACGATGCGAAGGGAGTCGGCAACTGCGACTGCAGATAAGGGTTCTCGATCGTCTGATCGGCGGCGCCTTCGGTGATCTCCAGCGCCACCGGGCGGACGTCGGCCGGCGCGTGAAACCGACCAGGGGCGTCGAGCGAACCAGCTTTCGAAACTCGGGCGGAAGGAGACGTCGGCGCATCGCTGCAGCCGGTCAGCGCCGCGAGCGTGGCGGCGGCAAACGCCGTCGGTCCCATCCAAATTGGGTGTTTACGATCCATCGTGATTCCGTTCAGGAGATGCCGGGGGCGCGTCGTACTCCGCCGACGCGATGATCCCGCGGTCGTTAGGATCGTCTCGATTTGGGACGTGCATTCACTGAAACCGGCCGGATCGGAACGTCCGTTTCCAGCACCGCTGGCATAGGCCGAATACTCGTTACAACGCGCTAGACGAACTGGAGATTGAAGTCGCGTCAACGCCAAGGTTGGCTGAACTCGCTTTACTGGCGCAATCGTTAAAGGCTAGCGCGACCCACTGCGATTGTGCGCAAAAGCCAGACCTTGCCCCCCAGATGCGGAGAGTCGCCGTTGCCGACTAGGCTATGAATCATGAGTCGGCCGAGATAGGGCAGTGTCTTGGCGACGGAAACGCTGGAACGAACATCTAACGTGAGATACTCAGACGTGGATACAACGAAACTGCCGATTCCGACGATTGTGGTTGACGACGACCGTTTGATGCGTTGCTTGTTGACTGATTTGCTCAACGCCGCTGGATTTGAAGTACGTACGGCTGGAAGCTGCAAACAAGCGTTGACGCTTTTTGACGAATTTCCCGCCGAACTAATCATTTGCGATTGGGAATTGCCTGATGCGGCCGGTATCGATCTGGTGCGTCATGTACGCTACGTCCAGAACATTCGTCGCCCCTTTATTTTGATGGTATCGGCACATCGCACCAACCTCGCCGTCGAGCAAGCGCTGCGAGCCGGCGCCAATGATTATCTCGCCAAGCCGATCCGCAAGGACGAATTGATCGCCCGCACGCAAGAGATCAAGAATTTTCAGCTGTTAGAACAGGAACTGGCGGGCCCCGATCTGCACGGACATATTACCGTGTCGCACGGCTACTATTCGCTTTACGCCAGCTGAAACGAATAGCGCCACTCGATCGTCTTGGGAAACGGCATCTGATCAACCGCCGCGTTGATTTCGAACCCCGAGGCGGTGGCCGGAAACTCCGGCGCCGGATAGTGATCAAAGACCGACTCGCGAACCAACAGCGTCTTGTCGCCAGCGGTCCAACTCCATGTGTAGGGATCGACCGAAGTCGGCTCGATCCCTTCGCCCAGCAGACTTGCATAGCGGCTGCTGATCTGCGCCGGATGCATTTTCAGCCGACAGGCGACGTGAAAATCGATGCGCCGCTCTTCGGCGAACGTTTCGACGGTGACCGACCAGTGGCTCTTGCCTGCCTGGCCGACGCCGAGACCGACGGCGCCGGTCTTGCGCTGTTCGACGCTCAACTGCTGAATCGGCGGGCTGTCGGGCCATTCTTCCGCATCGTCCCCTTCCAGCGAAACCATGCAAGGAACGATTTCTTCGCCGCACACGATCGAGACGACGTGGCCAAAGCGATCGCCTCGACCCGGGAAGCTGACGAAAAGCCCGCGCCCGTCGGAATCGATGGCGTCGACGAATTGGATGTCGTTGTCACTGTCGCTGGACATAATCGAAGTTAGTTCCCTTCTGCTTCGCCTTGACCGACGCGCCAACGCAGGTAGGCGTCGAGAAAGCCCTGAATATCACCGTCCATCACCGCATGAAAGCTGCCGACGTAGTGGCCGGTGCGTGCGTCTTTGACGCGTTGATCGGGATGGAGGAAGTAGTTGCGGATTTGCGAGCCGAAGCCGACCTTGGCCTGCGTCTTGTAACGGGCCGCCTCTTCCGCTTCCCGCTTTTCCTCTTCGAGTCGCGCCATGCGCGAACGGAGCAACTTCCAGGCCTGGGCCCGGTTCTTGTGTTGGCTCCGTTCGTTTTGGCACTGCACGACCACGCCCGTCGGAATGTGGGTCAGACGAATGGCGCTATCGGTCTTGTTGACGTGTTGTCCGCCGGCGCCACTGGCCCGGAAGGTGTCGACGCGCACGTCCTCTTCGTCGATCTCGACTTCCTCGCTGTCGGAAATCTCCGGCGAGACGTCGACCGCCGCAAAGCTGGTCTGGCGCTTTCCTTCCGAGTTGAACGGGCTGATCCGCACCAGGCGGTGCATGCCGGTTTCCCCTTTCAGGTAGCCGTACGCCATCGTGCCGCGAATCGCGAAGGTGGCGCTGTTGATGCCCGCCTCTTCGTTGTCGGAACGATCGATTAGCTCAACGCTGTAGTCGTTCTGGGCCGCCCACTGCGAGTACATCCGCAGCAGCATCTCGGCCCAGTCGTTGGCGTCAGTGCCGCCGTCGCGGGCATGGATCGAGATCAGAGCGCCGCAGTCGTCATGAGGACCGCTGAGCAGCGCCCTCAGCTCCAGCTCGTCCAGCACCTTCTCGATCCGCTCGACTTCGGACTTCGCTTCGGCGGCGAACGAGTCGTCCTCTTCGGCCATTTCGAACATCGTTTCGAGATCGCCGACGGCGGTGACGCAATCGTCGAGCGGTTCCAGAATCGATTTCAGCGATTTGAGCTGACCGACAACCGCCTGCGCTTTTTCCTGATTGTCCCAGAAGCCGGGCGCCGCCATTTTCGCTTCGGCGGCTTCAAGCTCCGCTTTCTTGGCGGCGTAGTCAAAGACTGTCCTGAAGCTGCGTCAAACGCTGACGTATCGTTTCGGCACGGTCGATCGTATCGCGGTCCATCGTTTCGGTTCGCCCTTAGGGACAACAGCAGGGATGTTTCAAGCATCGCATTGTACCTTGCCGCTGTGGACAGGACGAGGGCCGCTGCGGCCAGGACGAGGACCGGTCTTAAACCGCAGCGCCGTCACGAACCGCAAATTTAGCCGCTTGGTCGCGGATATCGAGCCCGACCGATTCGCTCCACGCGGTGATCAGCCGCTCGAAAATGGGCCCCGGACCGCCGGAGCCGACCTGTTGGCCATTCCAGCGGTGGCACGGCAAAACGCACGGCGACGTGCTGGTCAGCAGGATCTCGTCCGCCTGGGCGACATCGTCGGGCGTCATCAGTCGATGCTGAAACGGAATCGCCAGACGTTTGGCGAGATCTTCCAGAGCGGCGATGCTGATTCCGGGCAAGACTAACTCACGCGGCGGGGCGACCAATCCTTCCCCAGCGAAGTGAGCGACCAGGTTGGCGGTTGTCGCTTCCATCACGTGGCCATCCAGGTCAAGCAAGACGGCCCGGGCATTCGGCTCGATCTTGCGGGCTTCCAGATCGGCCAGGTAATAGTGCACCCGGGAGCGGACCTTTAGTTGTCGCGGCCAGCACTCGACTGGGGTTTGACGCGTCGGCGGAACGACCAGCGCCTGACACGACGTAAATTTGCCGGCGAAGGCATTAAATGCGACCGGGCGGGTATGGATGCAGACCAGCGGTTGTTGGCCCGGATGCTCCATGCTGCCGGGGGTGATGAAGATGGCGACTCCCAGATCGTCACCAGGCGTCAGCAGTGGGTGGTTGTGGGCGATGATCTCTTGAACGGCCTGCGACAGGTCGGCGTCGCTGAAGGGAATCTGCAGGCCCATAATCGCCAGACTGTCGCGGAGCCGAGCGAGATGCTGCTCTAGCCGAAAGATCTTGCCGCCAAAGGTGCGGAGTTGCTCGACGACCGTCGTTCCCATGACGAAGCCGACGTCGTCGATCGGGATGGAAAGTTCGGCCTGGGGGATCCAGCGGCCGGTGTGAAATGCGATGGGGCTCGTCATGGCAGTATCGTGGGTTGCGGAGAGGTGCTCTACCGCAACTCTAACGACTCCCCAGGAAATGTGGAGTGCCCGTCGGCGAACATTTTTTCCGCCGCATCCGTCGGCTGGGTTTGCTCCCAGCCTGCGTTTGTCAGCTGGCTACCAGGCACCGCCGACCGCTTGCCAGGCGATCACCATCATCATGCCGGCCGTAGCCAGCAAGACGGCCCATTTCACCGCTTCCTGCGTCCGTTGGATTCGTGTCTTGGCATACATCGCTTGGCTCCTAAATGAAAGAGATTTGGAGACCCTCTCTAATTAAGTATAGGAAATTCCCAATGGCAGGGGATCCGAAATCCTGGGGAATCGTCGCAAGACTAATCGTTACAACCGTTAGGTCGCGCGGTCGGAATTGTCAGCCGCCGACGGGCGTTACGGCGCACGTTCGTCATCCCCAAGGGAAAAAAGCTACCTTTCTAACAGTCCGTTGATTTTCTCGACGGACTGCGTGATCGCAGGGATGCGATCCCAAAATAGCGACGTAAGTGTTATTTTGCCAGCCGCGAAGAGCTATGCTCTGAGCCTGGCGAGGTTGGAAAATGCCACGAGGGCATTTTTCAACAGGCAGCTAAGTACTCTTTTCCCGCGACGACTCTAGTCGAACCCCAGGAACGTCCTATGTGGATCTTCGATACCATTTCCAGTCCGACCTATGGCTGGACCACCCGCAATGGGCCCAGCGACTGCGGAACGATCGAGGTAAACACGACCTACGTACGCCAAACGAGCGTCGCTGTCGTTCTGTTCAAGTCGATCACGTCGCTGGCGATGCTTGGGGGCATGGGCTATTGGGCGTTTCACTGGCAAATCACCCAGCTCCTGTTGCCGTCCGGCGCGTTCTCAAAGCTGGCGATCATTGTCGGCGTCGAAATGATGTATGTGGCGATCGCCTTCTTGTTTGTCCCCCGTCCCAATTACAACAACGTGGGATTCCTTGGCGGTCTGGTCAACAACCCCTGGAAGTATTCGGACAACTACAACCGCAGTCTGCGGACGTGGAGAATTCTGCTGGGGCCAGGACGATTCATCAGCTCGGCGATCCTCGACTTTGCAGGCATGCTGGGATGGATGAAAGGTGATCCGACCGATGAAGAGCGATTTGCCCAAGAGATGGAAATCGATTGGAGCCAGGGCTCGACGGATGCGAGTCTAAACAGCGCGACGCGGGTCGACCTGGACATGATGCCGCTCGAAGAGCCAGCCGCAGCGGTCGCGACCGGCAAAGTGAACCGCGGCGACTTCGACTAAAAAAACGCCGGCAGGGTTGCCGGCGTTTTCGAGTTTCGATTGTCGCGTCTTTCGCGTTTAGTATTCTTCGACGGCGCCGGTTGCGGCAGTTCCGAGTCCGGACGAGCCGGCGTAGACCTGGCGAACCTTACGCTCGGCGACTTCCTGCTTCAGCTTGTCGATCGCTTCGGCGACTTTCATCGATCCGAGATCCCCGTCGATCCGATCGCGAACGGCGACCGATTCGGTCTCCATCTCGCGTCCGCCGATGATCAGCATGTAGGGGATCAACTCTAGCTGCGCATCGCGGATCTTGGCGCCGATCTTTTCGGGACGGTAATCGCCGGTGACGCGGAAGCCCGCCTGTTTGAGTTCGGCCTCGACCTTGCGGGCGTACTCTTCAAACTTCTGGCTGACGACCAAGACGCGGACCTGCTCTGGAGCGAGCCAGAGCGGGAAGGCGCCGGCGAAGTGCTCGATCAACACGCCCATGAACCGTTCGAGCGAGCCGAACGGAGCGCGGTGAATCATCACCGGGCGATGCGGTTGGTTGTCGGCGCCGATGTACTCCAGGGCGAAGCGTTCGGCGCTCGGCAGGTTGTAGTCGAGCTGCACGGTGCCAAGTTGCCATTCGCGGCCTAGGCAGTCGTTGACCACGAAGTCCGCTTTCGGTCCGTAGAAGGCGGCTTCGCCTGCTTCGGCGACGGCGTCGATCCCCATGTTCTTGCAGACCGAAACGAGCGACTGTTCGGCCCGATCCCAGACCTTCGAGTCGCCGACATACTTGGTGCTGTCAGGATCACGGAAGCCAAGCCGGACGCGATAGTCGGTCAGGCCGAGACTGTTCAGTACGTACTGAGTCATCTCGATGCACTTACGGAATTCTTCTTCGACCTGCTCTTCCATGCAGAAGATGTGGGCGTCGTCCTGGCAGAAGCCGCGGACGCGAGTCATGCCGTTCAATTCGCCCGATTGCTCGTAGCGATAGACGGTGCCGAATTCCGACAAGCGAATCGGCAGCTCGCGATAACTGCGTGGCCGACTCTTGTAGATCATGATGTGGTGCGGACAGTTCATCGGCTTCAGCAAGTACTCTTCGTCATCCGCCACGTGGATCGGCGGGAACTGGCTATCCTTGTAATACGGATAGTGTCCCGAGGTCTTGTAAAGCTCGACCTTGCCGATGTTGGGGGTGAAGACCGATTCGTATTCGTGCTTCTTCAGCTGTTCCGATACGAAGTCGGTCAGCTGCTGGCGAATGACCGCGCCTTTGGGCATCCACAAAATCAAACCTTGCCCGACCATTGGATTGATCGAGAAGAGCTCAAGCTGTTTGCCCAGCACGCGATGGTCGCGGCGTTTGGCTTCTTCGAGCTTCTCCAGATGCGCGGCAAGGGCTTCCTTGTTGAAGAACGCAGTTGCGTAAACTCGCTGCAACTGCTTGTTGTCGGAGCTCCCTTTCCAATAGGCGCCGGCGACCGACAATAGCTTGAAGGCGCCGATCGCTTTCGGTTTGGGAACGTGAGGGCCGCGGCAGAGATCGATGAACTCGCCCTGGCGGTAGAACGACAAGGCGCCGTGATCGCCCAGGCCGGTTTCGATGTGCTCGATCTTGTACTTCTGGTCGATGTCCTTGACGACGGCCAACGCCCCTTCGCGCGACTCTTCGATCCGCTCGAACGGCTCGTTTTCTTTGATGATCTTCTTCATCTCGGCTTCGATCGCCGGGAAGTCTTCGGCGGTCAGCTTGTGCTCCAGATCAAAGTCGTAGTAGAAGCCCCCTTCGATGGTCGGACCAAACGCCAGCTGCACGCCGTCGAATAGACGCATGATGGCGCGGGCCATGATGTGTGCGCAGCTATGCCGCATCACGCCCAGGGCTTCTTCATTTTTGTTGGTCAACAGCCGCAAGTTGACCGAGCCTTCGGTCGGCAGCTTGGTGTCGAAGCCGACGGTCTGGCCGTCGACCTGAGCCGCCAGGGTCGCTTTGGCCAGGCCAGCGCCGATGTCGGCGGCGACATCCATAGGGGTGACTTCGATGTCGTAAGATTTTACGTTGCCGTCAGGGAGATGAACCTCAAGCATGGGATCTGCAATTCTTCCAATACGCGCGTGAGAGCGTCGTCGGCCGGCGTCGAAACAAAGGACGTCTGAATGCCGATGGCGCCGCAGTGCAGCAGTATAGAGACCGAAAGCGCCCCCTCCTAGAGCGAGTCGCCATCGCAGGCCGCCTGCCGAGCGTTTTTCGCCGCTAGCAGGTACGGAAATTCCGCCGCAAAGCGCAAGACCCAGCTTTAGAGGCCGGGGTTCGCGGCATAAGGACGACGACCGGTCGAATCTTCGATCCGCGGCAACATTTTCATCAGTTGCTCATGCGTCGCCAAAATCTCATTGTTGGTTTTTTCGCTGGGAGCGTCCTTTTGTGTCCGAGCGGACTCTTCCAGCGCGGTTGCGACGTCGTACATCACGGGGAAGCCGCACCCTCCGCAAGAGCCGCGCAGGCGATGGGCTAATAGCTCGACCTTTTCCCAATCGGCGTCTTCCGCCGCCGCCAACATGTCGGCCAACAACTCAGGCAGGCCGTTAACGAACAGGTCGATCGCCGGGGCGAGCATCTCCATACCGGGGAGAATCTCGCTGGCCAACGGAGCGTCTTGGGGCGCAGCCGCCGTTTCGGCGGATGAATCGCCGGTGGAGGTTGGGGCGTGCGAGGAAGGCAAATTCCGCTCGATCGTCGTCAGCAGTTGTTCCAGCGTCACCGGTTTGCTGACGTAGTCGCTGCATCCGGCTGACAAACAGTCTTGGCGATCCGACGCCATCGCATGCGCCGTCATGGCGATGATCGGCGCCACGCAGCCGGTTGCGCGAAGACGTTCGGTCGCCGCATAGCCGTCCAGCACCGGCATTTGCATGTCCATCAAGATCAGATCAAACCGCTCCGGATTATACGCTTCCAGCGCCAGCTGACCATTTTCGACGAAGGTCAGCTGGAACCCGCACGGAGTCAGCATCTTTTCGACCAGCAAGCGATTCACCGGGCCATCTTCCGCAACTAGCGCCCGGACGCCCTGAAATTGTTCGCCAGAGCGAGCCGAGGCGGGATCGCCAACCGCTTCGGTAACTTTTTCCGCCACGGCCTGGGACGATTCGTCGGGCGCCGGCGCGGCGATGTTCACCAGGAAGGTCGTCCCTGCGCCAACCTGACTTTGCACGGTGACGTCGCCGCCCAACAGGTCTGCGATACGTCGGCAAATCGCCAGGCCCAAGCCGGTACCACCGAAACGCCGCGTTGTGGTGGTATCGGCTTGCGAGAACGGTTCAAAGATTGCCTCGAGTTGATCTTCCGGAATGCCGATGCCGGAATCCCGGACTTCGAACATCAGTTGCTGGCGTTTGGCGCTCCAACTGGCCGAGACCGAGACGCCGCCAAACTCGGTGAACTTGATCGCGTTGCCAATCAAGTTGGTTAGCAACTGCCGCAACCGAACCGCATCGGTGACGATCTGGTTGGGCGTATCCGAAATCCACTCGTGTTCTAGCTTTAGCCCTTTTTCGTCCGCTTTGACTTTCAGGATCGACGCGACTTCGGACAAGATCGCCGCCGGATCGCAGGGAAGCAGTTCGGTTTCCAGCTTGCCGGCTTCGATCTTGGACAGATCGAGCAAATCGTTGATCACGTCGAGTAGGCTGCGGCCGCTGGTGCGGATAATCTGTAGGTACTCGTCCCGTTTGGCCGGGTCATTTGCGGCGCCCCGAATCAACAGATCGGTGAAGCCGAGCAAGCCGTTGAGCGGGGTGCGAATCTCATGGCTCATGTTGGCCAAGAATTCGCTTTTGGCGGCGCTGGCCGCTTCGGCGGCATCTTTGGCGCTGCGCAAGTCCTCTTCATACCGTTTGCGCTCGGTCACGTTGTTTTGCGTGGCGATAAACTGCGTCAGACGCTGCTGGTCGTCGAACACGGGCTCGATTTCGAGGGCGATCCAGTACTTCTCGCCGGTTTTCGAGTAGTTGACGATCTCGACGCTGACGCTCTCTTTCGCCCGTATTTTTTCACCCACCAGAGCGATGGTTTGGGGATCGGTTTCAGGGCCCTGAAGCAGATCCCACGGCTTGCGACCCTCGACTTCTTCCTGGGTAAATCCGGTCAGTTGCGTGAACGCCGAGTTGACCCATTCGATCCGGCAAAAGGCGTCCGCAATGATGACCGACTGCCGCGCCTTGGCGGCGACCAGCGAGAGTTTGTGGTTCTCAAGATGCGATTTCTCGAGCGCTTCGCGGGCGCGACGTTCTTCGCGAATGTCTTCGACCACGCAGATGAAGAACTCCTCGTCACGGACGATCGAAACGGTCAGACGTACCCAGATGGCTTCGCCCGAGCGGCTGACGTAACGCTTCTCAAACGCCGTTTCTTCAAATGTGCCATCGAGAAAACCTTGCAGTCGAGTCGCGTCCAGTTGTCGGTCTTCGGGGTAGGTGACGTCCTGGAATCGCAGGTGCTGCAGCTCTTGTTCGGTGTATTCCAGCATCTCGCAGATGTGTTTGTTGGCCCGCAAACAGTAACCGTCAAAGCCGATATGGGCGACGCCGACCGCCGCGTGGTCAAACGTCGCGCGGAACCGGGCTTCGTTGTGCTCGGCGAAACGCTTGGCGATCGCCAGACGCTCCATGGCGATCTCGGTATCGGTCGTCTGACGGGCCAGCTCCCGTACCTCAGCCAGGCTCTGCCGGATCGAAAGGATCAGGAAGACATCTTCAAACAGCACCCAGCCGGTATGCTCGACCCATCGCCAAGGACTGGCGGTAGCGATGCCAAAAATGCTTTCGGGCCAAAAGATGCCGCGTACAAAATGGTCCGCTGCGACAATTAGCGTGGCCGGAACTAGGACGCGGATGTCCCGATATGCGGCCAGAAACGCGAGCGAGCCGAAAACGTAGAAATGAGTTTCAATGCGGCCGCCGGTTACGTGAATCAGTATCGATACGAATACCATCTGGCTGCACCCAATGACCATGCGAGTGCTGAGTCGGCCGGGCCGAAATATCGCCAGATAGCAAGGGAGTAGACAGCAGAGACCGCCACCAAGCATCGCCAGCCATACGTGCGGGTGGGTATAGCTTGACTGTCCCGACCACGCCCAAGGAGAGGCGCAGGCCGTTGCGATGATTCCGCAAATCCATTGAAACGGCATCAACACGGCGAACAAACGGTCGGTGTTGCGGTAGATATTCTCCGTTTGCATCTGATATCGACGTTCGACCGACGCTGCAAAGACGGACGCGTTTACCGAATTGCGGAGGCCTGAAGCAGGCACCGAAGCCCCTATCGTGTCGATTCTTGGTTGGCGGGCGCCGGAGGCGTTTGCCCCGGGTGAACAATTGCGCAAGTGGAATCCGGCAGGAACAGCCGACAGCCGAACGCCGGCAGCTCGGCCGCAACGTGGGACTGATCGCTGGCGTCTGACAAGACGCGTACGAGCGACGCCCGGCCGACGTTGTCTCCTTCGTGTCCGCGTGAGTGGGTCACGCCGCCGGAATAGAGCAGCTCGCCGCTCGGTGCGAACGCCATGACGTGACCGCTGGACGCGGCGCCAAACTTTTGCGATTCATGGCCTCCGACGTCGACAAAGACGCTCGCGCCGGGTAGGTTCTCGCTGCGGGCCATGGTCTTGGTGTCGGTCCACGAGGCGTCATATTCCTGCGGGACCGTCGCCACGACCTGAACGTTGGGGCGAAGATCGGAAGGCGTCGCCGCGATCGCCTGCTCCAG
This sequence comes from Blastopirellula retiformator, assembly GCF_007859755.1. NCBI lineage: Bacteria > Pseudomonadati > Planctomycetota > Planctomycetia > Pirellulales > Pirellulaceae > Blastopirellula > Blastopirellula retiformator. The sequence goes on along the minus strand of NZ_SJPF01000006.1, from coordinate 256,335 downwards.
TTCCGCCAGCGAGGCGACCGAACAGGGACAGCGGGGATGCAGAAACAACAGCACCGTCGGCCGGTCAGCGGCTAGCGGAATATCCGCGACCGCCGGCCAGACTTCAATCGGCGTCGGTTCGGCGTCGATCTGAAACGAATAAGCGGTCATGTTCCACCAGACCAGGCAGATCGCGACGATCCATCCGGTGAGCAGCGTGGTTAGGGGACACTTCCAGCGAGATGATGTAGCGGGGACGTTCATTGCGCCTCATCTCGTAAGATTTCTTGGATCCAGAGAACCTCTGGAATCGCTTCCTCAAATGCGTCGACCATATCGGGGTCAAACTGTTTCCCCCGCTGCTCACGAATCATCGCCAGGCATTTTTCCGGCGGAAATGCGTCCTTGTACGGGCGTTTGCACGACAAGGCGTCAAACACGTCGGCGACCGAGACGACCCGAGCTTCGACCGGGATGTCGGTTCCGGCCAGGCCTTGCGGATACCCTGCGCCGTCCCAACGTTCGTGGTGGCTCATGGCGATTCGCGAAGCGACGCGGAGCAGATCGGCGTTTGCCTGACCGGCATCGCCGGAGGTGAGATCAGTGATTATGAATCCCCATTTCTTTTCGGGTTCGACGATGGAGCGTCCCCAGTCGGTATGACGCTCCATCAGCGATCGTTCTTCCGGCGTCAAACGTCCCGGTTTGTGCAAGATCGAATCGGGCACCGCCACTTTGCCGATGTCGTGCAGCGGGGCGGCGGCTTGAATCGTGCGGACCAATTCGCCCGGCAAGCCGACGTTGCGGGCGATCAACCCGGCGTATCTCGCCACCCGCATATTGTGGTGCCCGGTCAGCTCATCGCGAAATTCGGCGGCACGGGCCAGGCACGCAATGATCAAACCTTGCGCCCGCTCCAACTCCTTTGTCCGATGCTGAACGAGCTGCTCCAGACGTTGGTTTTGATCGCGGAGCCAGGTCTTGAAGTGCTGGGCGCTGAGCACGTTGCGAATTCGCGGGATCAACTCTTCGGCGAGAATCGGTTTTTGCAGGAAGTCGGCGCCGCCCAGTTCCAGCGCTTCGCGACGATGCTCGGTATCGGACGAAGCGGTCAACAGGATCACCGGCGCTAACAATTGATTGTGCGTCGTTTCGATCGCCTTCAGAAAGTTGAGGCCATCTAGCTTGGGCATCATCAAGTCGAGCAGGATCAGATCGGGCGGATCGTTGCGAACGACTTCCAGCGCCGTTTGCGGGTCGGAGTAAAACTCAAGACGTTCAAAACCGTCGTGGCGAAGGTAGGCCTCGGCGAGCGCAAGGTTCACCGGCTCGTCATCAATGGCGATAATGCGCTTCTGCCGCATTTCTCGATCATTGAACTCCAGCGCGCTGGGCGAGTCGGATTCCGCCTGGGACGCTTCGCTTGGGCGTTGCATCGAGGGGGGCAATCCCACCGAAGAGGAAGTGTCAAGTTCGGAAATTATCGAGTCCATTTGCCAGTCAGTTTGATCGAGTCGAAAAACGTTGCCGCTGGTGTGTCGGGGCTGCAGCGGTCTGCCAGTTGGGCGATGTTCTTTCCGGCGGTAGCGTAACTCCACCATTAGGATTCGCCGCTATGCAGAAGGTAGGACGTAACTAAGGGGGCGTTTCCTAGCACGCGGACAAGCGCATCACCAATGTGGAAAGGACGTTCCGCTTGATCATGTCGTAGCGAATATCCCGGAGAAATGGGGGAACGCGGGCAAGAAATAAGGCGGCCGTCGCAGGTAGGCTACGACGGCCGCGGGGTCGATAAGTTGTCTCGAAGCGTCAGGTGGTGGGAGGAAGGAGCCGCGAAAAGCCGTTGATTTGGGTGGGGCAGTCCCGGGGATCTTCTAAGGCCGAAAGGCAGGAGCCCAGACAAGCGGAACTGAGGTGCCGTAAGTGCAAGCATCGCGCCGAAATGGCCGCGCGCGACGAAAAGCCCAGTTCGCGTCGGATACGTACAAATTGGCTGGTCCTGGCCGGGATCCGCCAGGCATGGCGCCTATTCGCAAGGCAATGCGCGTCAGCTTTGCGCGCGTTAACGCTAGTCAAAGGAGAGAAGCGGAAAATCGTGACATCTTTGGCTCGACGCCGGTAGGTCGAGTGACTTCGTGTAGCGCGCATAAAAAAAACGCCGTCAGGTCGACGGCGTTTTCAAGGAAGCGTTTCGGTTTACTTCCGCTTTTTTTCGTCGACCAGATTGAAGTCGAAATGGTTATCGCCAGGTTGTACGTCGGCGGTCAGCGTTGATTCGACATGGTACTTTTTGGGAAGGAGCTCACGAACGAATTTTCGCTCGCCGGTGACCTCGTCTTCAAACATGTCCTCGGTCGTGATGGCGACGTTGTTCACGCCAACCAGTGCTCCCCACGGTTCTCCCTGAAAGTAAAGGGAATACTCCCCCGCAGCATCGGTCGCGCCAAACGAGGGGCGTCCGGCTGGGGGTTGGAATCGCACCTTGGCGTTCTTCAGCGGCTCGCCGTTGAGCGTGATCGTCCCATGGACCTCGCCAAACTCCAGGTCGGGCTTGTTGCTGAAGCAGCCGACAAGTCCGACGACCGCCAGCAGCGGCAACAGTCGCATCTTCATACGATCGGTCTCCTTGTTGAATCGCTTGCGGATGGTGGAAGGAGATGATTAGTACTGGCCCAGTACGGCGCCGTCGTGACGATTCGACAGGTTGCGGTAGGTCGTCATGTCGATCGTATCGGCGATAAAGTGGACGCTGCCGTCGACAAAGGCGAACTGTGCGCCGCCCGGATGAAAGCTGCGGAACCAATGCTTGTACTGCCAGTTGGTAACGCCGTCGACGTACGGCTCGTTGAGCGGATAACCAGTGCAACCAGCGACTTCCAGCGAGCCGCGATAGCCGCTGTCGTCTTCTTCGCCATGCGAGGCGCCTGCCCACTGCGTGCTGGTTTGCTCGGTCGTACGGGGAAGCGTTTGCGTCCGCTCGCCAACTGCCATCGTGTTCGACGTACCGTCGATGACGTCCCGGAAGAGGAAGCCCTTGACGCGGTCTGAGAAGATGCCGGAAGCGCTCGCCGTCGGGCCTTGGTCGTAGTAATAGACCCGCGGTCCATGGCCGTTGACGCCAGGGTAGCTGGAGCGGCCCAGGTTAACTCCCGAGACGGCGCGGGCGGTGACGTCGGAAGCTCCCGCTTCGGACGGGCACAGAAACGCAGGCAGGGCGGTTCCCAGTACGGCGGCGCCCTCGGCCGTGGCCGCCGAATCGGTGAGCGACAGCGTGCCGACTTGCAGCGCATCGTGTTGGTTGCCCAGTTCCAGCATCGGCAGCAGTAGGGCGCTCCAGGCCCACGCCGGACGAACATCGTCAGGCGACTCGCCCGATTTGACGATCATCGGCGGCAGCGAACCGAAGGTGTCGTGATAGTTGTGCAGTCCGAGTCCGATCTGCTTCAGGTTATTGGAGCAGGACATTCGGCGAGCCGCTTCTCGCGCTTGTTGCACCGCTGGCAGCAACAAGGCGATCAAAACGCCGATGATCGCAATTACCACCAGTAGCTCGACCAGGGTAAACGCGCGTCTGCGAGAAAAGTTCGTCATGGCAAACCTCTGCAAGAAAGAAAAATGGAAGAGATTGAAGGATTCCTGAATAATAGCAACACACGTACCTTTTCGTGCCCACCATAAGTTGCGCATTGGAGGCGGTTGTGTGCGCGTTACCAGCCGTTGCGGTAAACTGGGGCGTGGCTCGCGACTTTTCTGCCGCATTGTTAGGCAGAGAAGGAATGCAATGTCGAGTTGCTACTCGTTACTGCGGGGGGAATCAGTCCCCGCTTTGCAGAGGCGAATAAAGAAAGTCGTCACCCACGGCGGGTGACGACTGAAAACGCTGTGCTGTTCGTTGCCGCTACGACTTGCTCGTTAGCTCAAAGTCTTGCTGCTGTCGGTCCGCGTCGACTTTCAGTTGCAGATTCGATTTCTGGTTGTAACGAACTGGAATCGCCTCGACGAACTTCGTCGAGTCTCCTTCGATATTCGTTTTTGCCGCCGGTGGCGTCGCCGTTCGCTTCGGACGGACAGAGCAGACCATCGATCTCGACTCCTTGAATGTCGGAGGAGACGTGCATCAGGTACTCCGTCGTGTCGGCTTTCAGGAGGTCGGCGAAAGCGTTCTGTTCGATGAACGCCCGTGTCGGGATCGTCGGCAATATAGCCAAACGGGAATGTTCCGAGCGTGTCGTGATAGTTATGCATCGCCAGGCCAAGCTGCTTGACGTTGTTCGAGCTGGACATCCGCCGCGCCGCTTCCCGAGCTTGTTGCACCGCCGGTAGCAGCAGGGCGATCAAGACTCCGATGATCGCGATGGCCACCAACAATTCAACCAACGTAAACGCCTTGCGACGCAGCGAAACATTCATCCGAGAAATCCCAGCACCAAAACAAGAGGGTAAGGAATCAAAGTGGAGTAGAAATCCTTAGGCAATCGACGTACCGATTGGCGCGCCCAATTCATTGCGCTAGACGCTCAGTCGTGCGCATGGCATATCGCCATTGGTGGCGGGTATTGCGCGTAGCTTGGTAGCGGCTGCTTAACCCTTGGGCATTCGGCGTTGACCGGCAGGCGCAAAAAAGAAAGGGCCGTACTCGCTGGGAGTACGGCCCTTCTTCGCATCGTAGACTTCTCGGCGACGGCTCGGCGTCGCCGGGCGTCGATTAATACATGTCGTGATCGCCGCCGTGTCCGCCCTTGGCGTCTTTCGGCTTTTCGGCGATCAGCGCGTCGCTGGTCAGCAGCAAGGTCGCGACGCTGGCCGAGTTGGCCAGGGCGGTCTTGGTGACGCGAGCCGGATCGATGACGCCCGCCTTGACCAGGTCTTCGTAGGTGTCGGTCAACGCGTTGTAGCCGCTGTTGCCTTTCCCTTCCAAAACCTTTTCGCAGACGATGCTGCCGTCTTTGCCGGCGTTGTTCGAGATCGTCGTGATCGGGGCGCGGCAAGCGCGGATCACGATGTTGTAGCCGATCTCTTCGTCGTGGGTCAGATCCTTCGGCTTCACTTCCGACGACGCGCGAAGCAGGGCGACGCCGCCGCCCGGCAGGATGCCTTCGGCCGCGGCAGCGCGGGTGGCGTGCAGGGCGTCTTCGACGCGAGCCTTCTTCTCTTTCATTTCGCTTTCGGTCGCGGCGCCAACGTTGACCTTGGCGACGCCGCCGGCCAGCTTGGCCAGACGTTCTTCCAGCTTTTCTTTATCGTAGTCGCTGGTCGACTTCTCGATTTCGCGACGGATCTGCGTGATGCGATCCTTGATGTGCTGGGTTTGACCGGCGCCTTCGATGATCGTCGTGTTGTCTTTGTCGACGATGACCTTCTTGGCGCGACCCAGTTCGGCCAGACCCAAGCTTTCGAGCTTGATGCCGAGGCTTTCGAAGATCGCGGTGCCGCCGGTCAGGATGGCGATATCTTCCATCATGGCCTTGCGACGATCACCGTAACCCGGGGCCTTCACCGCACAGCACTTGAAGGTGCCGCGGATGCGGTTGATGACCAACGTGGCCAGGGCTTCGCCTTCGATGTCTTCGGCGATGATCAACAGCGGCTTGCTTTGCTGCACGACCGCTTCCAGCACCGGGACCAGGTCCTTGATGTTGGTGATCTTCTTCTCAAAGACCAGGACGTAGCAATCTTCCAGCACGCACTGCATCATGGTGGTGTCGCTGACGAAGTACGGCGACAGGTAACCGCGATCGAACTGCATCCCTTCGACCCATTCGACTTCGGTCGCCAGGCTCTTGCCTTCGTCGACGGTGATGACGCCGTCTTTGCCGACCTTTTCCATCGCGTCAGCCAGCAGATCGCCGATTTCGCGATCGTTGTTGGCGGCGATGCAGCCGACGTTGGCCATTTCTTCTTTCTTCTTGATCGGAATCGCCATTCCGTTCAGCTTTTCGGTGATGTCGGCGACCGCCTTTTCGATGCCCGACTTCATGTGAATCGGGTTCACGCCCGAGACGACCGCACGCAGACCTTCGTTGAAGATCGCTTCGGCCATCAGTGTGGCGGTGGTGGTGCCGTCGCCGGCGACGTCGCTGGTCTTGCTGGCGACTTCGCGAACCATCTGGGCGCCCATGTTTTCATAGACGTCTTCCAGATCGATTTCTTTGGCGACGGTGACGCCGTCCTTGGTGACGGTCGGGCTGCCGAAGCTCTTCTGCAGAATGACGTTGCGTCCCTTCGGACCCAAGGTCGTCTTTACCGCTTTGGCCAGTTTCGAGACGCCGCGGCGAATCGCTTCGCGGGCTTCCTGGTCAAACGCAATCATTTTCGCCATGAAAGATAACTCCTATGAGGATTTGCTTGTTCGGTGGTTGGTTCTTAGCCCTGTCGGGGCGAAAACCTAGTCGGTCAGGACGGCTTGAATGTCGTCTTCGCGGATCAAGATGACTTCGTCGTCGCCGATCTGGAAGGTGTCGTTGCCGGCGTAACGACTGAAGATGACGCGATCGCCTTCAGCGACTTGCAGCGGAGCGCGGGTGCCGTCGTCCAACAGACGACCATTGCCGACGCTGACGACGATGCCGCGCGAAGGCTTGTCTTGAGCGGCGCCCGGCAGAACGATGCCGCCGGCGGTCATTTCTTCGCTTTCGTCACGCTTAACGACAACACGGTCGCCAAGGGGCTGCAAACGGGGCTTGGAAGCGGTTTTCTTTTTGGTCGCGGTCGCCATTCGTCGATTTCCTCCGAGAATGATCCAAGTTTGAGGAACATGGGGATATGAGGATGCCAGGCGCCTAGGAAGCGCACCGGCTGCCAATCTTGCGGAATTTCAAGATGGAGCCCCATAAGAGCAACCGGTGTGCCAACAAAATGTCTTGCGTCGTAAGTCCTGACTGGGAAACGTTTTTCTGAAATGGTCACTTGGGCGAGGCGAGCGAGCCAGGGCAGGGCTGCCAATCTGACAGAAGGGCAGGGGAGGGGATTTGTCGTCGATCGAACGGCCATTTCAAAATTTGGCCCCGACCATTGACCACGCCGAACTCGATCGCAACGGCGAGCGATTTTCCAACCTTTCCGTGTGGTTGCGCCTTCCACGCATCCTCGCCAACGGATTGTTTGCCCCGTCCCATTCCCAAGGCATAGTTCCCTGGACTGAACCTCGAGCAGGCCGTTGATTTTCTCGACGGACTGCGTGATCGCATGGATGCGATCCCAAAATAGCGACGTAAGTCGTTATTTTGCGAGCCGCGAAGAGCTATGCTCTGAGCCTGGCGAGGTTGGAAAATGCCACGAGGGCATTTTTCAACAGGCAGTTAGGGTCTCATGACTTGACTTCATTTGGAGTAAACGTTCGACCGAAAACAGCTCTTCATCATCGTCAACGATTTTGTGATGGACGTTGCAAAGAAGAATTGCAAAGAAGAATCAAGTTCTCAAAACTATGGCGAGACTGGTTATCCTGCTCGCTGTCGTAACGTGGGGCTCCTGGTTTTTCACCTTTGATGTGACAGACTTCGCCTACGATCGATCCAGTCGCTGGGTCAACCAATTGAGTTGAGCAATCTGGGTATGCGCATCGATTGCTCGACAACGCAAATAGGCGCTTTACCGTCGGTCGTGACGGCGACTTCGGGCCATCGGGCATCATGCGCTCACACTTTTTCGTCCAGCATTTCTTGGGTTGAACGAGCGGTCGAATTCGGAATAAGCAAATGCATACCCTAACACCTTCACGTGTTACACGCTACTTCACCGGCGGAGCGTCGACGAACGGCTTCTTATTGCGATATAGCTCTAGCCGTTCCGTTAACTCTGGTCTGCCCTCATCCTCTTCGATCAGTGCGATCGCTTGTTCCTGGCGCTGGACCGCCTGCGCAAAGTCGCCGGCGGCGGCATGCGCGGCGGCGAGCGTATCGATCACCGAACCGTCTTGCCATTGGCTTTCTTCGCAGGCCAGGGTCGCGACTTCCACGGCTCGCTTCGGGTTGCGATACTTCTTTTCGGGACAGGTCGCCAACACCCAGCCAAGGTGGTTCTTGACGTCGGGGTAGGTCGCGTTGACGGCGATCGTTCGTTCGTAGTCCTTGATCGCTTGCCCATACTTGCCTGCCATATCGCAGGCGAAGCCGCGGTTGTAGTAGAAGTAAGCGAGATTTGGATCGTTGGGATCGTCCGTCACTTTGTTCATCAAATCGATTGCGGTTTCATAGTCCGCCAACGCTGCATCGATATTCCCTAGGACCGAATAGCAGTTGCCGCGGTTGCAATAAACTGCCGGGTTGTCGGAGGTCTTGGCAACTTCCGTAAATAGTTCAATCGCCTTCTCGTACTCGCCATTGATGTAGGCGGTCTCCGCTGCGTCGTAACCGCTGGGCGAACCACAACCGATGAGGGCGAAGCTAAGCAGGCAGAACGTTGATAGGAGCTTTGCTGACATGGACTGTCCTGGGGAAATGTTGACGCCGCGCACTTTGATCGACTCGCGTTTGGCGGTCAATTATACACGGGAGAAACGGCGTCAGTTCTCAACGAAGGACTGTCAGGAAGATGTTTTCTTTTCGCGCATAAACGCACTGTTTTGGGGCAGGCCGCGTCGGCAGATATGCAGCCGTATCCATCTCGGCAGGCACGGCCTACCCTACCTTCTAGCGTTTGGCGGGCGTGCCGTTTTTGTTGAGTAGCGGCGGGGTTTTTCCCGAGACAGGACGCGTTTGGGTCGGCTTCAGGTGATCGGTCTCGGTCGCCGTTTTTTGCCAGAGAGCGGAAAGCTCGGCGACCACTTCGGGATGTTGGTCAGCTACGTTGTGCAGTTCGGTTCCATCGTTCTCGATATCGTACAGCTCCCACTGCGACGCCCGATGGGTGACTAGCTTCCATTTCCCTTTTTGGATGGCGCGGTTGGTGGCGAAGTGGTAGTAGAGGAAGTCATGGCCTTGGCGAGTCTTGCCGGCCAAAATCGGCAGCAGCGACTTGCCTTGGAGCGGCTCTAGGTTGCGGCCAGACCACTGGGCAGGATACTCGGTTTCGCCCAGTTCGATGCAGGTCGCCATCACGTCGATCAAGTGAGCCCGTTGGTCGGTGATCTCGCCCGGCTTGGTTTTTAGCCCGGCCGGCCAATGGGCGATCAGCGGCGACGAGATCCCACCTTCATGCTGGTTTTGCTTGTGCAGGCGAAACGGCGTGTTGCCGACGTGCGACCAGCTGGTGTCGTAACACCAGTACGAGCGAGAATCCCACGGATCGAACTCTTTTCCCTTGGTCCGATCAAACGGACAAGCGCCGTTGTCGCTGCAGATCAGGATCAGCGTGTTGTCGTAGACCCCTTTCTCTTTCAGGAACTTCACCAGTTGGCCGGTCGTTTGATCAACGCGGTCGACCATGCCGGCGAACGCGGCCATCCGGCGGCGCTCCCAGTCGCGCTGCTCTTCCGATAGTTCGTCCCACGCCGGCACATGCTCTGGCCGGGGTGATAGGGCCCAGGCCTTCGGGATCAGGCCCATCTCCAACTGCCGCTGGTACCGGGCGGCCCGCAGTTTGTCCCAGCCTTCTTCGTAACGATGTTCGTACTTGCGGAAATCTTCTTCGCGGGCCTGCAGCGGATAGTGGGGCGCGTTGTGGGCGACATACAGGAAGAACGGTTTGTCGGGATCTTCTTCCATGGCCTGGGTCAGGAACTTCTCGGCCCAAGCGATATTGGCGTCGGTGGTATAAAAGTCTTCGTCGAAGTCGTTCCATTTTTTGCCATTGAGACGGAACGTGTCGTCGCCGACGAAGAAGTTGGTCGCGCCGGAGAGGTGGCCGAAGTACTTTTGAAAGCCGCGATCGGTCGGCTCGGCGCCCAGATGCCACTTGCCGACCATCGCCGTGTGATATCCAGCGGCGCCAAGCACCTCGGCGATCGTGACGCCGCGGCTTAACGACTGTGCGCCAGCTTGATCGCAGTAGAGCCCGGTCAATAGCGACACCCGCGAGGAATGGCATTTGGCGGTATTGCAAAAGTTGCGGAACCGCAGACCGCCGTCGGCGAGGGCGTCGATATGGGGCGTTTCGATCTCGCTGCCGTAGCAACCAAAGTCGGAATAGCCAAGATCGTCGACCATCATCAGCACGACATTGGGGCGATCGCCGGCATGGGCGGCAGCGACCCACAGAGACAACAGTAGCAAGGTGACGCAGCGAGAGAGGAGGGGAGCAGGCATGGCAAGTCGCGAGGGGATCGGAGATTTCGTTGCGGGTGATTCCGGCAGTATAGACGGAAACGCGGGCCCGTCCGAACGGATCTTTCGCATCGGGGCTGCTTTCAGCGGAGAAATCTCCGAAAGCGGCCGGGATCGAGATTGCGGGACTTGGGAAAAAAAGAACCCGCCTACTTCGCCGCGAGCAGCGCAGCAAAAAAGGCGCTGCCGGTCGGCAACGCCTTGCTTGATGATTGATAAAGCCGAAAACCTACCGGCGTGATCGGCCCGTCTTCGACGTTAGTTCAAAATCGAACGTGTTGTCGCCAGGCTGAACGTCGGCTTCGAGTTCGCTCTTGATGTTGTAGCGAGCGGGGATTCGGGGTTTGCCGGACTTGGTCGGCCGGCTGCGCTGGACCTCTTCGGTGTCGGATTCGTCCTGGGCAGGTTCATCCTCTTCTTCGCTCGGGGCAATCTCTACGCGATTGCGGCCGACTTTCGTTCCGCGCGTGTCCCGAATGTAGGTCAGTTCGTACTGGCCGTTGGCGTCGGTGCGGCCATGGGCTGGACGACCGCTTTCGGGTTGAAAGACGACAACGACGCCACTCAGGGGAGTGCCGTCGATGGTGATGGTGCCATGCACCCGGCCCAAGTCAGGTTGATCACTAGGACCGCCGCAGCCTGGCAGGCCCAGCAATATCACCGACAGGGCCACCGCCAGGCGACCAGCTTGTTTCGATTTCACAGGACAACTCTTTTGTGGGTTGAAGGAAATTGAGATTTCCGCTTGGCCGCCGCCGCTGTGGGATTGACGGCGCGGCCTTTTCGGTTGGCAAATGACGGCTTAGTAGGCGCCCAGAACTTCGCCTTCGCGGCGAGTGCTAAGGCCTTGATAGGTCGCCATGTTCATGTTTTCCGACAGGAAGCGGATGCTGCCGTCTCCCATGCAGAAGTTGGCGCCGCCGGGATGCCAGCTGCCGGCCGCTTCTTCCGAGCCGCCGTTGATCGGATCGTTCCCTTCGGCGGCGATCAGATACTCGGTCATTTCGGAGGGGGGATTGCCGTCGGCCCCGGACGAGAAAATGGCGCGACGATCGGCGCCATTGCTCCAATACCCGATGGTATCGCCCCCCGTGTCGACGACTTCGCTGACAAAGATCGTGTTGGACAAACCGTCTCGCACGTCCGCGAAGCGAGTCTTGCTATCGACGTAAAAAATGCCATTTCCGTTCATGCAGCCCCAATCCTCGGAACGCATGTCGTCGAGATCTTGGATGTCGGATGATTTGCAATTGTCACCGCTGCTGCCGATCCGGGTTCCCATATTGCCGTTGTAGTTGGACGGCTGGTAGCCATTTTTTTGTGGGCCATTCGTGACGTCTTCTTGGGAAGGGCACCAGAAGGCCTTGACGACGGTCGCCTGCACGATCAGCGGTTTGCCCGAGCTTTGGCTGCCCGATTCGTTGCCCCAACCGTCGGAGCCCTGGATCGCGTCGAACAACGTGTTCTGTTCGAGAAAAGAGAGAATGTTGGAGTGCCAGGTCCAGCCATGGCCGCTGTAGGAGGTCGCGGACGGCGAACCTTGATTGCCGGCCGAGAGTGAATTGTAAGTGTCGTGGTAGTTGTGCAGCGCCAGCCCGATCTGCTTCAGATTGTTTTGGCAGTGCATCCGGCGAGCCGCTTCGCGGGCCTGTTGGACGGCGGGTAGCAGCAGCCCGATCAAGACGCCGATGATCGCGATTACGACCAGCAGTTCGACCAGGGTGAAGCCGCGACGGCGAGATTTGAGACCTGAAGAAGTACCGAGGCTCATTTCATCAACTCTTTAGAAATAGGAGGAAAGTGTTTCGATTAACACGATGGCGAAGCGAGCACGCGACCGCTTCCGACTTGATTCGGGTCAGTAGAAAAAGTTGAGCGAGGCGAAACAATCGCTCTTCCCGCGGAGTGCCGGTTATTCATTGAAACCTAATAAAACTTAGTATGTATATTGTAGATATGGGGGTTCGATGTGCGGCGGATCGGAGAGTCTTGTGCGCAAAACAGAGAAATAAGGATTCGTACATCGGCGACGGGCATGCCCGATGGGGCAGGTGGCGAATGGAGAGATCTTTGCCGGTAAAGCGTTAATAGCGGTGTGTAAGGGTGTTGAGTTTTGTTAGTCAGTGTGGGGGACGCTCGCCTGGCGGAGGTAGGGGAGCGTCGTCAAGCCAGGGGCCGCGGCAATATTAGGTTGCGGAGAATCTCAAGATAATTGATAACAAACAAACTACCCCTTTATGTGGTTACTATTTGTCCCATAGTGAGGCCCCATCATGCGAAAACTGATTCTGCCGCTCGTGCTTGTCTGCTGCATCGGCGCCGTAACGGTCGCCGTCGCCAAGAATGACAAAAAGCAAAAGCCCCGTCCGCAAGGGACGTTTGACGTCGAGATGGTTTCGCTTAGCAACGGCCGCTGGGTTGCGATTCGTTACAACCAGGTAACCGGCGAATCGGTCGAGATGCAGGAAGGCGCCTGGGTGAAGATCGAGCCTTCCCGCGATTTGAAAGATCGAACCGGCGCCTATCAAGTCAAGCTGATGCAAACGCAGCCGGGCCGCTATGCGGCGATCTTGTTTGACGAAGATGACGGACAATCGTGGCACTTGAACGATGGCCGCTGGTTGCCGATCGCCGGGACGTAGCTCTGCGGGGGCCTGCCCTGCAAGAGGCAAGAAATGAAAAAGGACCGCCAAGCTTGGCGGTCCTTTTATCGTTGTAGTTCGCTTAGCGACTAGTTCGCCGGACCGAGGAGCGCCAACAGAATCATGAGCAGCACGGTGATCACGAGTTGGGCGACCAAGTAGGTCGTCCATTTCGGCATGATCGCTTGCGTCTGGAGCTTGTCCATTTTGACCCAGCCCATGATGTAGGTCAGCAGCGGTCCGAAGCCGCTGCAAAGCGTCAGCACGATGCAGATAATGCCGAGCGTCGACTCATCGTTGCTAAACATCCGCATCAATACTTGAATGAAGTAGATCAACTGGAGAATTCCGAGCACCAGTGCAACGATAGCGAGAAGAATTACCAAGATCATTAACATCGCTGTGTTCCTCGAGTTAGAGATTGTCCTGCAACTGCCGCCCAATATATCGGGCGGAAGTTGTGAGGAGCTAGAAAAAAACGGCAAGTAATTCCAGAAATGCCGTTTCTGCGTAAAGAAATCTGTCGTTGATAGTGCGGTTGGCCGGACGGTTACGTTTGAGGAACTAGGGAATCCAGGCTTTGATTACGGTTTCTTGCCGTATGCTTGGGCCGGATCGACTAGCCGCTCTCCTAGAATCATCGTTTCGTCCTGGCCGATCTGGCGGAAGAAGCAGGTTCGATATCCTTCGTGACAGGCGGCGCCTTCTTGCCGCACTTTCAGTAACAGGCAATCGGCGTCGCAGTCGACGAAGATGCTGACGACCGTCTGAACGTGCCCGCTTTCTTCTCCTTTGCGCCACAGTTTGCCGCGACTGCGGCTGAAGTAGACGGCTCGCCCTGTAGCGAGCGTTTCGGCAAACGCCTCGGGGTTCATCCAGGCCATCATCAAGACCTCGCCATTGTCGGCGTCTTGGGCGATCGCGGGGACCAGTCCGCCCGCTTTGGCGAAATCAGGTTCTCGGGGCAGGGAAATGGACATCGCGGGCTTTCCAGATAAATAAGTGCTACTCGATTCAGTTTTCGACAGGAATCGATGTCGGGTCAACAGGGTCGCTCAATTGTTGCGTGGCCCCGACTAGTCTACGGGCGGCAGACTCGCGGTTTACCCCTTTGCAAACGTCACAACCCAACTTTACGGCACGAACCGGCTAAGCAAGCGCGAAACGGGGAGATTGAAAAAGCCCCGCGCTTCCGCCGATCTTTCCCAATGTGGGTGCTATCACGCCGCTATGGCCTGACAATGCGCCCCGCTGTGGAACGAATCCCGGTTAGAAGTGTCGTCACGAAGTCGACTCGAGTGAAGAGAGGTGAGACGTTGGACAAGTCGCTGAGCCTAATCATGCCGGTTCATAACGCGCAGCAGTGGCTGGCGCGCGACGTCGAACGTCTGCTCGACGTATTGCCGGAACTGACCGACCATTTTGAGCTGGTCATCGTCGACGACGGATCGACCGACCACACCGAAGAAGTGGCCAAAGACCTCGGATACCTGTATCCGCAGGTGAAAGTACTTCGCCACGCCCGCTGCCGTGGAATCGCCTCGGCGGTCGATACCGGCAGTCAGCAGGCGGTGGGAGAAGTGGTGCTGATTCATGATGCCCGCAAGCCGGTCAGCGAAGCCGACCTGGTGGGGATGTGGCAGATGCACCAAGAGAACGCCGCCATTCCGGTCGCGGCGGCGCCGCAAGTTCCGAGCAGCCCCGGTCTGGGGATCGACCAGAACCTGCTCGAGCGGCTGATGCAGTGGGGCTCGGACGTCAAGAAAGAACGCCCGGCGCATTCGCCCGACCTGATGCCGCGCCCCAACTTCCTGCGGAAGATCGGCAATTTCGCTCTAGGCGAATAAATCTGGGAAAAAACTAACATCCGAATTGCCTGCGCTAGGCGTCGGCTTGTGGCATCGATTTGAAAATAGCGGATAAGTATTTCTTGAATTGATCCGCCATCTCCGGTAGAATCTAGAATCGCCAAAGAGGACTTCCAGGTCCATTCTTCCTAAAAGAGGCACTTTCGGATTTATTTCGTGCCTGGAGGGTTACTCAGGCGTCCCATCACTTCGGGGGTCGTACAGTACTTGCTGTAGAATCGTCTGCCGCAGGTCGAGGCTCATCAAAAAGCGGCTCCCGATAAAAACTAGACGTCGAATACGCGGTCAAAACGACTCAGGACAGTTGATTGGCGTAGCGGCGGGTTAGCGGAACAGAGTTCAATTTCCAATCGATCGGGCAATTTTTTTCCATTCCGACTTGTTCGGAACGATGTTGCTGCGCGGTCGGAAACTTGTATCTTTGCTTTCGTTCTCCCTTTCGGCGTCACCGGAACTTAGGGAGGACAGATTATGGCAACGGTTCCTTTCGAACTGACTCGCGGTTCGTTGGCCTTTGTATCTCCGCGCATTCGGACGCAGCCTGAGAGGCCGCTGCATCGAATCCGGGAGGTGCGCAAAGAACAAGGCGTATCGCTCCGCACGGCAGCTCGACGGCTTGGCATCACCTCTTCGCAAGTGCGCGACGAAGAGGAAGAGACGTCTGATTTGCTCCTGACCCAGCTCTATCGCTGGAGCCAGGCCTTGGACGTCCCCGTGCAAGATCTATTGGAAGAGCCGGAGTGCGATCTCTCGGCTCCAATTCGGCAACGGGCGAAACTGGTTCGCGTGATGAAGACCGCCAAGGCGATCCTCGAACGCTCCAAAGAATCGAGCGTTCGCATCATGGCCGAAACGTTGGTCGATCAGCTCAACGACATTATGCCCGAGCTGAACGAAGTCAACGCGTGGAACAATGTCGGCCAGCGCCGCTCGCTGGACGATCTGGGCCGCACGGCGCAGCGCAGCATCTCGGACGATTCGATCCTGCGAGCGATGCGCGATTAGAGCAGCGGCACGTAAGATTCACCGCTTGCGCGGCATGGTCGCCTCGCCGACCGCCGCGCTTAGCGGGAATCTGCGCAAGAAACTACCGACGAAAAACTGCCCGACGTAGTTTCCCTGGGCGTCGACTTCGATGCGATGAAACAGGTGGGGAGACAAACTGCCGTCGCTCCGCCGAATCCAATACCATTTGCCCGTGACGAAACCTAGCCGCTCGGCAAGTTGTCGTTCGTCTGGCGAGATCGGCTTGTCATGAGTTGGTCGCGCCATGGTACGCTGCTTGCCGAGTTTTTTTGGATGAGCATGTCTTTCAACGTGTGCCACTGCTGGCTTGTCTAGCAGTGCATACGGTATCTAGGCGATCTTTCTCTATTTCTTCTTCCGCAACGTCCGTAGCGCCCGATGGACAATTCTTTTCGTCTGCGGCGTCTTCGATTCGGCCGTCCAGCGATCGCACGTCTTGATCACCCAGTCAGGCTGCGACTTGCTGGCGTCGTTCAGCCAGTTGGCGACCGAGTCTTGCACGTACTTCGCGTCGTCACTGTGGCACGCGTCCAGCAATTCCGTCATCGGCGTCGGGTCTTCCTTCAGCCGTTTGAGATGCGCGCACCAGACGCCGCAGGGACGTGTCGCTTCGATCGCAAACCGGCGAACGAACGGATCCTTGTTCTCGGCCCACGGTTGCAGGCGATGGACCTCGTCGATCAGCGCGTCAGACGCTGGCGCGCGTACCGCCATCCAGGCGATTTCGCGCACCCCGGCGTTCGGATCAATCGCGAACTTGCGTACCCGTTTCAGTCGCTGCGGGAAGGTGAGCTTGGGATTGGCCGTGTCGGCGAATGCGGCCCAGATGCGCACCGTGTCGCTGGCGTGCTGCGTCATGGCTGCGAAGATCGCATCCGATTCTCTTGCGCCCCCGAGCGTCTGATGAAACGCGGCGCCGATGCCGCTACAGCGCTGCATGATGCCAGATTCGCTGAGCGCCCGCGCCTCTTTAAGCAGCGACTTTTGTGCGGCCGCGTCGGTCAGGCCGATTTGCGGCAAGATCGCTTTGAGCAGCTTCGCCTGGTCGATGATCAGCCATTCGACTAGGTTGCGCGATTCGATCTGCCCGGCGTTCATCGCCCTCAAGACGTCGGCCGGCACTTCGCTACCGCGACGGGCCGGCTTTCGGGCTTTCAGTTCTTCGATCGTGCGCGGCACGGCGACTAACCGTTGCCGACAGTCGAGTCGAAGACGCGAACCTTTTCCCAGGTCTCCTTGTTGTTGGCGATGAACTCCAGATGGCGTTCCGCCGTCTGGTAGGCGTTTTGCGATTCGAGCGAATCGAAAATCACGTGCAGCGCGACGTCAAAGTCGCGGTCGTTGACCGGGCGATCGAGTTCCGGCGTTAGCAAACCGGCCGAGTAGTACAAGCAGCCTGGGTGCCCGGTCAGGTATTTGTGGCACTCGGCGACCAGCTTTTCCTTCGCTTCGACCGACTGGTCTTTGAGGGTAAAGAAAACGTTGTGAGCGATGTGCTTACGTTCGGACATAGGGCTCTCAGCTGGAATCAAACAAGTGTCAGGAAAAACGTACTCTAACGCGACTTCGCCCGATCGGCAATCGGCGGGGCTTGATAGCCATGCCGACGATAAAAAGCGACCGCCGGGGCCCAGGTCGAGAGCGTTTCGGCCGAAAGCTGTCGTACGCCAGCGTCCCAAGCCGCATTTTCGAGCGCCTGCAGCAGCGCCGAGGCGACGCCCGATCGACGCGCCGCCGGATCAACCATCAGCCAGTGGATCTGCCCCGCGTCGCCGTCAACTTCCAGCGTGATCGTCCCGATCGGTCGGTCGCCGTCGTTGGAGATCGCCCACCACATGTGCTCGGGCGAGAACCAGAGGCGATCGAGTAGTTCGCGGCGGAACCTCGTCTCAGGCCATGGGGCACGTCCACCAAGGAAGCTCTCGCTATGGAGGCGGAGCCAATCTTCGATGCTGGGGCGGTCTGCAAAGGTAATGACAGAATGTTTGCCATCGCGTGTTGGCTTAGGCCGTGCTGACAATCGCTTCGTCAAGTCGACTGGCAAAGACATGGGAAGTGCAAATCTCGGGGAATCCGGGGAGACTGTCGGCGAGTCTGTCGAAAATCCTCATCGCCGCAAGATCGTTGTCAGGTTTATCATGCGACCCGCCTATCGACCAAGTGGTGCGGCATTCGCGTCTTGGACGCTATTGGCGATCTTGTTGGCCGCGATACTTCGATTCGTCGTACTCGCCATCTATCTAGCTGGCTACTTCGTCGACGTCATCTTCCCAGCTATCGCTGGCGCGCTGAATGGCGGAATGAATTACCTGGCGGCGCGGGCATTGTCGCAACGCGTTGGCGCGGCGATCTGCTTCGGCGTTTACTTTGGCGCGAGAACCTTTTTGCGCTCGTGGAAGAGTTGCTGGCGGCGAACCAACAACAGGCTCTATCGGCCGTCGCCGCCGGCTAATTCGGCATAACCCGTGAAAGAAAACCGCCAGGCGGATTTGGCGGATCTTGGCCATTCTGGCGTTCCCAGCGGTCATGTCGGCGTTATTCTTTGACTGAAGTTCCCATTTTTAATTCTGTAAGTGTTGCTAGCACTTGGGATTGCGCCAATATGAGCGTTTCGTGAACGCTAAGTTTCTGTGTTTGAGAGAATTCTTTCACGTACTGATTGTTTTTCGTCAGAAGAGAATGCATAATCTAGGTCGAGTAAAGAAAGACGATAAACTGCTACCCTTGAGGACCTCCAGACGATGCAAGCGGAAGTGCGGAGAGCACGACTGTTAGAGCTGGTCCGGTCGCGCGGCTTCGCCTCGCTACCAGATTTGGCCAGCGAGCTGGAAGTCTCGGAATCGACGGTCCGGCGTGACCTAGATTCGTTAGAGGACCTCGGTTCGGCCAAGCGGACGCATGGCGGCGTCTTTTACACCGGCCCGGCCCCCAATCTCCCGCATTTTGAGCTCCGGCAAGAAATGCAGTGGGAGAAAAAGCGGCAGATCGCCCGCGCGGCGAGCACGTTGATCGAAGATGGCGACACGGTCCTTTTAGACGGCGGAAGCACGACCTACGAGCTGGCTCAGCTGCTGGTCGGACGAACGCTGCAAGTGGTCACCAACTCGCTGCCGGTCGCCAACCTGTTTATGGCCAGCAGCACGACCGATTTGATTTTTGTCGGCGGCTACGTCCACAACCGAACCGGCGTTTCGGTCGGACCGTACGCCACCGAGATGATCGCCAAACTAAACGCTCGGCGGGCGGTCCTCAGCACGGCCGGCATCACCGAGCAAGGACTTTACAACAGCAACCTGTTGTTGGTCGAAACCGAACAAGCGATGGTCCGCGCCGCCGGCGAAGTGATCATCGTCGCCGATAGTACGAAGTTTGGACGGCAGAGCCTGGCTCACCAATGTCCGCTGGATGAGATCGACCGCCTGGTGGTCGATGACCAAATCACGCCGGATTGGCTCGAAGTTTTGCAGACGGCGGGGATCGATACGATCGTCGCCGACAGCTCGACGCCGCCCGAGGCCGTACGCTAAACCCACCGTAACCCCCGTCGATTTTAAAGCGCCCTCCCATGACGCAAGCTCCGACTCTCGATCGCACGACGATCGAACGAATCGTTCGCCAGATTGTCGCTGGCAACGCAGTGCCGGCCGCCGCCGCTCCGGCTGCGGGTGAGCCGTCCAAGTTGGTCGTCAGCATCTCGGCGCGGCACGTTCATCTGACCGACGCCGACGTTGAAACGCTGTTTGGCCCCGGCCACACGCTGACCCCGATGAAGGACCTGTACCAGGACGGCTTTTACGCCGCCGAAGAGACCGTGATGGTCGTCGGTCCGCGTCGCCGCATGTTGGAGAAGGTTCGCATCTTGGGGCCGACCCGCGACTATAGCCAAGTCGAATTGGCCTTTACCGACGCGATCTCGCTGGGGATCGACGTGCCGGTCCGCGCCAGCGGCAAGATCGCCGGTACGCCTGGTTGCGTGTTGGTTGGTCCGAAAGGCGTGGTCGAACTGCGGGAAGGAGTCATCCGGGCCGAACGCCACGTCCACATGAACAACCGCGATGCGCAGGCTTATGGCGTCGCCAATGGCGATCGCGTCAACCTGCGGATCGTCTCCAACGGCTGCACGACGACGTTTGAAGACCTGCTAGTGCGGGCCGATGACGTCAGCAAGCTGGAAGTTCACCTCGATACCGATGAGGGGAACGCCTGCAACTTGGACGCAGCGACTGAAATCAAGCTGGTGAAGCAAGAGCCGTGCGGGTGCAAAAAGCACTAAGCGCAAGGCTTTGATCCGGCAAAGCGAATTACGTCCGCACCGGCCAAATTGAGACTGCACCATGACGAAGCTTGGTCGGTCGCGGACCTTTTTTTAGAACAAGTTGAATGTGACGCCGCCAAGCGACAGCAGACGCGGCGAGTTGAAATTTCGTTTCCTGTTTTTTGTATCGGGAGAGACACCCCATGGCGAAGGCAATGGAAGCGTTGGGCATGATCGAAACGAAGGGTTTTATCACCCTCGTTGAGGCGACCGACGCGATGATGAAAGCTGCGAACGTGAAGTTCGTCGGCTGGGACAAAATTGGCAGCGGTTTGGTTTCGGTCTTTGTGACGGGCGACGTCGCTGCGGTCAAAGCCGCCACTGACGCTGGCGTTGCGGCGGCTGGTCGCGTGGGCGAAGTGGTCGCCGTGCAGGTGATTCCGCGTCCGCATGACGATCTGACGGTCGTGTTGCCCCCCTCGGTGACCTACGGCGGTTCGGCTGGCTAGTCTCTCCCCACCCACTCACGAACATTCCCCACAGGAATTGAAAACGATGCAAACTGCAATTGGTCTGATTGAAACCAAGGGATTGGTCGGCCTGGTCGAAGCGACCGACGCGATGGCGAAGGCCGCCAATGTCACGATTACGAAGCGCGTCAACATCGGCGGCGCCTATATCACCGCGGTCGTCACCGGCGACGTCGGTAGCGTTCGCGCGGCGGTCGAAGCGGGCGCCTCGGCGGCTCAGCAAGTTGGCGAGTTGGTCGGCAGCCACGTGATTCCGCGTCCGGCTGACGGTCTGGTCGACGCTTACTTCAGCTAAGTCGCAACAAGGTACGACGCTCGTTTTTTTACCCGGTACGCACAGGAAGGAGCCTTTACGCCATGAAGATTTTGGTAGCCAACCTCGGTTCGACCAGCTTCAAGTACCGCCTATACGACATGGAGAGCGAGACCCAGCTGGCCCGCGGCGGTATCGACCGCATCGGCGGCAGCGAAAGCTCGTGCTCGGTCGAGATCGGCGACTGGAAGGAAGATCGAACCGCGCATGTCCCGGACCACGCAGTGGCGGTGCAGCAATGCCTGTCGCAGCTGACCGATGCCGAGCATGGTTGTCTGAAATCGGCGGACGAAGTCGCCGCGATCGGATTCAAGGCGGTCCACGGCGGACGCGTGTCGGGCGTACAACGAGTGACGCGGGACGTGCTGGAAGCGATGGCGGAGATGAGCCCCGTCGCCCCTGCGCACAATCCTCCTTACATCAACGCAATGCGTTTGTTGGGAGAGAAGCTTCCCGAGATTCCATTGGTAGCGGCGTTTGAAACCGGTTTTCATCAAACCATTCCCGATCGGCTTCGCTATTACGCGATTCCGAAAGAGTGGTCGGACCAGTACCAAATCAAACGCTGGGGTTTTCATGGAGCGAGCCACCGTTACATCGGCGTTCGCTCGGCCGAGCTATTGGGACGCGACGACCTCCGCGTGATCTCATGCCATCTCGGCGGCAGCAGCAGCTTGTGTGCGATCCGCAACAAGCAAAGCGCCGCAACGACGATGGGCATGAGCCCGCAAACGGGGCTGCCGCAAAACAATCGGGTCGGCGACTTTGACGCCTACTTCCTACCGATGCTGATGGACAAGACCGGCAAGTCGCTGGAAGAACTGCTCGCTTATCTTGGCGGCCATGGCGGTCTGCTTGGGATCAGCGGCGGGATCAGCGGCGACATGCGGGACCTAGAGAACGCGGCCGCCGAAGGCAGCGCCGACGCCAAGTTGGCGATCGACGTCTATATCAGCGAGATCCGCCGCTATTTGGGCGGCATGCTGGTCGAGCTGGGCGGAGTCGACGCGATCGTGTTCACCGGCGGAATCGGGGAGAACGGCAAGCAAGTGCGGGCTGACGTTTGTGCGAACCTGAGCGAACTTGGAATCGAACTGGACGCGGCGAAAAACGACGCGGCCAAAGGCGAGTCGGCCATTCACGCCGATGACAGCAAAACGCAGATCTGGGTTATCCCGACCAACGAAGAGTTGATCGTGGCCCGGCAAACCAAGCAACTGTTGGAGAGCTGATCGATGTTCATCGCGAAAGTGACCGGCTCGGTCATCGCCACGCAAAAAGTGGACTCGATGGTCGGCAATAAGTTGCTGGTCGTCGAACCGTACCGCTTAGAGCCAAGCGAACGCAAAAAGCTGGTTACGACCGGACGAACCTTCATTGCGGTCGACATGCTCGGATCGGGGGTCGGCGACTTCGTGCTGATCACGCAAGGCTCCAGCGCCCGGCTGACGCCGGAGACGAAGAGCCTGCCGATCGATTGCGTGGTGGTTGGCATTGTCGACCAGGCTCACATCGATGCGGCCTGCGTCTATTCGCGAGAAGAGATGCCGGCGGAAGAAACGCCGCCGGTCGAAGCGAAAAAGCCGAAGCCGAAAGCGGCGGCCAAACCGGCGCCCAAGCCGGAACCTCCGCCACAGCCGGAGCCTGAATCGGAGCCGGAGGCCGAACCCGAGGCCGACTCGGACGAGTAGTTTTCCCCCACACAGCGACACCCCGCGCGGCTTGGCCGCGCACCACGATAACGAAAGTTTTCGCCATGCAAATCGACGAATCCTTGATCCGCAACGTCGTCGCGCAGGTGCTGGCCGAAGTCGGTCAGGCGCCGGCCGCTACCAGCGGCTTCACCGGACGCCGCGGCATTTTTGAATGTGCCAACGAAGCGGTCAGCGCCGCTCGCGAAGCGTTCGAGCGTCTGTCGGAACGGACGATCGCCGATCGCAAGCAAGTCATCGACATCATCCGCCAGATTGCGATGGACCAGAAGGTCGAACTCGGCACGATGGAGATGAACGAAACGCAGATCGGTCGCTTGCCGCACAAGATCGAGAAGCTCGAAACGCTCGGCAAGATGACTCCCGGCGTCGAGTTCCTCGAAAGCAAAGTCTACAGCGGCGATCATGGCCTGGCGATTATCGAGCATGCACCGTTTGGCGTGATTGGCGCCATCACGCCGGTGACCCACTCGCTGCCGACGATCACCGGCAACGCGATCAACATGATCGCCGGCGGCAACACGCTGGTCGTCAACCCGCATCCCGGCGGCAAGAAGGTCGCGGTCGAAGGAGTGCGTCGCTACAACGAAGCGATCTTCCGCGCTCTCGGCATCGATAACCTGATCTGCGTGATCGCCGAGCCGACCCTGGAATCGGCCGATATCATCTTCCATCACCGCGACGTGGCGATGATCTGCGTCACCGGCGGTCCTGCGGTCGCCAAGGCGGCGCTCAATAGCGGCAAAAAGGCGGTCGTCGCCGGGCCGGGCAATCCGCCGGTCGTCGTGGACGAAACCGCCGACCTCGATCGCGCCGCTCGCTGCATTATTCAAGGCGCCGCCTACGACAACAATCTGCTCTGCATCGCCGAGAAAGAAGTCTTCGTCGTCAACTCGGTCTTCGACGACCTGATGAAGGCGATGGATCGAGCCGGCGCCGTCCGTTTGAACTCCGCTGAAATTGATCGCCTGACCAAGGTGGCGATCTCGGAAGTCGAAGTGAACGGCAAGAAGAAGATGGTCGCCGCCAAAGACTTTATCGGTAAGGACGCCGCCGTCTTGGCTAAAGCGGCCGGCAAAAGCATCAACCCCGGCGTCGAGCTGGTCTACGGCGAAACGGACGAGCACAACCCGTTCGTGCCGGTCGAGCAGATGATGCCGTTCGTCCCGTTCGTTCGCTGCCACGATGTGGAAGAAGCGATCGACAAGGCGAAATACTATGAACATGGCTTCCGGCACACGGCGATCATTCACTCCAACGACGTTCGCAACATGACCCGCATGGGCCGGGCGATGGATACGACGCTGTTCGTCAAAAATGGACCCTGCATGGCGTCGCTGGGCTTGGGAGGCGAGGGTTACGTCTCGTTCTCGATCGCCACGCCGACCGGCGAAGGGGTGACGACGCCGCTCACGTTTACGCGTGAACGCCGTTGCTCGCTGATTGACGATTTGTGCATCCTCGGTCACCCGGGCAAGAGCTAACAACGATGAATCTGGCGAAGGTAGTCGGCACGGCGACCAGCACAGTCAAGCATCCTTCGATGCAAGGCTGGAAGCTACTTGTCGTGCAACCGCAAATGGCCGATGGCGAAACGCCCGATGGGTATCCGCTGTTGGCGGTTGATGCGGTCGGCGCCGGGCCAGGCGAAACCGTCATGATCACCAGCGACGGTCAGGCGACCCGCGAGCTGTTGGGTTTCCCGAAGACGCCGGTTCGCTGGACGGTGATCGGAATCGCAGACGAATAGACGAGACGTTTAGAGACCAACATGCAACTGAGCCCGGAACAAGTTGATCGCATTGTGCGGCTGGTCGTCCAGCAGGTACGTGCGCTCGAGAAGAGTCCGGCAGCGACCAGCGTGCAGCTTGCTCCGAGCGTCGAGATTTCGAGCGACGGCAGCGAAGTGGCGCTGGCCGACAAAGTGGTCACGGTAGAGACGCTGGAAGGAAAGATCGGCGGCGCCAAGTCGCTGGTCGTTTCCCCCAAAGCGATCGTGACTCCGGCGGCTCGCGATCAGCTGCGAGAGAAGGGCGTGCGACTGCTTCGCGACAGCGAAGCGGCCAAGCGGGCCAAGAAGCCGGTCGAAGTGTTGGCTTTTAACGCCAGCGGCGTGATGTCGTGGCGCGAGCGAGGGCCTGTGGGCGTCTTTATCGATTTGACGTCAACGGTCAAGCAAGCCGCCTTGGCGGTGAAACAAGACAAGATTGTGATTCTGCTGACCGAGTCGCCCGAGGCGGCTTGTTGTGCGGCGAATCGCGATGCAACGATGCGGGCGGCGTCGGTTGATTCAATCGACGCTTTGGATCGCGTGCTGCCGCAAACGGCGGCCAACGTGATCGCGGTGGATCCGGGTAAGATTGCTCGCGACCAGATCGCCCTGTTTTTAGAAACGATTCATCGGCATCAGACCGTCGCCGCACCGGCGGCCCTGAAGCCTTAGCAGTCCATTGATTTTCTCAACGGGCTGCTGGATCGCAGGGATGCGATCCCAAAATAGCGACGTAAGTCGTTATTTTGGGAGCCGCGAAGAGCTATGCTCTGAGCCTGGCGAGGTTGGAAAATGCCACGAGGGCATTTTTCAACAGGCAGTTAAGTAACCGCTTGGGATTTTAGAACTCATGCGTATCGCAGAAATCGTCGGCAAGGTGACGCTCTCCCGCGTCCACCCCAGCTTGCAGGGCGCCCAGCTCAAACTGGCCGTTCCGCTTCTGCTTTCGCATTTGCGCGGCGAGAAGGATCCGCTCGATGATGAGTTCCTGGTGGTTTTTGACCCATCTTCGACGGGCGTCGGCGAGCAGATCGCGCTCAGCGAAGGGGGAGAAGCGGCCCAGCCGTTTTATCCCGAGTTTAAGCCGGTCGACGCCTACAACGCGGCGATCCTCGACACCGTCCATTTACGTGACCAATAACGGGCTAGTCGCCCCGCAATCGACTAGCGAACCTGTCTCCATCACCAAGCGAGCAGAGAAGCGATGACCAACGTTCACCGTATCAAGCAAGACATTTGTGAAATCGGCCGCCGGATCTACAACAAAGGATTCGCCGCCGCCAACGACGGTAACATTACCGTCCGCATCAGCGAGAACGAAATCCTCTGCACGCCGACGATGCAGTCGAAAGGCTTCTTGAAGCCGGAAGACATCGCCACGATCGACATGACCGGCAAGCAGATCGCCGGCCGCAAGCCGCGCTCCAGCGAAGCGCTGCTGCACCTGGAAATCTACCAGCGTCGCGCCGACGTGAAGAGCGTCGTCCACTGCCATCCGCCGCACGCGACCGCCTTCGCGATGGCTCGCGAACCGATTCCGCAATGCGTACTGCCGGAAGTCGAAGTCTTCTTGGGCGACGTGCCGATCACCAAGTACGAAACCCCCGGCGGCAAGGCGTTCGCCGAAACGATTCTGCCGTTCGTCGATAAGACCAACATCATGTTGCTGGCCAACCACGGTACCGTCAGCTACGGCGAAACGGTCGAGCGGGCTTACTGGTGGACCGAAATTTTGGACGCCTACTGCCGCATGCTGATCTTGGCGAAGCAGTTGGGCCGGATCGAATACTTCACCGAAGAAAAAGAACGCGAACTGCTCGACCTGAAGCAGCGTTGGGGTTGGAGCGATCCGCGGAACACCGAAGAGTACAAAGACTGCGACATCTGCGCCAACGACATCTTCCGCGACAGCTGGAAAGATTCGCTGGTCGAACGGAAGGCGTTCCCCGCTCCGCCGGCGATGGGCCCGAAGGCGCAAGCCGCTCCGCCGGTCCTGGGCGGCAACGACCAGGAAGCCCTGATCCAAGCGATCACCACCCGCGTGATGGCCGAACTGGCGAAACGCTCGTAGGCAATCGAGGGTTCCACACTAGCCCGCAGCGCAAGCAAGGGAATGCGGGCTGTTTCGGAAATGACGAATGTCTAATATCGCCACGATCATACACCCGCAAAAACACCCACCTGACACGTTGGAAGAGACATGAAAGTTAGCATCATCGGCGGCGGCGGTTTGGTTGGCTCGTGTGCGGCGTTCGCGCTGCAGTGCGGCGGCATCGCTCGCGAGATCGCGCTGCTCGATCTGAACGCCGACCTGGCCGGCGGTCACGCCCTCGACCTGTTGCACGGCACGCCCAGCGTCGCCGATCAGATCATCACCTCCGGCGGATACGAGCATATCCCCGACAGCGACGTGATCTGCATTACCGCGGGTTTGCGCCGCAAGCCGGATGAAAGCCGCTTGGACCTGATCAACCGCAACGTCGATCTCTTCCTGTCGATTCTGGATAGCGTCAAAGGCGCCGGCGTGAAGAAGGACGCGATTTGCTTCGTCGTCTCGAACCCGGTCGACATTCTGACCTACCTGGCCGCACAACGTCTCGATCTCCCGACCAGCCGCGTGATTGGTCTTGGCACGCAACTCGACACGATCCGCTTCCGCAGCCTGATCGCCCAAGAGATGAAACTGCCCCCGACGCAGGTCAAAGCCTTGATTTTGGGCGAGCATGGCGACAGCATGTTGCCAGTCTGGTCGTACGCCTCGGTGAACGGGTTGCCGCTCGACAAGTTCCCGGGCTGGAACCCCAACAAAGCGACCGAATTGTTCACCCGAACTCGCGGCAGCGGCGCCGAGGTGATCAAGAAGAAAGGTGGCGCCGGGTTCGCCGTCGGTATCGCCATCCGCGACGTGATCGAAGCGATCGCGCTCGACAAGAACCAGGTCTTGCCGGTCTCCAGCGTCCAGAATGGCTGCTACGGCATCCGCAATGTCGCCCTCAGCGTGCCGACCTTGGTGGGCCGCGAAGGTGTCGTCGGCACTTACGAGATCGACCTCTGGCCGAAAGAAGTGCAGCAACTGCGTCACAGCGGCACGGTGCTGCGTCAAACGCTGGAAACGGTGCTGAAGCGCGTCGGCGGTAACTAACGACGTCCGACTGGATAGCCGCGATAGCTCTCGCTATCGGGGCGGCGCAGCCGCAGGAAGCATCAGCCTGCGGCCAAAGAAAATCAGCGGTTTGCAACTCCGTTTGAATTGGCGGCGACTGATCCATGATCGGCCGCGGAATGACGCTTCCAACCGACTTCGTCGGCCCCGATAGCTATCGCGGCCAACCCTTAGCTCAGATCTGCGGCGTATTCCGTTGTTTGCTGACCGGCAAGTCGCCGGTGCGGGCGCCGCGGGCCGCTTCGGGACTGGTATCGATACGGATGGTGCGAGACTCGCCAGGGATGCTGACCGTCGCATTCGCCTGTTCGATCGAAGCGAGCAACTGTTGCGGTTCTAGCGAAGTCGCGTCGATCGAACGCCACTCGTTCAAGGTCTCGATCGCTTCGTCCTGCAGTCCCAGGGCCAACTGCGTTACGCTTAGCCAGCGCAGGCAAAGCGATTCGCGGCAGCCGTTGCGGTAGGCGGTTTCCAGGTAAGGGCGAGCCGCCACCCAGTTCTTTTGCGCGGCGGCTGTCGCGCCGCGAACAGCGCTGCGATACGCTTCGCGATTCGGGAAATTGACCGGCAACTGCTGCACGTGCTCCATCGCCTCGGGACGGCGGGCATATTTGACGTGCATGTCGATGATCTGACGCCGCAACCGAATCGACGTCGGATGTTCCGCCAACGCTTCGTTCAAGATCTCTTCGGCCCGCTCCGGTTCGCCCGACAGCTGCTTCGCCAGCGCGAAGCAAGAGACGGCGATCTGGTCGATGTCTTCGATGTGCCAGGTTTCGGGATTGATCTGGCCATATTTGTAGGCGGTTTCAAACGAGCGAGTCGCCAGTTCCAGCTGACCTTGCGATTGCAGGTAACCTCCCATCGCGCACAACAACTGCGCGTCGAGCGGATAGTATTCCAGCGCCGCCAGGCAGGTTTGAATTTGCTTTTCGAGCCCGTCCTCTTGTTCGTCCAGCGCAGTCAGCACCCCGTAGTAGGCTTCGAGCGATTCGGTCGAGTTCTCTTCGGCCAGTTGTCCCGCTTGTTGATAGAAGGTGAGCGCGTTTTGGTGATCGCCCAAGGCTTGCATCGCTTCGGCCATGCAGATCAACAGGCGAGCGCTCGGACCGACTTCGTGGATCTCAAGATTGACCAGCTGGACGTCGCGAACCGCCTTGCGGGTCTTGCGCTGCGGGTCATGTTCGTGGCTGCTACGGCGAATCGGAAAGGGAAGGGCGGCCAGTTGCATTTCGCACTCGGCGAGCGAAACGAGCGGCGTCTCCCGTACGCGACCTTCAAACCGAATCTTGCCGTTGTTCGGCAGCAGGCGGATCTTGCCGATCTGTTCCGACCCAATCCCGCCGGCGGTTTGCGGAACTTTGACGATCATCACGTAAGCCAGGTCGGTTTCGGCTTCCTGATCGACAAAGGCTCGTAGCTTCGGCAGATCGTCGGCGTCGAGCGTTTCGCCGGCATCGAGCCACAGCACCCAATCGCCGGTGACGTGGCTGAGGGCGAAATTGCGAGCCGCGCTGAAGCTATCTTCCCAGGGGTGGGAAATCGCCTTGGCGCCGCGAGTTTGGGCGAGCGCCAGCGTATTGTCTTGTGAGCCGGTATTAACCACGACAATCTCGTCGGCGATCGACTGAATCGAGTCGAGCGTCGTGGAAAGCGCGTCGGCCGCATCACGCACAATCATGGCGACCGAAAGTTTGCGCGGATTGGCTTCCATACTCATCGTGCGATCCATCCTTCTCGAAGCGGAACAAGCGTAGCGGGCACCGCCGGTAAAGAAGAAAACGGGCGGCTGAGGGAGAAGTGTAACGCCATAGCCCGAATGGCGACAGGGCGATTTCGCCGCGGGCACAGCAGTGCTAGCAGAGAAAATACTAGCCCGCAGCGCCAGGGCTTGTCGATTTAATCGCAAACCCAAAAATTGCAACCAATTAAGCGCCGTTACGACTTGTCGAGCGGCGCTAAGGCTGCTGCTATTTCGGAAAATTGGATTAAATCAACAGGCCCTGGCGCTGGCGGGCTAGTGTTGGGTTTTTCGCCCGATTCTACGTTGAATAGTCGGCGTTGAACTTCACGTACTCGACCGTCAGGTCGCTGGCCCAGACGCGGGCCTTGGCGTCTCCTTCGAACAGCGTCAGCTGGACGTGCGTTTCAAAGGAGCCCTTGATCGATTGCGAGACGTTCTTGGCGTCGAATTGGACCGGCGTCCCTTCCTGGTAGAGCAGGATGTCGTTCAGGCGAAGCTCCAGCTTCAGCGGGTCGAACGTAACGCCGGCATAGCCGACGGCCGAGACAATCCGTCCCCAGTTGGGGTCGCCGCCGGTGATCGCGGTCTTCACCAGCGGGCTGTCGGCCACTTCGATCGCGATCTTCTTGGCGTCATCGACGCTGGCGCATCCCTCGACGTCGATCTTGATCAGGTGCGTAGCGCCTTCGCCGTCAGCCGGAATCAGCCTAGCCATCTCTTCGCAGGCTTCTTTCATGGCGACCTGAAGCTGATCGAGCTGGGCGTCGGTAAGCGTTTCGCCCCCTTCGGCGCCGCTGGCCAATAGCAGCAGCGAGTCGTTGGTGCTCATGTGGCCATCGACCCGGATGCAGTTGAAGGTTTCGTCGGCGACCTGGCTGAGCACCGACTGGGCCTGGTCGACGCTCAGCGGTGCGTCGGTCAGCACGATGCCGAGCATCGTCGCCATGTTAGGGGCGATCATGCCGGCGCCTTTGCACATGCCGGCGATCTGGAAGGTGCGGCCATCGATGGTCACCGAACGCGACGCGATCTTCTTGCCGTTGTCGGTCGTCAGAATACCGCGGGCGGCGGCGATAAAGTCGGACGCCTCGGCGCCGGTTTGACCCGTGGCGGCGGCGATGCCGCTGCGAATCTTCTCCATCGGCAGATGCACGCCGATAATGCCGGTCGACATTACCAATACGTCGTCGGCCGAGGCGCCGATCTGCTCGGCGACGATATTGGCCATCTCGGCGCAGTCTTTCTCACCTTGCTCACCAGTGCAGGCGTTGGCGTTGCCCGAGTTGGTGATGACGGCGCGGATCTTGTCCGACGGCGTGCGGCTGCGATCCCTGCGGACCGGGGCGGCGAACACCTTGTTGGTGGTGTAAACGCCGGCGGCTGTCGCCGGGTTGTCGCAGACGATCAAGGAGATGTCTTCCTTGTTCGGATTGCGTTTCAGGCCACAGTGGACCCCAGCGAAGCGAAATCCAGCGGGAATCTTGATCTGTTGTGTGGGTTCGTCCATATCGCCGTCGCTTATCTGAATTGCAGTGGTGAGCCAAGGAAACGCCGACGCCGGCGGTTAGCAGTCCGTTGATTTTCTCGACGGACTGCGTGATCGCATGGATGCGATCCCAAAATAGCGACGTAAGTCGTTATTTTGCGAGCCGCGAAGAGCTACGCTCTGAGCCCGGCGAGGTTGAAAAATGCCGCGATGGCATTTTTCAACAGGCAGTTAGTCGACCAGAGCGGTCGTTTCCGCCAGATCATACATGATGTTGAAGTTCTGCACCGCGGCGCCTGAGGCGCCTTTGATCAAGTTGTCGATCACCGAGATCACAATGATTCGATCGTTTACGACGCGGGCCGTCAAATGGCAGTAGTTCGTGCCGCTGACGCTCTTGGTGGTCGGCAGTCCGTCAATGACCTGGACGAACGGTTCGTCGGCGTAAAACTCGCGAAGCGCGGCGATCGCCTCAGCGGTCGTTACCGGAGCCGTCGGCTTGGCGTAGCAAGTGCTGAGAATACCGCGGTCCATCGGAACCAGGTGCGGCGTAAAGATCGCGCTGCACTTCTGCCCCGAGGCCTGTTCCAGGTTCTGCTCGATCTCCGGCATGTGGCGATGCGTGCCGACGCCATAGGCCGAGAAACTCTCATTCGCCTCGCAGTAGAGGGTCCCCAGCTTGGGCGTTCGCCCAGCGCCGCTGACGCCGCTTTTGGCGTCGACCAAAATATCGGTCGGCTGGATCATGCCGTTCTTCAGCAGCGGCGCCAGGGCCAGCGTCGCAGCCGTCGGATAGCAGCCAGGGTTGGCGATCAGCTCGGCGCCGCGGATCGGGTCGCGGAACAGTTCCGGCAGACCATAGGCCGAGTTGGGCAAACGAGCCGGATCGGGATGCTTTTCGCCATACCATTTTTCGTAGACGGCGACGTCGCGCAGACGATAGTCAGCGCTGAGGTCGACCACCTTCAGGCCGCGCTCGAGCAAACTGGGGACAACGGCGGCCGACGCGGCGTGCGGCAAGCAGCCAAAGATGCAATCGCACCGCTCGGCCAGTTCGTCGAGCGACAGATTTTCGAGATGGAGATCGAGCCGCCCGGTCAGGGACGAATGAACCGACGAAACATGCGGGCGATCGTCTTGGCGGGTAGTCAGCGCCGTGATCTTGGCGCCGCGATGGCGCAGCAAAATCTTCGCTAGTTCGAATGCCGTGTATCCTGTGGCGCCAAGAATGCCAACGCGAATGGTCATGTTTCGAGCTTTCTCCAAATCGTCAAAGTCGCCGCTGGGGGTGGCGATTACTCCCAAGTTCGTTTCAGTATAAAACTTTGCGGCAATTCAGACACGGGGAGTCCCCCAAGGTTCAGGCGGCGTTTTCCTGGCCGCTTTGGCCTGCCCGTAGCGTCTGGACGAAGTTCATCAGGATGTGGTAGGTCGCACCCCACAAGAGGCGATCGCCGATCTCCAGGGCGGGGCCGGCCAGTTGCAGGCCGCGGCGGTTGACGTCGATCGTGGAGCGAATCTGCTCGTTCCAGAGTTCTCCTAGCGGCAGAAACAGGAGTTCGGCCACTTCGCGATCGCAGGGAGACCACTGGGTGATTTCGGGGCCGAACGAGACGAAGCACCGCACCCAGAAGTTGCTGACGTAGATAAAGACGGGCGAAAGCTCTCCTTGGACCTGATCCGCGGCGATCGCCACGCCGGTCTCTTCTTCAAACTCGCGGCGTGCGGCGTCCAGGGCGGTCTCTTGCGGCTCGATCATTCCGCCGGGAAGCCCGATCTGCCCCGAGTGGACGTCGCCGACGTCCGCCCGGCGCACCAGCGGAAACGACCAGACGCCATCGTGCGGAAACAGATGGATCAGCACAGAAGCCAGACGAGCGTCATGCCGCGGCGGGCCATGATGCCGGGCGTAAACCAACTGCGGGCCATAGGGACCAGGGATCGGCTGTTGGGGAAGGGTAGGGCCAAGCTGGGCGCAGAGCGATCGCGTCCATGTGGCGCTGGCGGCGTTATTGGACGCGAAAGATTTCATAGGGCGAGTCGGAGTTCTCGTCGAGCGGATAGACGCGGGGAAAATCCCAGCCTGCGAAGTCGGGGCGCGAATGGGTGTCGACTACAACGTAGCCGAAACCGTAGTCGCGGCTCAACAGCCGAACTTGCTCGCTCGAGAGCCGTTCGTACCGCATCGTCCGCCAGCGACGTTCTTTCCAGCCCAGCAAGCTAGACGCTTCCTGCGGCACATCTTTGTGGGTGACGACCTCGCTGCGCTGGGCGTTCCATTTGAACGTGCCTTGATTGAGCGGCGTCAGAAAGGCGGCGTTTGCCGGCGTGTTCGTGCGAATCCAGCGACACATCGCCAGCCACTGGTTGTAGTCGGAAACCGACGCCATATCGTCGGCGGGCGGCATCGGCGAAGCGAGCCGCGATTGGATGCGGATCCCCAAAGCGATTGTTGTCGCCGCCAACACGATCGCCAGCGACGCCCGGCGAACGAGCGTGCGACGATCCTCTTCGGTGACGACAAACAGCCGCCAGCCGACGCTGAAGGCGAGCCCAAGCGGAACAGCGACGTCGCTCAGCCGGAACCAATAGAAGCGGAGCAGTTTCGCTGCGAGACCAAAATTCCCCAGCCAGTAGCAGAAGACCTGGTCAATCACGACGCCGCAGACGGCGATCAGCAGACTGCCAATCACAAACGCGTTGATCAACTGCAAGGGGCGCTGCCGCCGCGTCGACCAGGCGAAGATCGCCCAACCGGCGGTTACGGTCGCAAAGCAAAGCTGCCGCAGCGAATCCATACGGTGGACGACTAGGTGATGCGGCAAGCGGTAAAAAACGTACAGCTGGTGGGCTTCCGTCTGCATTTCGTCGGGCAGACCGGCGGTCAACAGCAGCGCCGGGACCAGCCCCAGCAGCGAGATAAGTCCGCCTCCCATCAATCCGGTCAGCATCGGGTAGAGGGGCGTCGACTTTCGCCCGATCAAAACCCAGGCGACAAACAACGCCACTACCGACCAGCCGCCGACCAAAATATGAAACGCACTAGCGCCTCCCAGCGATACCCAGGCCGGATTCCAACGATTTCGTAGGGCTAGCGCTAGAGCCAGCAACACAAACGGATAGGCGAACGTTTTTCCTTCGACCCCGCCGACCAACCATTCGCCGGCGAGATGGCCATAGTGCATGGTCGCCAGCCAGATCGCGGCGGTAGCGATGCTGCACAAGCGGCGAGGAATGAGCGTGAAGCTGAGATATCGCCACGCGGCGGCCAGCGCCAGCCATGAGATCAACCGGCCGATCCAGGCCACGACCGGCAGCGGAAACAGCAGCGTCAACGAACCAAGCGTCCAGTAGAAGGTGTAATGAGCGCCAGGCGCGGACAAGAAAAAATCGTTTTTCAGCCAGTCTGGGTTCCAGTAGTGCTTCGCCTTGCACAGATAGTGCGGCTCATTGACCTCGGGCCCCAGCGTCGCCACATAGAGGGCGAAGATCAGCGTGATCGCCGCCGTTTCGAGCAGAAACGAGCGCCAGTCGCCCGGCTGAACCGGGGCGGGAGAAGTTTCTGCAGGAGTCGCCATGTTCATGATGGGGCCGCATCAGGCGGGCTGGCGATGCGCTACGGAGGGGGGAAGGAGGAGTCGAAGAACCTGTATCAGGCTAATTGCTCGCTGGGAGCCTCGCAAACGCCTCGATTGCCGGCGTAGCGTTTCCCTTGCCAAGTGTCGCGACCCTCGAGACGATCGGCGATCGTCTTCAGCGCGGTCGGCTTGTCCAGGCACCACGACGGACCGACGAAATAATCAGGCGGGGCGTCGCCGATGGTCCGTTCGACCAGCATGTCGGGCGGAAGCAGTTCGAGAAAGTCGACCAACGTCGACGCGTACTCGTCCAACTCCATCAGACGAACTTCGCCGGCGGCGACCTGATCGGCCAGCGGCGTCTTCTTCACGCAGTAGAGATTGTGGATTTTGACCGATTGGATCGGCGAGTCGGCGATCGCCTTAGCGGTCGCCATCATGTCTTCGTGCGTTTCGCCGGGGAGGCCCAGCATCACGTGAGCGCAGATCTCGAAGCCGAGCCCCTGGCTGCGCTCGATCGCGTCGTAGTAGGCGTCGACATGGTGCCCGCGGTTCATCCAGTCGAGCGAGCGATTGTGGATTGTCTGCAGGCCATACTCGACCGTCAGGTAGGTTCGCTCGGCCATTTCGGCCAGCAGGTCCATCACCGGCGGCGGGACGCAGTCGGGACGGGTACCGATCGCCATACCGACCACTTTTTCATGCGAGACCGCCTGTTCGTAGAGCGGACGGAGTCGTTCGACCGGAGCGTAGGTGTTGGTCGCCGGCTGGAAATAGGCGATGAATCGCTCCACTTTGTACCGCATCTTCAGGCGGCGAATGCCGTCGTCGATTTGATCGGTGATCTTGCGGATCGGGACGCGGCGGCTGGGGCTAAAGCTACGATTGTCACAGAACGTACAACCACCCTTGGCGACGGTACCATCCACATTGGGGCAAGTAAATTTCGCGTCAACGCTAACTTTTTGAATTCGTTGGCCAAACTTCTTGCGGAGAAAGAAGTTATACGAATAGTAGCGATGCCCTGCGAGTCGCCAGTCTGGTGTTTTTAGGGGGGGAGTTACGACCAACGGATTGTTGACTGCAATTGTTTAGTTGTTAGAGTGATCCGTAAGGCCAATAATCATCTTATCTTAAATCATTTTCGTCGTGGGCCAAGGGACGAAAGAGAACAGAGGCAAACATCTATGTTTGGAGAGCTCATTCCTGTGGGCGGGGGGGATCCGATTCCCCTGCTGAAGAAAAGCTTGTTGGTAGGACGACGAGAGACCTGCGACATCGTGCTCCGATTCGCCAACGTTTCTTCGAACCACTGCCAATTGTACGTAAGCAAGGGTTATTGGTACGTTCTCGACCAAAACAGCCGCAACGGCACCAAGGTCAACAAAGAACGGGTCCAGACCGGCGAGAAGCGGATCGATCCAAGCGACAAGATCGCGATCGCCAAGCATGTTTACGAACTGAAATACGATCCTGCCGAGTTGGGCGCCGTCGGGCCGCCGCCAGCAGATGAAAATGTAATGGAAGACATTCTCAGCAAGTCGCTGCTGGAACGAGCCGGCATCAATAGCAGCAATCGCCGCTTTGGCGGCGACTAGACGCTGCCGAATGCAGGGCAACCCAAATACGAGACTAGCCTCGCCTGCGTGCGAGGCTTTTTTCGTTCGAACCCTACCACTCGTTCATGAGATACAGCGACTGCCCGGCGGCACATTCTACGGCCAACTCGACGATGGGCGTCATCAATCGGCGGGCATCGGCCGGGTCCCAGTCGTCATAAAGCCGCTCGCCGTCAACATTGTGCGTGTAGTCGGGCGTCGACATCCGCGCGGCCCAAGCTTGCGCAAGATCCCCGAGTTCCGGCTCATCGGCGGTCCGCAGATGATCGACAAAACGAGCGGGGAATTGATTCAAACAAGCGGAGAAGAGGGGATGGGCGTAAAGCGGAATTTCCAGCTCGACTTCCAATTCACCCAAGTCGGCGGCGACCAGCGGCTCCAGCTCGCAATTGGTCAGCCCTTTGCTGCAGCGGTGCGGCAGCGCTCGGACCACCGACGGAAGGCGGCTTTCTAGATAGCTTTGAAAATCCCCTTCGATCGCCACGACCTGGGGCGACTGCTGGTCGACCAGATCGGGATCGAAGTCGTCCCAGTCGGGCTCTTGCGAAGTGACGGTGTGCGCTTCGCGGGTATAGGGATTGATCTGCGTGCGAACGACCGGGTCCGGAAGCGGCGGCTTCCAGCCGGGGAACGCGGCGGGCAATTCATTCGGCTTGCAGAGAAAGTAAGTCGAATAGATCGCCATGATGGTCGCCTTTGGCGAAGGAGTGCAGTCGACTAGTCCTTGTCGTCACCTTCTTTGTCGTCGTCATCCTCCTCCTCCTTCTCTTCATCCTCCTTCTCTTGTTCGTCCTCTTCGAAGAAGTCGGCGTCGTCGTCATCGCTATCGTTGTCGTCGCCCAAGAGGTTGTCGTCGAAGCCGTCGCCCAGTTCTTCCTGGTCTTCGAAATCCTCAAAGTCTTCGTCGAAATCGTCATCGAAGTCGTCGTCGTCAAACGAATCGTAGTCATCCACGTCGCCGTCGTCCGACAGGTCGGCGGTGATTTCGGGGGGCGCTTCGTGCATGGGATCGGCTTCCAAGGGGGAAGCGACGGGGAAAACGAGCGACATGGAGAAAACCTACCAGGATTTCGCAGAGGATAAAAACTGCCTACGCGACTCAAAGGGACGATTTTGCACGGACTTACGCCAAACCGTCAACAGGAGTGACGCCCAGGAAGGCCGCATTTTTTTCACGATATTTCGATCCGCCATGAACCTTTCGCCTTCTGCGCGGTATCTATAGTGTATAGAATACACTAACAAAACGCTGGAGGCGAAACTGATGTTGCCCACCGTATATCGCGGGTCGCTAGCCCTTCTGACCGACCTTTATCAATTGACGATGGCCTATGGCTATTGGAAACGCCGGCGTGCCGATCGCTTGGCGACATTCCATCTCTTTTTCCGGAAGTTGCCGTTTGAGGGGGGATATGCCGTCGCGGCTGGACTGGGGCTGGCGATCGACTACCTGCGTCAATTTCGCTTTGATGACGAAGATCTGAGCTACCTGGCGACGCTGCGGGGCAATGACGATCGCCCGCTGTTTGAGGAAGGGTTCTTCGATTATCTCGCCCAGCTTCGCTTTAACGGCGATCTGGAAGCGGTCGCCGAAGGAACTGTTGTATTTCCGAACCAGCCGCTCGTGCGGGTCACCGCGCCGCTCTTGGTGGCTCAATTGCTCGAAACCCCACTACTGAACCTGATCAACTTCTCGACCTTGATCGCCACCAAGTCGGCCCGCATTTGCCAGGCCGCCCAAGGGGAATCGGTCCTGGAGTTTGGTCTGAGAAGAGCCCAAGGGATCGATGGCGGTTTGACGGGCGCCAGGGCGGCGTTCATCGGCGGGGCCGGAGCGACGTCGAATGTGCTGGCCGGCAAGATTTTGGGGATTCCGGTTCGCGGCACGCATGCCCATAGCTGGGTGATGGCGTATGGAGACGAGCCGCAAGCATTCGCCGAATATGCCGAGGCGATGCCCAACAACTGCGTCTTCCTGGTCGACACCTATGACACGCTCGAAGGGGTGCGTCATGCGATCGAAGCGGGAAAGGAACTGCGACAACGCGGCCACAAGATGGTTGGCATTCGACTCGACTCGGGCGACTTGGCCTACTTGAGCAGCGAGGCTCGGCGGATGCTCGACGAGGCAGGCTTCCCCGAGGCGGCGATCGTCGGCAGCAGCGATCTGGACGAATATGTGATCCAAAGTTTGAAACAGCAAGGCGCCAAGATTTCGGTCTGGGGCGTTGGCACACGACTGGCGACCGCCTACGACCAGCCGGCGCTCGGCGGCGTTTACAAACTGGCGGCGATCCAAAACGAGCAAGGAGAATGGGAGCGACGGATCAAGCTCTCGGAGCAACGGATCAAGACGACCATTCCGGGGCGGCTGCAAGTCAAACGTTACTCGCGTGATGGCCGCGTCGTCGGCGACTTGATGTATGACGAACTTCTGGGCGAGCCCAACGAGAAGGTAATCATCGACCCGGCCGATCCGGCTCGCCGCAAAAAGCTCTCGGCGGCGATGGAGTGCGAAACGTTACTGCAACCAATCGTGCGGCAGGGCGAGATCGTTTACCAATCGCCGACGCTGGCCGAGATGCAGGCCCGCACGCAAACCGAACTGGCGCGCTTTCACCCGAGCGTCCGCCGGCTACTCAATCCGCACGGTTATCCGGTGGGACTCGATCGGAAACTGTACCGCGAGCGAGAACGGATGATCCAGGCGGCACGCGGCTTGGAACAGGAGGATTAAGTCATGTCGTTTGTCTACGAATATGCCCGCCCGTCGGTGACGGTCGACTGCGTCGTTTTCGGCCTGGATGACGACGGGCTGAAGATCTTGTTGATTCAGCGCGACGCGCCGCCGTTTGAAGGAGGCTGGGCGCTGCCGGGCGGTTTCGTCGAAATGGAGGAATCGCTTGATCAGGCGGCCCTTCGCGAACTGCAGGAAGAGACCGGCGTCCACGAGCTGTTCCTGGAACAGCTTTATACGTTTGGCGCCGTCGATCGCGATCCGCGGACGCGGGTGATCACGGTCGCCTACTACGCGCTCGTCAATCTGAAAGATCACAAGCTGGAAGCGGCGACCGACGCCCGAGCGGCGGCCTGGTTCGAGCTGGACGATCTGCCGACCCTGGCGTTTGACCATGCCGACATTCTGCAGATGGCGCAAGAGCGACTGCAGGGCAAGGTTCGCTATCAACCGATTGGGTTCGAGCTATTGCCGGAGAAGTTCTCGCTGCGGCAGTTGCAGCGGATGTACGAAATCGTGTTAGGGCGGCCGCTCGACAAACGCAACTTCCGCAAGAAGGCGCTGAGTCTGGGGGTGCTGGAAGACTTGAACGAAGTGGAGCGAGACGTTTCGCATCGAGCGGCGCGGCTCTATCGCTTTGATCGCGAGAAGTACCAGCAGTTGGTCAAGAACGGATTTCACTTTGAGTTGTAAGGGGCAGTAACCATGCGGGCATTACTATTGGTCGACGTGCAAAACGATTTTCTCCCCGGCGGTAGTCTAGCGGTTCCCGAGGGAGACCAGATCATTCCGGTGATCAGCGACTGCATCGATCGCTTTGATGTGGTGGTCGCCACCAAAGATTGGCACCCGGCCGAGCATGAGAGTTTCGCCAGTCAGCATTTTGGCCAGGCGATTGGCGATCAGATTGACCTGCATGGGCTGCCGCAGATCTTGTGGCCCGACCACTGCGTGCAGCACTCGGCGGGAAGTGA
Source organism: Blastopirellula retiformator (assembly GCF_007859755.1). Lineage (NCBI taxonomy): Bacteria > Pseudomonadati > Planctomycetota > Planctomycetia > Pirellulales > Pirellulaceae > Blastopirellula > Blastopirellula retiformator. The sequence continues at coordinate 216,736 of NZ_SJPF01000006.1, read as the reverse complement.
GTTTGCCGAAAATCTGGACGCCGCCGCGATTGATCATGTCATCTACAAAGGGGATGACCCGCAGGTCGACAGCTATAGCGGTTTTTTTGATAACGATCGCCGGCACGCCACCGGATTGCATGCGTGGCTGCTGGCGAAAGGGGTAACGGCAGTCTACGTCGCCGGTCTGGCGACCGACTACTGCGTCAAATTTACGGCGCTCGACGCGATTGATCTCGGCTATCAGGTCTATCTGATCACCGACGCGTGTCGCGGCGTCAATTTACAACCAGGCGATGTGACCGCCGCCCTGAAGCAGATGGAAGCGAGCGGCGTCGTGCTGGTTAACAGTACAGACATATAAGTTGGAAATGGAAAGAAACATGGATGCGAAACAGCTCAAGTCAACGAGCAAATTCTTAAGTCTGGTGCTGCGGCATCAGCCCGATAAGATCGGAGTTGAACTCGACGAGCAAGGTTGGATCGACGTCGAGACGTTACTGGCGGCGATCAATCGCAGCGGGAAGCGTGTAACGCGCGAGCAATTAAATGAAGTCGTGGAGACGAACGACAAACGGCGTTTTCAATTCTCCGGAGATGGCGCCCAAATTCGAGCCACCCAGGGACACTCCGTCGAAGTCGATCTCGGCTATCAACCGGCGACGCCGCCGGAGTTCCTGTTGCACGGAACGCCGGAACGTTCGGTCGCGATCATCCTGGAGACCGGGCTCAAGAAGATGGCCCGCCATCATGTTCACTTGCATCACGATCAAGCGACCGCCAGCGCCGTCGGTCAGCGCCGCGGCAAGCCTATCTTGTTGCAGATCGCGGCGGGACGGATGCACGCCGACGGCTATCTGTTTTATGTGACGCCGAACGAGGTGTGGCTGACCGACGAGGTTCCGCCGCAGTATTTGAGTCTTTTGGAAGTGGCCAGCGGATGAACGAGCAAGGCAAAGTCGTTGCGGTCTGCGTCTCCGCCTCTGGTGGAATCCCGCGCTATGCGACTAGCGTGGTCGAACTGACGCCGCAGGGCGTGGTTGGCGACAAGCATCGCTATATCGAACATGAGACGAACGAGCGGGCGGTTAGCCTGTTTGACGCCGAGATGTACGAGCGGCTTCTGATCGACGGGCAATCGCCGCCACCGGGGAGCGTGGGAGAAAACGTCACGGTGTGCGGGCTCGGCCTAGCCAACTTGCCGGAGGGAACCGAGATCGCCTTGGGGGACGCCGTCGTTCGCCTGACGCGGCCGTGGGCGCCCTGTTACGCCCAGCATCCAGAGTCGGGAAAGACGCAGCCGAACGACGAAAAGCTATCGGGCTGGTTTGCGATGGTCACCCGAGCGGCGAGGGTCGCCGTTGGTGACGTCGCGAACGTCTCTTAACCTTTTTTGCATTTTGTGGTGATCTGTCCGCGCTTTCTCGCGAATGGCAAGTACAATTGCCGATTGCCTTGCGACGTTTTTCGGTTGCACGGCATGGCTGCGAATCGCTCGTTGAGGCTTCGATTCAGCGAAACTATTCGCGGCCAACTTGGTTAGTTCTCTGAGTGATGACGCTATCGAAGCTGTCTCGTTGTGGAATTGCGATGGCGTCCGTTTGGGATCGTCGCCGCCCTTCGTGGCGCGCCAACATGGCGCACGAATTAAACGTCAAAAATTTTGACTTTCACGAGGACAGAAGAGTTATGGTTCGATTGTCATCAATTTTCTCCGTTTGCGCTACCGTCGCGCTGTTCGCCTCGACGACCGAGGCGGCCGATCACTTTCTGACCGTCGGCGGTGGCCCGATCGCCAAGAGCAGTCAGATCTCGCTCGAAAAGAACGTGCAGTATTTTCAGCGGACGCTCGCTCGCTTGGGGCTCGATAAGCACGAGCACCTGATTCTATTTGGTGACGGCGACAATCCGCAGCCCGACTTGCAGTACGAAGACGTTGATCGCGACGCGGAAGACGTGCGGACCCTGCTGGCCGAGATGATTGGTCCCAGCAACGGCATTCGGTTCAACTATCGCAACTTCGAGATCGACGGCGTCGGCGGCGCGGCCGAACCGGAAGTGATTGAGAAGACTTTGGAGGACCTGGCGCAACGGCTGAACAAGGACGATCGTTTGATTTTCTACTTCACCGGACACGGCGGCAAAGGGAAGCCCGAGACCGAAGTCCGCGTCAAGAAGGAGGAGAAGGAAGACGACGCCGAGAACAAGGACGAAGAGAAGACGGACGACGGCAAGCAAGAGGACGCCAAAGAGGAAGGGGACGAGAAGAAGGACGAGAAGAAAGACGAGAAGAAAGACGAGAAGAAAGACGAGAAGCCGAAGAAACGCGAAAAGCCGCTCGTCGATAACATCACGCACTTGTGGAACTCGAACAAGATGCAGGTGACCGATTGGACCGAGAAGCTGGACGAGTTGCCGGCCGACATGCCGGTCATCGCCGTCATGGTGCAGTGCTTCAGCGGCGGCTTCGGCAACATGATCTTTAAAGGGGGTGATCCCGAGAATGGTCTGGCCGAGCATGCTCGCTGCGGTTTCTTTTCGACGGTGCCGGATCGCGTCGCCGCCGGCTGTACGCCAAACATCGAAGAAGCCGAGTACCGCGAATACTCTTCCTACTTCTATGAAGCGCTGACCGGCGAGACCCGCACTGGCAATTCGGTCGACAAGCCCGACTACGACGCCGACGGTCAATGCTCGCTGCTCGAAGCGCACGCTTACACGGTGCTAACCGCCGACACGATCGATATTCCGACCCGTACGTCCGACGCGCTGCTGCGTTACTACTCGGCGACCGAAGGTAAGGATGGTTTGCTGAGCACCCATTCGCCGATCGCGGCGCTGCTGGCGACCGCTTCGCCTTGTGAGCGGGAAGTGATCGAAGGGCTGAGCGCTCGCTTTGAGCTGACCGGCGCCGATCGCGGCAAACAGGTCGACGAAGCGATCAAGCGTCTGCGAGACGAAAAGAAGAAGATCGACGACGATATCCGCGGGAAACGATCCGAGCAAAGGAAGTCGAAGGTCGAAGTCGCCAAGATGCTGCAAGTTCGCTGGCCGTCCCTGGGCAGCGCCTGGCATCCGGAAGCGGCTCGCCTGATCGCGGAAGAAGGGGATGTCGTCAAACAGGCGATCTTGGAAAACGACGACTATGTCAAGTTCAAAGAGCTCGACGCCGAGATGGAAGAGCTGAAAGAGAAGGGCGAAAAGCTGAACCTCGACATCGTCAAACTCGAGCGTCTGAAGTACTGGCTCGAAACCCGCGCCCTGGCGATCAACCTGCCGATCATGGCCGACGAAAAGGTGCAGAAAGCCTACGCCGAACTGATCGAGCTGGAATCGCAACAGCTGGTCACCACGCCGCCGGTCGTGGCGGGATAACACGTAGCAGCGGGCGACGCTGTTGGCCGGGGCGCCGTTGCCACGTCCGCGTGGCAATGAATGCGTTAGCAAGTTCCGGTCTGGCTTCGTCCATTTTGTGGGGCGTTGAGTAGCGGACGGTCAAGCGACTTTTCCGCGCACCATCATTGCCACGAAGACGTGGCAACGCCACCCAGAATAGAAAACAACAGCCGTCCGAGCTAAGCTCGGACGGCTGTTTGCGTTTCGGTAAGTTCAGCCAAGCGTCTAGGCGCCCAGTTCGGTATCCCAGTACGCTTCGCTGATGAACTTGGCCCACGATTCGATCCGCACGCGGCGGGCCGCGTAAACCGGCGACCAGCGGGGACGAACCGGAATCGCGTGGAGCGGCATCTTCGCCTGATCGGGCGTGCGGTTCGCCTTCGAATGGTTGCACTCGACGCAAGCCAACACGCAGTTCTCCCAGCTCGACTCGCCCCCTTGGGCGCGAGGCAACACGTGGTCAATCGTCAGGCTTTCGCTACCGGGCCGCGCGCCACAATATTGGCACGTGTAGTTGTCGCGCTTGAACACGTTACGACGGCTGAACGTGACCGTGTTCCGCGGGACGCGGTCATAGTTGACCAGCGTGACCACTTCCGGAACGCGAATCCGCAACCGCTGCGACGAGATGAACGGCTCGTCCTTGTTCGGGACCAGCTGCGACCAATCTTCCCAGTCGTACAATTGATAGCTCAGCGGGTCGACGATCCGCGCCGTACCGCTAAACACCTTGGTCAACGAGCGGGCCACCGAAGCGACGCCAACCGGCTGCCAGTTTCGATTTAGTACGAGCGTTGGGCGCTCGAGGATTGCCGACATCCATCTCTCCCTGAGGTTATTGTCGATAACGACTGATCGGTTTCGAACCGATGTCTGGCCGTCAAAACGGACGTGGCCCACAAAGGACGCTGCCTTCAGGGGCGCTCTCTAACCGTCAAACGGACGCTCTGCCTAATTTGAGCTACAGTCGCTTAGGCTCGATCAAAGGACTTGTGTAGGCCTGGATTCCGACCCCGTTGGGGTGAGGAGGGGAGCGTAGTCAGGCCCTCAGCATACCACATCCCCGATTTCTACAGCAACGTTTCTTGGCCGAACCGTTAGGCTCCAACCAAGCTCGTTCGCCACCGGATGGCAGGCATTTTGTGAAGAGTCTGCGAGGCGAACCAGCTCAAAGCGGCCAATTCGCCCCTTTTCGCCCGATTTCAACACCCTTATCCAGCAGCCGCATTCAACCGTAACCACCCACCACTCCCAGCGAAGCCGGCTTGAAGTTTTGGTGAATCCCAATCACGGGACGGCGAAACTGCGTGCCTGCTATTCGGAGGGCGCCTGGGGCGGTGGGGTTCGCGCGAAGGTAGCGCCGACGCCAGCGATCTGCGGCGTGATTTGATCGAAAGATTGTTCGGTCGATCGAATTATTCGCAGAGCAACCTCGCGATGGAACCCCTTCATGAATATCACTCTATTTCTCGCGTCCTTGATAAATTCCATGTAGCATCCGGCAATCTTTCCCGCTTCGCAGAGATTGGCGGCAGGGCAAACCCTGAATTGGCTCTGTCGGCGATCGTCCAAGTCTCTCGGAACGGAGCGTTTGCCGGTATGCATTACGGAATGTTGACGCTGGAACTGCATGGTCATCTCAATCCCATGACCACCCTGGGGGCTGAGCTTCTTCGGCGAGGTCATCGGGTGACCTTGCTTGGTTCGTCGCGAGTCCAGCCTTTTGCCGCGCGAGCCGGTTTGGCCTGGGCGCCGCTGGCCGACTTGGCCCAGATCAACGCCGGGTGGGACAAGCTGGGCGAGCTGTCGGGCCTGGCCGCGATGAAGCACACCGGCAAAATGGTTCAATGGAGTTCGATGGCGACTCGCGACGAGCTGCCTGAAATCATCGAGCAGCGCCAGATCGAGGCGCTTGTCGTCGACCAGGTCGCCCCGGCCGGCGCCGTGGTCGCGGAAGAACAACAGATTCCCTACGTCGTCGTCTGCAACGCCCTGGCGGGGCACTTCCACGGCTCGGTTCCGCCGCCGCCGATGAACTGGCCTTATCGAACCGGGCTGCTCGCTCGACTCAAAAACGGCTTGGCCAATCGGCTGGTCTGTACGCTGTTCGATCGCCTGGCCGGGGCCAGCGGCCCCGGCGCTATTCGTCCGCTGATGCTGACCGAGCTCGATCAGCAGTGGGGCAGGGCGATGATCGCGCAGCAGCCAGCCTGCTTCGATTTTCCCAACCATCCGCGGCCTGCTCACTTCCACTACACCGCTCCTTGGCACACGACAGGCCGAGACAGCCAGGTCGACTTCCCGTGGGATCGACTCGACGACCGGCCGCTGGTCTACGCTTCGCTGGGGACGCTGCAAAACAAACTCCGCCATGTCTACGCCGCGATCGCCGAGTCGGCCCGCGGTATGGATGTACAAATGGTGCTTGCCCTCGGCAGCGCCAACGCGAAGTTGGATGTTCCGATTCCCGATAACGTCATCGTCGTCCCCTACGCGCCGCAACTACAACTGCTCGACAAGGCGTTGGCCGTCATCACGCACGCCGGCCTTAACACCACGCTCGAGACGCTCGCCCGCGGCTTGCCGATGCTCTGCCTGCCGATCACCAACGACCAACCCGGCGTCGCCAGACGCGTCGAACATCTCGGCGCCGGGCTCGTGTTGGGACTGGGAAAGGCCTCGGCCAAGCGAATTCGCCAAGGCCTGATGACGATTCTCAAGGATCCCAAGTTTCGCCATCGAGCCGGCGAGCTGCGAGACGAAATGAGTTGCCTAAACGGTCCGCAAATGGCGGCCGATATTATTGAGCGAGCGATCGGGAACGGCATCGAATTGGAGGAAACGGTGGCGCTGGCCGAATGAGCAAACCAGACGTGACTCGCGAAACGGGGCCTGGTCTCGTTTTCGCCGCCAACCGCTCCACCACGAAAAACCACGCCTGCGAAAACGCGACCTGACCCCTGTTCGCGCGAACCGCCAACACTGGACCGGACTGTTTCGTTTTTTCAAACCCAGAGCGGCTCGTCCGGCATCCCCGTGCGGGTCGCGCAGCGATAAAATGCCTTACCATTCGGTTGGCGCCTCATCAAACGTCGCCAATCCCAATCGCCGCCAATCTCCCAGGCCCGGAGGGCCGTCGCAACCTAGCCTGGGGCGAAGTCGCGCCACGCGACGTAGCCCCAGGACCGATTCGCAAAATCAATCGTTGACGCTGGACTGGACCGTTCTTCTTTCTTGGATCGCCCCTCCGGGGCTTTCGACCATCGAGGCGCACACTCCTGGGGCTACGTCGCCCGATGGGCAACTTCGCCCCAGGCTAGGTTAGGGCGCCCCTCCAGGGCTGAACTGTGTGGGACCGGACCGGACCGTTTCTTTTTTTCCTCTGCCCCAAAGGGGCGCCGCTAAAGCAGCCCAGTGCGAAGTCGCCGGCAGGCGACGTAGCGCTGGGTTTTGTCCATCGACCAAAGCGTGAGCCCCACGGGGGCGATCTAAACGGCCCCTCGATCATGCTTTGCGGAACTCCGGACCAACTGGACCGGACCATTCCGTTTTTTTTAAACCATGTACATCGCTCGTTAGCGCCCCCCTTCAGGGCTTTCGTTTTCAATCGGATTCCTGACCCGGGGCTGCGTCGCTTTCCACGACTCCACCCCGGGCTACTTTGGATTGCCCCCTTGGGGCTGCGGACTGGACTGGACGATTTCGTTTTTTCTTCGCACCACGGGAGCATAACGGCCGCATTCCTGGGGCCTAGCGCACTCGGGCTACGATCGTTTTCGACTGGACCGGACCGTTTCGCTTTTTTAAATCGTAGTGGACTGGATCGCACACTTTTTTTTCTGCTCCCTGGTTCGCCGTCCGGCGGAAATCGTCGCAACCTCTTCCTAACACAGACCTTTCGTTTCGCCCGGCGTTTTCCAAGAGAAACGCCTGCCAAACGCGTCCCGCTCGCACCGCGCGTACGCCGAAACAAACAACGTCCTCAAAAACGACGCGCAAGTATCCGTCAACGAAGACCCAGCCAGTAACTGCCCGCGAAAATCGCAGGCGACTGGTCCCTTCGTCAGGCTTACGTTTGCTCCTCTCCACGATCTCAGGCGTAACAGCCCAGGAGCAAAGTCACCCGGCGGCAAGATCACTCCCCGTCTCCACGGGGTCGGTGAAAGGCAAATTCATGCATTTCACGCGCAGGCGTTAACCCACGGCATGCCTGGACATATTTATACCAGGATTCGAGGCAATCAGGCAAGCAAAAAGAGGGGATGGTGGGAATGACGAATGTCGAGGACGACTTACAGCGGAAAGCGGAAAGCGTAAAGCGGGGACCGTGGTCACGGCCTTGCATAGCCATGAATGCGGCTTGCCATCGGTATGCCAACCAGACGTTGCCAACCGATTCCATAGGAAAAAGAACTTGCCTGACTTGACGACACAAGCATGGCCACGCAAAGTGGTGGTCACGGGGCCTGGGCGTCTTTTCTAAGTCTTCTTACCGCAGAGACTCACGATGCAGTGGCCGCCAGGATTAAATGCCAAACCAGAATCGCCCGCCACCGATGCGGAGATAGCGGCGTTCGTCGAAAGCGTATTCGCACCACTCACCGCACAAGAGCTCGAAGAGTTGCATGCGGAACATCGGGCCATCGTGGGCGAAGGCAGCTTCGATCCTCCGTTCAACCCAGCAATCTGGCCGCTTCCTAATCGACGCTTGCCCGAGTCGTACCTAGCGTTTTTGCAATATTCCAACGGTGGATCATTCTCAGGCGACAATCGAGATTTCGATCCATTGTTCACTACGAATCAAGTTCGCCAGTACATGCTCTTCTACAGCATTCCTCATTGGATGCCTTTATCCGCTCCCATCGGTTTTGATGGCGGGGGAACGTTCTATTTGCTTGACATGCGAGACGATCCGATTGATGGAGACTATCCCGTGCTGTTCGCCAATGCTTGCAACCTTGGGTATGACGAAGCGGTAAAGCTGGCCGACTCGTTCTCGGAACTTATCGCAAATAAGCTAGGACAACCGTGATGCTAGGACTCCCTCACATCGGCGAACGCAAGGCAGTTACCGTTGCCGATTGCGTTCCATCATCCGTTCAAAACGTAGGCGGGCCGCTTCCGGGAGGTGCTCTTCCGTCATTTCGGTGAATAGGTTGGGGAGTGCCGCCAGTGCGACGAAGTTCTCGTTGACCGCTTGCGATAGTTCGGAGTCCAGCGATTCCCAATCGGCAGTCGGCAGCACGGCGAAGCCTGCCGTATCGCTTCCGTGAGAGCAAGCCAGCAGCCGGATTTCGTAGTCGGGCTGAAGCGCCTCATTTAAGGTGCGAATGGCGAGGTCTTGATCGCCGTCGTCGTCCATCAGTGAGACAGTCGTCTCGTTACCATCGCGAATTATCAACAGCAGATCTCCTTGCCAATCGGCGCGGACGTCGGCGCCATCTAGGCAGTCGCCACAGGCCTGCACGAAATCTGCAGGGTCTTCACGCCAGTCCACGGCAAAGAAATGAGGACACTCGTCGTCAAAGAAGGCGTCGTCGATAGCAGGTTCATCGCGGTCAATCAGCCATTGGCGAAAGGAAGGTTCCATCAGGATCTCTCTGCGCTGTGTTGGTTTTGCTGGGATGAGTGCGGGTATTGGCCGGGCGGACGGGCGCCACTGGCCTTAGCCAGTGTCTTCGTTGTTATCACTAACGGCCGTTTCTACCCATTAAAGCCTGGACAACCTATAAACGAGTGCCGGAAGAGCACTGTCTCTGGGCAGTGGCGCCAAGCGGTTGCTACCTGGTTTCGTAACACTTAAGAATTCGCCCCGTTTGCTCATCCACGATGAAGGCGAAGTCGCGCCCCGGGCGAACGAATATTGCCGTGAGCTCTCCGTTCACATAATAGGCGTCCGCAAACCCGTTGCCGCCACGGAAGCTTGCAGGGATTTCAATTTCGCAGCGAACTTCTCCGGATGCATTGCGAATTTGAGCGTTCGACTTTCCATCATCGCGCATGGGCAGCACGACGACAACGCCTGAATCATCACGAAGCTCGTTTACAACGACTTGGCCCTTGCCGAACTCTTGCTCAAGCGCAAGTCGCATCGATTCGGAAAACGACATTTCTGGTTTGCTTAACTTAGTTGCATTCGATGGGTCATGCCCCAGAACTTTCGACATCGCCAAATTCAAGAGCTGGGGCTCGACCGAGGTTATGCTGATAGAACGCCTGAATCTTAATCGGCGTTAAACCAACTCCCGTCGATCTCCGATTCAAAGTGCAATTCGTCCAGGAAGAGCAGAAAGGGAACTTTTTGTGCTGGGGCCATTATTTCTCCTTCAACATCGTTGAACAAATCGAGAACAAAACCGCTGACCGTACTTTCCTTGACATCGACCAACTCGATCCCATCCCACGAGACGCGTTCTGATTTCCACTTGAGTCCTTGAGGGGCAAATACATAGAGCGTGGTGTAGTCGCACCCGATTAGAAGATCGCTATCGGGCGCATAGATGACGTCCGTTAAGTCGTCTTGTTCGGAAGCGAAAGCGAGTTGTTTGCTATTTGCGTTGACGCGGTAAAGCTTGCCTGCGACTAGAATCGCAAATTCACCCCACGGCGATTGCGCCATGATGGGCAATCTGCGATAATCCGGCAAATACGTCTTGGCGATTTCGCGACGTCCGTTTCGCCGCCAGGCGTTCGCTTTGCAGGGAGGTCTTCCGCATGTCTTCTTCGGCCGCTTCGATTCAACAGCACTTTGCCGACCTGACCGATCCGCGCACGCGGAAGGTGACTTATCCGCTGGTCAACATCGTCACGATGTCGCTCTGCGCGGTGCTCGGCGGGGCGGACGATTTTGTCGCCATCGCCGATTGGGCGGAGGATAAGAAGGAGTGGCTTTCGAAGTTTCTCGACATGAGCAGCGGCGTCCCTTCGCACGATCGATTCAACGCGATTCTGGGCGCGCTCAAGCCGGCCGAGTTGGAGAAGTGTTTGCTGAGTTGGATCACGGCGCTGCAGGACATTACCGACGGACAAATCATCGCGATCGACGGCAAGACGTTGCGGCGCAGTTTCGACGCCGCCAGCAGCAAGGCGGCGATTCACATGGTCAGCGCCTGGGCGACCGCTAATCATGTGAGCCTGGGTCAGGTAGCGACCGACGCGAAGAGTAATGAGATCACGGCGATTCCGAAATTGCTCGAAATCATCGAGGTTTCCGGCTGTTTGGTGACGATCGACGCGATGGGCTGTCAAAAGGAGATCGCTGCAAAGATCGTCGACGCAGGCGGCGATTATTGCCTGGCGATCAAAGGAAATCAGCGTTACTTGCATCAGGCAATTCGCGATCACTTCGTCGCCGCGATGGAAGTCGACTTCAAGAAGCTGAAAGTCCATCGTCACGAAACGCACGAGAAAGGGCATGGCCGCGAAGAGTCGCGCTACTATTATCTCTGCCCGATCGACGCAGATGATTTTCCGTACGCGAGCAAGTGGAAGAAGTTGAAAGCGATCGGCATGACGATCAACATCGTCAAGCAAAACGGCAAAGAGACAAGCGACGTCCGCTACTATATCGTTAGCAAATACCTCACGGGCAAACGCTTCGCCGAAGCGGTCCGCGGTCACTGGAGCATCGAGAACAGTTTGCATTGGCAACTCGACGTAACGTTCGGCGAGGACCAAAGCCGCATCCGAAAAGGAAACGCCGACATCAACTTCAGCCTGCTGCGAAGAACGAGTTTGAGCCTCTTGAAGAACAACAAAACGGCCAAGGTGGGCGTGAAGAACAAGCGGCTAAAAGCGGGGCGGAACGACGCCTATCTGCTGGAAGTGTTGCTGGCGACGTGATTTATGGTGCGATCGCCGTGAAATTCACCCTCCGACAATTCAATGATCTTCCCCTCGTAACGCTGTGTGCCTGCGCCGAAAATACCGCACCACTGCGTGTATTCTTCGTCCTCAAACATGACCCAGAGACAATTTTCGGTCGCATGGAACTGGATTTCACGAACGCTAGCGGTCGGGCGTTCACGCAAGATCGTCGCTGCAGGCATTGGGAACCGGTTTTCGAGGAGCTATGTGGAGTTGCGAGAATTGCAGGCTTAGAATCTAGTCGCTTTTGAGATCGCCGGGCGGCACGGTTATCTGCGACAGTGCGCTTTCCCAGCTAGATTGACGCGGTCGGCATCGAAGCGCGTTCCGGCAATTGCCTTCGTGCTATTCTTTTGACTTCCCACGAGCGATGCAATACTGTGCTGTCTTGTAGCTCTGCCGCCTGGCAAGAAGTCTCCGGTCCTCCAATCGTCTGAGTACGTCAATTGCAAGATCTCAATCATCCCAAAGTAAAGCCGTTCACCCGTGAGATTGCTGCCGAATTGTCGCTGGAGCCGCGGTTTACGGAATTCGTGTTTGCCAGAGAGCGGCCAGATTGCTTTCGGTATTGGGTTGAAGAGGTGCAGGGAAGTTGGACGTGCTATGTGTCTGACGAATTCGATGTGGCCTACCCTTTGTGGTCTTCCAATGCCGATCAAACCTTGGTTTTGGTGCGTGATTCGACGTTGGTTTTTGGGTATGGTTGGCATGATGAACCCGACATAGAAATCGTCTCCAAAACGGCGCAGGGATTGCTCACCGACTTGATGCGTCAAATCGCCGAATCGGATGTGCCGGATGCGGATCTACGGCAGGCGGCCGAGTTTTGCGATTACCGATACCTTGATGAACTGCTGGCATTTATTGACGAGCCCACACCAGTCGACAAATGGTCCGAGGCGATGGAGCAGTTTATTGCGAATGTCGACGCCAAGGAGAGTTGACGGCATTAGGCATGCCGACCGGCGGGCTACGCCTGAAGTCAGACGATTTACCGTCGATAGCGAGTAGCCAATCAAACCTCAACAGCAATCAGCACGCGATCAGTAACATGACATTCCTCCAACTGCCACGTATCGCCGTTGTCGGCCGGGTGGCACTGTTTTCGGCTTCGCTTTTCGGGTGCCACTGTCGTCTGCGACAGCCTGGCAGGTCAGGCCTTGGCCTGACGATGCGCATGCGCCGGTTGTCCAATGGTGAAACGCTATGCTTTGCAAGGCCGTGCGAATGGTGGGGCGATTGTTGGTTCGCAGGTTCGTCAGGCCGAGGCCTGACCTACAACTACTTGGTTCATGTTTGACAAGCTATTGGAGGATTGTTTGGAAGTCAAAGAGAATTTTCGTTCCCGATCTCCCGAAGGGTTGGTCCACTAACTTGATTCAAAGAAGAGCACTGTCGCGGACGACAGTGCCACCCCTTTCCGCCCTACAAAAAAACGCGGCGGAGAGCAAAGCCCTCCGCCGCGACCTAGGTTTATCTAATTGCGTGAAGCTCACGCTGATCTCGATCTACTCTTGATCCACAATCGAGATCTTCATCTCATCCGAGTTCCCGACCAGTTCCGGTGCGTACATCGCTTCGGCGATTGCCGGGAGGGCGCTGAACTTGCCGGGGATTTCGGCTCGTAGTTTGTAGGTCAAACTGTGGCGGCCGCGGGGTAGTTGGCGGACGAAGAACGTGACGCGGTCGTCGCGGAGTTCTTTGTAGGCGCCGAGGCTGTTGCCGTCGTAGCCGCTGCGGAGGTCGACCGCTTCGAAGCCGGCCGCTTTTTGGTCCTCGAACATGACGTACTCGTAGTCGTTTTTCGACTCCAGCACGAGTTCGATTTCGACCAGGTCGCCGCTGACGAGCTGGGCGCCCGTTTCGAGCGGTTCGCGGCGGTACTTCTCGACCTTTTGGTCGATCGCCTGACCACGGTCGCCGGCGACTTTGACTTCTTTTTCTTCCGGCACGAGCTTGTAGAAGCGTCGCTGGACTTTGACTTCGAGCCCGGCCTTGGTGATGAAGTCTTCCAGCGTGAAGTTGGTCAGGTAGGCGTTGAAGTAGACGGCGCCTTCCCCTTGGCGGCGGATCTCGATCTTGTGATCGCCGCCGGTGACGTTCTTGCCGACGAGTTCAAAGGTGTTGTCGACCGTGAACAGGTTCTCTTTGGTGAACTCGGTCGTTTCCTTCTTCTGGCCGTCGACCCAAATTTCGACCGTCATCTCCGGCTTCAGTTCGCCGGTCGCCCGGAGGTAGTCGGCCATCACTTCGATGCAGAGCGAAGTGTCGCGGGTCGACTTCCAGTAGGTCGCGTGCTTGCGGTTGTTGAGCAAGTACTTGACCATTCGGGGAGCGGTCTTGCCGTTGGGATCGGTCTTGGTCAGCAGCTTCAGGTAGTAGGCGTTGGCCTCGATCGGATCGCCGTACCAGTTCCACCAGTAGTTGTCTTCCGGCATCTTCAGGTAGGCAGTTTCGTTTTCGAGATCGGTCACCAGGTACTGCTGGAGGTTCCGCTCGAGCATCGCCAGCTTGTCGGCGTCCTGCATCTTGTGCAGACCGAGGGCGTACATCGCCTTGGCGTAGACCGACAGGCTGGTTCGATCGCGATAGAGGAAATCACGCATGGCGCGGTTTTCTCGACCGGCGTCGACCAGGATCATGTAGACGAAGGCGTCGGTGTTGTCGGCCTTCTGCTTACGCGGTTTCTTGTCGCCGTCGGCGTTTTGCAGCTTCGTGACTTCGGCCGCCTGGTAGCTGGTGAGCCAATCCAAACCGCTGTTTAGCACGTTGGGCACAATCGCCACATCGTTGGCCTGGGCGACTTGCAAACCATGCACGACCACGCCGGTGGTGTGCGGGTAGCTCCGTTCGTTGTAGCCGGAGAACCAGCCCCAGCCGCCATCGGAGTTTTGCATGTCGGTCAGACGCTGCACCCCGTCGGTCACCATCTTGCGAACGGTCTCCATCTCGAAGACCGGGTTCCGCTCGAAACGTTTCCACTGGGCGGCACGCTCGGCCGGATCGCCCAGCTCTTGGGCGTTCAGGTTGTTGCGTTTCTCCTGAATCGACTTCAGATCAAGCTGCATATCGAGCAGCACTTTCTGCGTGATCACCGTCGGCAGGAAGCGGTTGAGCGTTTGCTCAGTACAGCCGTACGGGTAGTCGACCATATAGGGCAACGCGTCGACCATGGCGCCGGCCAAAGTCGGCGTGTAGCGAACCACCAGGCGGCTGTCGTCGACGCGACGTTGCTGCGGCACGGTGACCGTGAGCGAGGCGTTGTCGACTTCCGGCTGAACCGTGCCGGCCCACGATTCGGTCTTCAGCAGGCCATGGACCTTGACCGGGAAGCTCATCTCCATGGCGTCCGACTCTTCGTCGGTCAGCGCTTTCATGCGAATGACGGCGGTTCCTTCCGAGAGAACCTTTACCCGCCAATCGACGCGCTGTTCGCCGCCGGCTTCGATCTTGATCGTCTGCTCGGACGGATCAAGATGGTCGAGCAAGCCGCCGGGCGTTTCGAGCGAAACTTGCACCGCCTTGGCGTTTTTCAGGTAGTTGTGAACATTGGCCGACAGGACCACTTCGTCGGTCTGGACGAAGAAACGCGGCGCCTGAAGACGGATCAGCAGGTTTTTGGTGGTAACCACCTCGGCCTCACCCGATCCGACGCGGGTACCGTCTCCCATCGCCCACGACTTGACCTTCCAGGTGGTCAGGTTTTCGGGCATTTTCAAGGAGACTTCGGCTTCCCCTTGTTTGTTGGTCGTCAGGGCGCCAACCCACAGGGCGGTGTCGGCAAAGTTAGTGCGGACCGACGGCTCGACGTTGGGCGCGGCTTGTTGCTGCGCTTCTCCGCCGGCCGGCGCCGCTTCCAGTTCGGCGACGGCGTCCGCGGCGAACAGGTTCGATGACTTCGCCATCGCGCCGCGGGCCATCATCATGCCGGGAGCGCCGGCCGCCATCGGCATGGCACGTCCACCCCCCATGGCCATCCCTTCGGCTATCATCTGCTTATCCATGCCGGAGTCGTCTGAGAGTTCGTCGGCGACGCTATGGCCAAAGACCCCAAGGAAGCCCATGCCTGGTTTGTCAGGCGGATTGAGGTTGTAGGACGCTTTGGAAAGGCTGTCGCTGGTCGACGGGTGGTGATGGCGGCGCCATTTCCAGAAGAACTCGCGAATGTCGCCGACGTTCGAGCCGCCGGAGATGTACTCGACCGCCTTGTCGTAGATCGAGATCACGGTCGAACCGATGAACGGTTCGCCGGTATCGTCAGTCAGCTTGATCTTGACGGTCGCCTCTTCGCCGGGCTTGTACTCCTTTGAGGAAGGATCGACCGCGACGTTGATGATCCTCTTTTCGGGCGGCACGACAATCTCCTTCGTCTCTTGGTAGACGGCGCCGTCATAGACGGTAACCGCTTCGACAAAGAAGTTCGGCATGTCTTTCTTGACGACGGCGATATCGACCACCTGGCTCTTGCCGGCCAATTGCAAACGCTGCGGCGGCAGATAGACGCCGTTGGTCGGGCGAACGAAGAGCAGCACGGTGGCGCCGGGACGATCGGTGTTGACCTGCAGCTTGACGGTGTCGCCCGGCTGATAGTCCTTCTTGTCCGGAATCAACTCCAAGTGGTTGAAGCGGTAGTCGCTGCCGGTGAAGCCGGCGCCGATCACGGTGAAGATGAAGGCGCCTTCGATCTCATGTTCTTTAGAATCGGTCACCTTGGCCGACAAACGATATTGTCCGGCAGCCGAGGCTTCGATCTGCAGGCTGCTCAAACCTTCGGGGCCGACCTCTTGATTCCAGGTTTGCACCTTGGTTTCGATCGGCTTCCGATTTTCGTCGTAGGTGATCTTGTAAAGGACTAGCTCGGCCGGGCCAGAGACCGGTTTGCCGTCGAGCGTTTGGGCTTTGATGTTGGCCTGGATCGTATCGCCGACTTGGTAGTAACCGCGATCGAGCCAGGTAAAGACCTTGAACGGCTCGCGGGCGACCAGCACATCGCCGCTGCCGACGATGGTGCGGCGCGACTCGTCACGCACTTCGGCGGTGATCGAGTACTTGTGATCCTTGTCGGCGTGAATCGCTTTGGCCAATTCGGTATCGATCTCGACCTTGACGGTTCCGTCAGCGCCGATTTCGACTTCCTGTTCGGCGACCAGCTCTGGTGGATTTCGCGGGAAGGGGAACCAGAACGGATAGGGCCGCGTGCAACCGACCCAGTTGCGGTAGCCAGGATACCAGTCGTAGTCATACGCGAACCACCAATAGCCCTTGCCGTAGAACCAGTCCCACGGGGCGATTGGATACCAATCTTGGCGATAGTCGGAACGGGTGATCTTGTACTTCACGGTCGCGTTGGTGACCGGGGCGCCGAAGAAGTACTTGGCGGTAATGGTCGCTTCGATCTTCTCGCCCAGCATGACCGGTTCGGTCGGGGCGTCGACTTTGACTTCGTATTCCGGCTTCTTGTACTCCTCGACGCGGAACGAGCCGCCGCCATGATCGGTGTAAATCTGATACGAGCCGAGCTTGGCGTCGGCCGGAATCGGGAACTCGCCGACCATGCCGCCGAACTCGTCGGTGGTCAGGTGCTTCTCATACACCTTTTCCCCTTGCGGATCGTTGATCTGCACGCGGAACTGGCGATTGGCGAACGGACTCGGGCCTTCTTTGTCGTACTGAGCGTGGCCGAGCCAGAACTTGAAGTTGGCGGTCTGGTCGGGACGATAGACGGGGCGATCGGTGATCAGAAACGCTTTGGTGGCGTTGTACTCGGCATCGTGACGCTGGCCGAACCAGATGCCGTCAAAGCCCATGTAGGCCAGACCGTGCCCTTCTGGCCGGGCCATGACGATCCACTGCATCCGGTCGTCGACCTTCGACTTGTCGATCGTGATCTGACCGTTGGCGTCGGTGTTGGCGGCGAAGTTTTTGGTGGTGACGTTAAAGCGGTTCGTGCCGCGAATGTTGTCTTGGCGATAGCCGAAGAACTCGACGTTGACGCCGGGCAGCGCTTTGCCGGTCACCGCATCGGCGACGTAGTAGAGCTTCGCCTGATCCAATTGCTTGGCGAGGATGACCGAGTCGGCGATCCAGACGACGATGCTGACCTGGTTGCCATCTTCCATCTGCGCCTTGACTAGGTAGGCGCCGGCGTTTTGCAGCGGGGCGGCGATCGTCACTCGCTTGTCGAAATGATTCTCACGCGGGGCCAGGTCGACGCTCCACTCGGCGATCGGTTTGCCGACGTACTTGCCCCCATCTTGATGAATGATCCGCGAACCAAGGTCCTGGATGTTCATCCGTTGGTATTCGACCCGGTTGGGGCCTGACTTCAGATAGCTCTTCACGTCGGCCAGCAATTTGTTGACGTCGATCGGCGACGCGGTCAGGCTGACCTTCTTGCCGTTGCGGAAGAGGTACTGCAGCTGGGCGCCTTGTCCGGCGGCGGCGACTTCGCCCCCTTGGAACTGTCCCCAGTTGCCGATGATTTGATCGAGCTGCCGCTGGCGATAGCTGTTGTTGCCGGGACCAAATTTTTCGATCGCATCGCGCCAGAGCTGCGCAGCGCGGGGATATTGGCGACGGTTCTCAAAGTTGTTCGCGAGATGGCTGTAGCTCGCTTCGACATAGCCGTCGTCTTTGGCGCTCAAGATTTCCTTGAACAGCGCGATGTGATTGAATTCGTCGGGGATCTCGAAACGTTGGATCCCATTGGCCAGGCGAGCGATCGTTTCATTTTCTTTCAGCGTGTGCAGGGCGAACGTGCCGGTATCGGCGTCGTCGTCTTGCTGTTGACCGCCGCGGGGGAAAAAGCCGAACTGCTGTAGCGTTTGCACGCCAAATTGCGAAGAGGCGAAGCTGGCCCGTTGATGCAGCGCGTTCCCCTTCATGTTCGGTTGATTTTCGACCATCATCGCCAGGGCCCACCGCCAACGCTCGCCGTCGTTGGTCGCCTCTTGCCATGACTTCGGTTCGCTGTAGTAGATTGGCTTGCCGTCGGCGTCGACCGGCGCGCCCTGCGTCGGGGCGCCGCGACCATAGCCTTCTTCGTAGTCGGGCAGCTCGTTGGTCGCCGTCAGGTATTGCAAACGCCAGGCCTGGCCGCCGCCGCGACCATTCATCACAAACTGGGCAAGTTCGTTATAGAAGTTGGCGACTTGTCCCTTTTTGTTTTCTTTGGCGACCAGCGGCAGCGCTTGTTCGTACAACTGCAACGCACGGACGCGATCTCGCTCGATGCTGTTGGTCCATTGGCCGCGATTGCGACGGGCGCCGCGGACAAACTTGTTGTCGATCATCTGGCCGTAGTGTTGAATGTTTTGATATTGCGCGGCGACGCCAGCCAGCACCTGCCACTTTTCGGGATGAGCGGCGACCACTTCTTCGAGAAAGTCAGCTTGCTCTTCGACGCGGGCCAGTTGCTGCAGGGCGCTGGTCATCTGGTAGAGATGCGTGCGAATCTCGTCAGGACTACTATCCGCGTTTAGAAACAGCGGGCGACCTTGCTCGTAGGCTTCTTTGTAGTTGCCTTGCCGATAGAGTTTGTCGAGCTGCGCAAAGTCGGTTGGTTGGTTCTGCACGGCGAGCGTTCCTAATTGTCCGGCCAGCATGGCGCCGATGACGCCGACGACAGCCAGTACCAGTGCAAACTCGACAAAGCGAAACCTTACGGCGAATCTCTTGTTCATATTCCTAACCTGATGCTTAGTCACTTGCGGATGGCGCCCGATTGCTCCGCATTCTGCCAATCAACAACCATGACGACTTAGCTGGCCGGATAGTTTTCTGAAAACTTTGATTGCGAACTGGCGGCCTCGTCAGCCCGGGGAAAGGCGGTAAAGTGGATTATGGCAGTTTTATAGAAAAGTTTGTGCGAAACCAACGAAGATACTTTGGCAAAAAAGAAATAGTCGTCTTGTCCTCGCCGTATGCTTTTGCGAGGAAATGGCGCCGCCGAATATGATAAAGTTGGATAAATCCGACCACCCCGGAGGACAGGGGGGAGGTCGGCAGAAAACGAAATGCTGACCAGCGTCGTCTAACGGAGAAGAGGCACTCCCCGTCGTGACGCCGACTCGCTCCCCGATTCCCGCCTACCCAATAGATGATTTGCCGTCATGACCGATCCGAACAATCCGTACTATCGCTGGCTCGGGCTCTCCGTTTACGGACGTCCTGACTACTACGCGCTGCTCGGTTTACGGACCTACGAGACCGATCCACAAGCGATCGCCGCCGGGGGCGAACAGGCGTTCTTGCGGGTCCAGACGCAGCATGGGGGCGCCGAAGAAGCGTCTCGGCAGCAGATTCTGCAAGAAATCACCGCCGCTCGCGCCTGTCTGCAAGACCCGGGGCAAAAGGCGATCTACGACCAGCAGCTACAACAATTCTACGCCCAATACGGCGGGGCCCAATATGGTGGAGCCCAGCAAGGGGGCGCTCCCTACGCCGCGCCCCAATATGGCGCCAATCCAGCCTACCTGGCTCCACAGGGGGGAGGGCAGCCGGCAGGTCCGGCGATGCCGACTCCGCCGGCCGCAGCTTCTGGCGCCGCCGAACCGGCAGTCGCGGTTGGAAATAGCGGCGCTTCGAGCGCCAAACGAGCTAAATCGCGGGCCAAGCGTGGCTCGGGCGCCTTCTGGGCCTCAGCGCTGACCGTCTTGGCCCTCGCAGCGGCCGCCGGCGGCGGCTACATCTACTGGCAATCGACGCAAACGCCGGAAAAGGTGGCCCAGGATGATCCGGTCGAGCCGGCGCCGACGATCGACGAGCCGGAAGTTGACCAGAAGCCGACCGAAAAGAAGAAGAAAGAGCGGAAGTTCCTGTCGGATAAACGCCCCACCGCGGACGAACTGGCAGGCTCAATTCCCGGTCTGGGCGATCCGAAAGAGCGGATGGACCAGATGGGAGAAATGCCGAAGCCGAAACCGCCCGCCAAGCCGAAAGCGACCCCCGCCGAAGAATCGCAGCTGCGATCCGCGATCAAAACCGCCTGGGGACAGTTGGACGCCGGCGACTATCATGCCGCCCAAACGACCATGGCCGGCGTCGCCAAGTTGACCAAGACCGAGGAGGGCGAAGCCGAATTCAAACGCGTCGATCAACTGGCGAAGGATCTGGTCGCCTTCCACAGGGCGGTCGATTTGTCGCTGGCCAAACTGCAAGGTGGCGAGCAACTGCAGGTCGGCACGACCGAGTTCTCGGTCGCCTCGAAGACTGATACTCACTTGGTTCTGCGAGTCGCCGGGCAGTCGAAATCTTACGAACTGGAGAACCTGCCGGAAGGTCTTCGCCGCGCACTGGCGCTGTATGGGCTGCCAGGCGACGACGCGAAAAAGAAGCTGGTTGAGGGCTCGTTCCTGCTCTTCTCCGAGATCGCCGATCCCGACCACGCGATGAACGTCTGGAAAGAAGCGGCCGCGCAAGGCGCCGACATTTCGAGCTACGTCGCCCTGGCGGATGAAAAGAAGCGGTACGCCCCCACGCAGCGACCGGCGTCAACGACCGTCGCGATGACCGACGAGCCGGAGATGACCTCGACGACTCCTCCGACCGGCATGACGCCGGAGCCGATGATGACGACGCCTCCAGGGATGACGCCTCCGGGGATGGCCCTCCCATCGGTCGATTCGCTGGCCGTCGATGATAAGTCGATCGCCGTTGAGTTGGGACAGACGCTGACCGCCGCCAAGCAAGCGCTCTCCGAGCGTCGACCGAAAGATGCTCAGCGGATGTTGAACAACGCCAGTCTGTTGGCGACATTGCCGGAACATCAGGAAAAGTTAGCCCGACTGCAAGAGTTGACCGACAACATCCAGCGGTTCTGGCAAGCGGTCAGCGATGAGATCGCCGGTCTGACGGCCGACACCGATCTGACGGTCGGTTCGACGGTGGCGCGAATCGTCGAGAACCGGGCCGACTACCTGGTGCTGCGGGTCAATGGCGAGAACAAACGCTACACCTTGAGCGATATGCCAGCCGGGTTGGCGATGCACTTCGCCAAAGAGAACCTGTCTGGCGACGAGGGTAACGCGAAGGTGGTTTGCGGTTCGTTCCTGTTTGTCGCTCCGGACGGAGGGACGGAGCGGGCCGTCGCGATGTGGAGCGAGGCGAAGTTGGCCGGCGCCGATCTGGGCGATCTGCCGAAAATCGTCGACGACAACTACAACCTGGCGGACGATCTGCTGGTGCAAGTCCCCGTTCCGGCCGACGACTCCCTGATGGAGGCGACCGCCGAGTTCCAAGGCAAGTGGGCGGCGCAGTTCGCCAGCGCCAAGCGTTCTAGCGATCATACCGAACTGGCGAAGAAGCTGCTCAGCGCCGGCAAATCGCTCGACGGTGAGACCGAACTGCAGTTCGTCACGTTCCGCTACGCCCTGGCCGAAGCGGCCAAGGGAGATCAACTGTCGCTGTGTGATGAGATTGTCGACGCCTGGGCCAAGCGATTCGAGATCGACCCGCTAGAATGGAATCTGAAGTCGTTTCAGCTAGCGTCTGCTAGCGAGAGCTCGAAGCAGCAAGAGAGCGTCGCTCAATATGCGTTGACGCTGGCCCCCGAATTAGCGAAGGCGGGACGTCGTGATGACGCGCTGGCCGTCGCCAAGGTGGCGGAAACTGCGGCGAAAAAGGCCCGCAACAAGCAACTGAGCGATCAGATCGCCGAACTGCAAAATTCTT
Source organism: Blastopirellula retiformator (assembly GCF_007859755.1). NCBI lineage: Bacteria > Pseudomonadati > Planctomycetota > Planctomycetia > Pirellulales > Pirellulaceae > Blastopirellula > Blastopirellula retiformator. The sequence goes on along the minus strand of NZ_SJPF01000006.1, from coordinate 194,824 downwards.
TATAACGATTGACTTGAAGCGCGGCTGTGCAGCTTTAACGGCTTGGTCCGATTAGACGAGTCGAACCTACTGCAAGCGTCGCAACACTCCCCTCGCTTTGGGAGAATTCGCAGCGGAAATCCGCCGAAAATTCCTAGTGATTGCGTGTGTCCTATCCACCGGACGCCCCTTCACGGATGGAACTTCAAGGGACGGATTCTCGAGATGTTGCAACGGGTTGCACAAAGCCGCCGCGCGTTTGCGCTGGTGACGGCGCTAGTTGGTACGATCGCCGTACTTTCACTCATCGTTCCCGGACAGCCGGAAGCGGTCGCGGTGCCTCATTTGGTAACGCCAGGAAACTATCCGTATGATCCGGATTGGCCTGACGTCTATCTGATTCTGCAGAACAAATGCGCCGCCTGTCATCGTCCCAATACGGAACGGATTGACCTCTCCAGCTACCAGGCGATGATCGACGCCGAGATGTACGGGCAGAAGCTGATTGTGCCCGGCAAGCCGAAAGATTCGATGCTGTGGGAGTACGTCAACTGGAACGTGCACCAGAATCCCAAAGCGCTCGCTCCCCGCACTCCGGAGATGCCGCCGGAGAAGCTCGAATGGCTCGCCGCCGGGCAGTTGGAAATCATCAATCGCTGGATCACCAATGGCGCCCTTGAGTTCACGCTGCCGGTGCACTGCAAGCCGCCGATCACCGAGATGGATTTCCCCAGCGCTCAGCAGTGCAAAGAATGCCATCCCAAGCAGTACGACGAATGGTCGCGGTCGATGCACGCCTACGGGCAGCAGAGCCCGATCTTTGAAGCGTTTACGCTGACGCTGATCGAACGGACCGGCGGCACCATCGGCACCTTCTGCACCCGTTGCCATACGCCGATCGGTATTGCCCTGGGCGAAACCGGCAGCACCCGCAACGTCCATCGCTCGCGGGTTTCGCTGGAAGGGGTGACCTGTATCACCTGCCATCGCCGCAGCACCGTGCATTACAAAGCGTCGGGCCGCGTGCCGGTACAGCCGGGCGGTCTGCTCGATACCTGCATGTTTGGTCCGTTTGACGATTCGCCGACCGGACCGACGACCGGGACGCATCCCTCGGGCGATTTCCCTTACATGAAGTCGTCGCAGTTCTGCGGCGAGTGCCATGACGTGACCAGCGCCGACGGCGTTCGCCTGGAAGAGGCGTTCAGCGAATGGCAAAACAGCCCGGCCGCCAAGATGGGACAGACCTGCCAGTCGTGTCACATGGGGCCGGTCCAAGGCAAGCCGATCGCTGACTGCGATCGTCCGCTCGGCTTTGCGGCGATCTTGCCCGGGGTCAAAGACCCGCACCTGCCGCTGCGTCACCTGACCGATCATACGTTCGCGGGGCCTGACTATTCGCTGCTGCCGGATACGGAGTTTCCGGAGAAGCTCGACTGGATGTACGAAACCGACTACCGCGACTGGAACAACCTGACGCCGTACCAGAAAGAATCGTTGACGGCGCTGCGAAAGAAGAATCGTCGCTCGCTGGAGATCGCCGACGCCAAGCGGTACGAAGTGCTGAAGAACGCCGCGGTGATCCATGTCGATTCGCCGCAGTGTGCCGAAGTTGGCAAGAAGACGGCGGTGCGCGTTGATGTCGAAAGCATCATGGCGGGGCACAGTCTGCCGACCGGCTTCACCGCCGAGCGTCAGGTCTGGGTCGCGATCACGGTCCATGATCAACAAGGACGCGTCGTCTTCGCTTCCGGCGACTTGGACAAGAACGCCGACCTGCGTGATGACCATAGCCACCAGGTGCTGACCGGCGAGATTCCTTACGACCGCGACTTGCTCAACTTCCAGAACAAGTTTGTCGCCCTGTCGAACAAGGGGACCGATCGGACGGTCGTGTTATCGGTCAATCGCAACATCCTGCCGCTGAACGTGCTGCGTCCGAACAACGGTTTGTCGGCGTCGTTTGGTCGTCCCGGCACGTTCCGGATCGCCAAGGGAAGCTTGCCGCCGCTGGCGACCCGGGGTCAGACCTACAAGTTTGTGCCGCCATGCCCCGGCGTCTACACGGTCGACGTCCGTTTGAACTTCCGCCACCTTCCTCCCACGCTGCTGGATCACATCGGTACGCCGCATCTAAAGCATCTGCTGGAGATTGTCGTCATCGATTCGTGGAATGGCGTGATCGAGGTGACTCCGTGAGCACTGGTTGGAGTCGAAAGTGGATTGCCGCGCTATTGGCCGCAGCTGGCATGTCGCCGCTAGCGAGCGATGCGTTTGCGCAAGTTCCGGCGCCGCTGCCTGGTTGGGCGGTCGAAAAGGCGAACCCGATCAATCCGGTGCGTGGTCGCCAGAGCGAATCGCTGAGCCGTTCCCAGCAGACGCGGCACTGGGAAGTGGAGCAGCCGGCAAACGACTTCGCGAACAGCGCCCCGGTTCGTTTGCTGCCTCCGGTTCATCTCGATGCGCCCAGCAACTATCGAGCTCGGACCGACGTGGCGATGTTTGCGCCCAATCCCAAGAAGCCGACCGAAGCGCTGTTGCCGCCGGCCGATGAGTTTTTCCACACGTCGATTCCGCCGCTGCCGGAGTCGATCGATACGCCTGACCCGACTGACGATATCGAACTGCCGCCGCTAGAAGAAGAGCTGTGGAACCATGGCGGTTCGTATCTCTACTGTCCGGAAGGGGATCATCTCGGCTGGCCGACCGAAGCGGACGACGATCACTACGAGTACCTGCGGTTGCCGGAGAACTTTGTTGCGCCGCTGCCGCTGACTTACTTCGCGCAGTTCCTCGGCAATGATCCGATCAAGGTGTGGGATCTGACCTGGTTCCGCGGCTACAACAACTGGGAGCCGCGGTTCGTCGGTTACGGCAGCTACGAGGTTGTCGCCCTGGCGTATCGCCAAGGAACCAACCGACAAGACGGGATCGGTCATCAGTTGATCGCCGACTTCGATTTGCAACTGACCGGGACCGAGCGCTTTCACCTGCAGTTTCGTCCGATCGGTAAAGGGAACACCGGCGGTTCGTACTATCGCTTCAATGATCCGGCCGGCTATATCGACAACTCGACCGGCGAACCGACGCGGTATTGGTTTGAAGGAGAACTCGCCAGCATGTTTGGCGGGTACTTCAGTCCGTTCGCCGTCCGCGACATCTTTGTCACCGCCGGGCGGTTTCCGTTCGCGCTGCACAATGGGCTGTTGATGAATGACGAGATGCTGGGAGTCGTCGTCAACAAGAACACGACCTTGCTTGGCAACATCAGCAACATCAACGTCCAAGGAATTTACGCGGCGACCGACGTCAACAACACGGCCGATCCCGACTCCGGTTTGTTCGGCGTCAATGTCTCGGCCGACTACAACCGGGTATTCCACGAGTTTAGCGCCTTGTCGCTCAACGCGCCCGACGCCCCCGGCCGCAATCAACAGTTCCTCGCTTATAGCCGCACCAAGTTTTATGGACCGGTCACGCTGACCGGCCGGGCGATGTTCAAGTTCGGCGACCAGGCAGGCATCGGCGAGGGACAGCTGTTCGTGCTGGAAAGCAACCTGACCCGCTACTTTGATCACGAAGTGCTCGGCATCGATCATTGCGTTTACTACTGCAACGCGTTTTATGCCCGAGACGGTTGGAACCCGGCCGGCGGCGGCAACTACAACCGTTTGCGCACCGCGTTTGAGGTCGACCCGCTGGTGCAGATTGCCTCGGGACGGCAAGTCGGGCCGAACGCCGGCGTCGCGCTCGGCGTGCAATATTTCCGCCATCACGAGGATGAGTCGATCATTCCCGAAATCGCCTTCGAGGCGCCGACCGGCGATCCGGTCTGGGGTTTCGGGCTCCGCTACTTGCGGAAGACGAGCGAGCGGAGCTTTTTTGAGGCGCTGGGCGTGATCAACTTCTCCGAGACCGAGATCTATCGCCGCGACGGCATTTCGATCTCCGAGACCATCATTTTCTAGTCGTTGCCGGCGAAATCTGGTCGCCTCTCCCCCAAGTCGAAGAGCCGCTTTTGAGCTACGATAGAGGAGACCCCTAATTTCGCCCTGATTGAGATGTGCCAGTGACCAGCCGAATTGAAATTTCCCCCGCTCCGCCGATTCTCGGTTCGATCCTGCCTCCCGGATCGAAGAGCCTGACGAATCGGGCCCTGGTCATCGCGGCCCTGGCCGAAGGGGATTCGGTGCTGACTGGCGCGCTAGAGAGCGAAGATACGCACGTGATGATCGACAGCCTCCGGCAGTTGGGAATCGAAGTGCAGCATGATTCGCATGCGAAGGTAATTCGCGTCGCCGGTACGGGGGGAGCGATTCCTGCCCGCGAAGCCGATCTGTTTGTCGCCAACAGCGGCACCACGATTCGCTTTCTCACCGCGATGGTCGCCACCGGCGACGGGAAGTACCGGCTCGATGGCATTCCCCGGATGCGAGAGCGGCCGATCAAGGACTTGCTCGATACCCTTTCGCGGCTGGGAGTGACCTGCCGCAGCGAAACCGGCAACGGCTGTCCGCCGGTGGTGGTCGAAACGACCGGTCTGGTCGGCGGCGCCGCCAAGATCGCCGGCGACATCAGCAGCCAGTACCTGAGCGGCCTGATGATGGCCGCGCCCTATGCGGCGAGCGGCGTAACGCTGGAAGTGGTGGGCGAGTTGGTCTCAAAGCCGTACGTGCAGATGACGGCCGCCATCATGAGCGACTTTGGCGTGACGGTCGACGCCGGCGATTTGACGAAGCTGGTCATCCCCCCGGGCAAGTACCAAGGCCGCGAGTACGCGATTGAGCCTGACGCGTCGGCCGCCAGTTACTTTTGGGGCGCTGCGGCGATCACCGGCGGCAGCGTCACGGTCGAAGGGCTTTCGCGCGAAGCGCTGCAAGGAGACGTCGCGTTCTGCGAGTGTCTTGAGCAGATGGGCTGCCAGGTCGAATACGGGGAGAACTCGATTAAAGTGATCGGCAGTCGCGTGCATGGCATCTGCATCGACATGAACGCCATCAGCGATACCGTCCAGACGCTAGCCGCGGTCGCCTTGTTTGCCGATGGGCCGACCACTGTGACCGGCGTCGCCCACAATCGCCACAAAGAGACCGACCGAATTGGCGACTTGGCGCGAGAGCTACGAAAGCTGGGCGCCATCGTCGAAGAGCTGGAGGACGGCCTGACGATCATCCCCGGCAAGCTGCAAGGCGCCGAGATCGAAACGTACAACGACCATCGGATGGCGATGAGCCTGGCCCTGGTCGGATTGCGTCAGCCGGGCGTCGTGATTTTGAACCCCACGTGCACCAACAAGACCTACCCGCACTACTTCGCGGATCTTGCGCGGCTGGCCGGCGTCAACTTCCAATAGCGCCGGCGCGATTCTTCAATCGCCGCCCTACTGAGGGAGCGGTTCGAGCGTCACCCGCAGCGGCAACGCGCCGCGGGTCTTCATCTGCGGGTCAGCGCCGCGCGAGCGAATCTGGTCCGCCTTCAGTTCGGCAACCTCGAGGGCGCCGCTCCAAATGGGGCCGCGCCCGTTGTTATGAACGTTCAGCATCAGTTGGATGCACTTCTCGATCTCGTACCCGAAGACCTTGCGGAGCGTCTCAATCACGAAGTCGAACGTGTTGATGTCGTCGTTATGCAAGATCACCGCGTACGGCGGCTGACGCTTCGTCTGGTCGCGAGTATCGGTCTTGGTATCGGATTGCGTCGTCGGCGCGTCGACGACCGCCGCATCGTGTTTGGACATCTGTTTGTTTCTCCCACCCTCTCTGGGGACAAAGATCGATCCCTTTGGTTATCGCGGGGGAAACCGGTTTGTCAAATTTTTTCCGCCATTGGTGGCGCCGCCGACAGGAAATCGCGCCGCAGCGGACCGACTTGTCCGCCGCTGGCGCGAGTTATTCCCGAAAGGTGCAGAGCCCGTTCGTCTTGGTTTCCGATCAAAAACTCGGCTGGCGTCCATGCCAATAAATCGCCGCCCGTGGCGTTCGCAAGCGATCGATCGGAAGCGACGAACAGGTTTAGTCGTTCGGAATCATCGAGTCGTCGACGACCTGAAGCAACTTGGAGATGCAGAGCTTGTTCATGCTGGTGCGACGCGTGTGGGCTTCGACCCGGAGCGACTCGTGCAGGCTCTTCGGCAGGCGAACGGTGATCACGCGGGTCGGTTCTTTCGATTCGGCCTGGACGCTGGTCCGTTCACGCAGCTTGGCGATCATCAGTTGGATCTCGCCGTACTCTTCGCACTTCTCAAAGTCGTTCAGCTGTTCCGGCACGTTGAACAAACGACGGACCACACCTTCGACGCCGAGGATCTCGCGAAAGAAGGTGACCCAGTCCGGCGACTGGCGGAACAGGTCGCGAGCGACCCGCAGGGCTTCCTGCTTCTTCTCGGCGACCGACGCTTGCGGCGCCATCGTACCGACAGCGGTGCTCGCACCGGTGGTGGTCGGCGTGCTCGGGGTCTGGGCCAGCGGCGAGGTCGACATCGGAGTCGATGTCGGGGTCGGCTGGTTCAGACGCTGCGGCGTGGCGGCGTACGGGTTGTTCGGGGCATAACCGGGTTGCGGCTGGTTCGGGTTGGCGAACGTGCTGCCGTGTTGGTGGAAATCGGGCATTTCGGGCTCCTTCCTTTCGATTGGAAATTGGCGTTCAGTCCTTCACCGTGAACGCGACGGTAAAGGGTATCCCAGAATCCTTGCCATCGAGTCAAGAGCAGCATCGAAATGATTGCACTGCAAGCACTTACAGCTACTGGCAATGCATGCACAGTTTGGCGGCAGTCGCGCCACTTTTTTGGGCAGTGGTCGAGTTGCACAACTTTTAAGCACGCCCAGTTTTCTCATCGCGGGGTGTGTCCCCGTTTCAGCGGCCAATTTTGTTGAAAATAGTCCCAAAAGATTCCCGGATGCCGGTTTCGCGCATCAATCAGCCTGGTCAGGTCCAAACCCAGCCGGGCCGCTGTCATGCTTTCGAAGCATGGTCGATTTTCGCCGTCGCCAGCGTCATGCGTTTGGGTAATGGTAATCGGCCAGGTTCCAGGCACTTGGTGGTATGCTCTTCCCGCGTCTTTGCGGGATGAGCATGTCTTTGATGCGTTCTCGCGGGACCAAGACATGCTCTTCCGTCGAAGACGCCGTAAGAGCATGCCACCAAGCAGTAGCGCACAAAAAAAGCTCCTCTCGCGAAGTCGCGAGAGGAGCCTGTGTTCATCCAGCTGGAGTGCTAGCAGTTCCTAGCTCAGCTTCTCGGCGCAACGTTCCAGCAACTTGCGGGTGGCGACGATCCCTTCGATCTCGGGCAGCTTGCTACCTTCGTATTCGACCCCGACATAGCCGTGATAGCCATGCTTCTTGACGACGATATCCATCATCTTGAAGTAGTCGGTGTGGGTTTCGTTGCCATCGGCGTCAAAGTCGTGGCTCTTGGCGCTGACCGCCTTGGCGAACGGCATCGTTTCGTCGACCCCTTTGTAGCGGTCGTAGCTGTGGAAGTTGCCGAAGTCGGGCAGGGTGCCGCAGTTCGGCAGGTCGACCGTCTTCATCACGCCGGCCAGCCACTCGCCGTTCGACGACAGGCCGCCATGGTTTTCGACGATGACGTTGATTTCGTACGGCTTGGCGAACTCACTCAGGCGGCGAAGACCGTCGGCGGCCAGCTTCATTCCTTCGTCGTACTTGGCGTCGGTGCGGGCGTTGACCCGGATCGAGTGGCAGCCGAGCGTCTTGGCCGCTTCGACCCACTTGTAGTGTTTTTCGATCGCCGCGGTTCGCTTGGCGTCGTCGCTGGCGCCCAGGTCCCCTTCGCCGTCGATCATGATCAGCTGCTGCGAAACGCCGAGATCGGCACAGCGGGCGTTCATTTCGGCCAGGTACTTCTCGTCCTTGGCCTTGTCTTTGAAGAACTGGTTGACGTATTCGATCGCTTCGATACCGCATTCTTCTTTGGCGGTCTTGGCGAAGTCGAGATTGTCGAGCTTGCCACCTTTGAGCGCCTTGTGCAGCGACCATTGGGCGAGCGAGATCTTGAAGGGCGCCTTGGCGTCAGCGGCCAGCAGCGACGAGGTCGGCAGAGCGAAAGCGCCGGCAGCGGCGGCCGACAGACTCAGGAAAGAGCGGCGATCAAAATGGGTCATACCTGAGGAGTCCTCGGATGGAGTGGGTGACTTACGGGGGTTTGCACGCGTTTCGTGACGTAACTCAAATATATACCGCCGAAATAAGGCATACAACGAACGCATCCCCAGGGCAGGGCATTTCTTAGCCACATAATCGACACGACCCGCGGCGGATCGGTCTGGAAGGGGGGGCCAGAATCGCCTTCGCCTCCAATCGGACTGCCTGTAGCGAGGAAGTAGCCCGGCCGCTTACTTGGCGCCAGCCTCTTTCAAGATCTCGACGGTGCTCGCCTTACCGGCCATCTTGGCGAACATGATCGCCGATTGCTGTGCCGGGCTGTTCGAGTTGACGCTTGCCCCTGCGGCGATCAATTGCCGCAGCGAATCGTCATGCCCCTTAAACGCCGCCGCCGAAACCGCCGTCAGCCCCGCACTATTCTGCGCATCGAGTGCCGTTCCTTCCGCAGCCAACAGCAACTCCACCACGGCGTCACTACCGCGATAAGCGGCGACGATCAACAACGTATCACCCCGCGGGCTACGAACATTGGCCGAATAGCCATTGTCCAAAAACTGCCGAACCCGCGACACGTCATCTGCCCGTACCGCCGCAAAGGCTTCGTCAATCAATTCGGCCGAAGCTTCCTTACTAACCACGACGCCATCGGCGCCAATCAGCGGCGGAGACTCCACCGGCGGCGTCATAGCCCACAAGCCAAGCATACCAACGAGCGCCAGCAGTGCAGCGGAAGCGGCAAACTTGGCGGCGAAGCGAACGAAGGTGACCATGCGGGGTGGCTCCGGCGGAACGGGGAATGTGAGTGGAGGGGCGAACGGGGCGGTGTTCTCCTCTGCGTTAATTATGGCCTGTGTTGTTGCTGCTCCCAATGCGTTTTTGCGATAGGTAGAATGCTTGGGGGTTATTGGTGGGCTTCGCGTCAGGCCGACGCCAGGCCCACGTCTCCTCACAATACTGTCAGAGCATCATCCATGGGGCACACCGCACCCATTCGTTGTCCAAATTGTTCGGCGATTCAAGAAGTAGAGCTGAAAGATGTCGCCACGTATCGGTCGGCCGACGGCGTCACGTTCGCGTTTTCCTGCGACTGCGGATTCTCGAAACAGTTTGAAAACGCTCCGCTCGAGACGATCGTGCCGCTGCTGGCGGATCGGTCGGAGTCGCAGTCGATCGCTGACTTCCTGGGGATCTCGCGAGAGTCGTACGAAGCGTACGTCTGGCCGCCGGACGTCCGGGCGACGATTGACAAGCAGCGGCGGAGGCTGCCCGAATCGGCAACGAAACGATCGCTGCGAGGGGCGGCGCTCGAGTTACCCAAGCAACACGACGACCGCTGGTGGCTGGTCTACAACGTCACTCCCCCAATCGCGTTTGATCCTCAGGCCGATCAGTATGGCTTCGTTGGCGAAGATGGGACGGTTAAGAGAATTGGAGATATTGCCGCGATCGTTACGGTGTTGGAGGGTGCTGCTCCGTAGGTCAAGTCTCGGCCCAAGGATGTTCGGCACGAAATTCACGCCACGCCAATTTGGCGTTTTGATAGGGTTACGGGTACCGTTGCCACGAACAAGTGGCGACGGCGCCCAGGCGATGCTCTCGGCCGGATCGCCGGCGATCAGCTTGCCGTGCAGCTCGGCGAAGGCGTCGGAGATGTATTTGAGAAAGATGAGCCCGAGCACGACATGCTTGTACTCTGCGGCGTCCATGTTGTTGCGGAGCTTATCGGCGGCGAGCCAGAGCTTGGCTTCAAACCCGATATTGGCGGCCGAAGAGTCTTTCTTCGCCGCGGCTTTCTTTTTGGCCATGGTCCGGTGACGTTCTTGTCGGAGGCGCCCGGTGCGTCATGCAATGGGAGAAAAGGGAAAACGCCGCGATTTTATCCCATCGCGGGGACGCCGAACAGCCATTTGAGCGGCCGGTTTGGGCGGGTGACTTTGGGGATATGGAAGAGGGGGTGGACACGTTTGGTCCCCTATCCAGAAATGACGGCCACCGAATTCTACGGATGACTTCGGGCGCGACGCAATTTCGAGCTTGTCGCGAGAGTCCGCTATCGACTCGACGGTGGCTTCCTCATGGATGCCACCCACCGAATGATATGGAAATGCAACAGCAAAGTGCCCCGACACCGTCTTTTTGACTCTACTGGACGCCACGCCGACGTGCGCTATCTGGAAGATCCCACCAATCCTGAAAGCTTAAAAATGGACCGATAGGCTTCACGATGATATCCCCATTTTCGTGAGTGGCAACCAGCTCAAATTCAAATACTTTGTGAATCAACCCACCTAGATCTTGGCGCAACTCCTTGGTCAAGTATTGACCAGGCAAGATTGCCTTTGTATTGCCGACGCGAACCACATAGCCTTGCCTAGACTGCCGTAACACTTGTGCCACTAACGCTCCGTCAGAATACTCCCACTTGTTCACGTCCTCACATATGCTCCCATTGAATAATGGAATTTTGACATGCACAAAGTCATCAAAGACTACCAGCACCAGCCGAAATTCCTCGCCCAAGCAACTTGCCACGTCTCTGCCATCACAACCCACTCCTTCCAGCCTGCAGAATAATCGCCCATTCTCTTTGAGCGTCAAAGAGCCTTCAAGCTTCTCTGAATCAAGGAATAGCGAGTCCAAGGCTAACCTGCCGCCCCGATTGTCCTCAAGATAGCAATAACAAAACGCCACCAGTGGAACGCCAATCATCTCATTGAAGAACTTACAGCAACCGCGATGGATCATGAGCTAAAATCCTTGCCATGTGTGTATGTGTCAAGCACATAATATACTGTCCCCTGAAACCCGTCCCGCTTATATATTAATGCGTACTTGATTGAGCGACCTTTCTCTAAGAGCCTATCCGGAAACTGCTATTTCTTGAAGCTCCGATTTTCGTCACACTTTGCGGCTCCCCAAACTCTTGGAGCCTGCGATGTCCGACGAAGTCCGAAAACGATACCCGAGCGATTTGACCGACCAGCAGTGGGAACTGATTGAAGGCTTGATTCCCCGTTATCGGCAAAGCAAAAAAGGAGGCCGGCCTCGTTCGGTCGACATGCGGGAGGTGGTGAATACGATTTTCTATCAATGCCGCTCCGGTTGCCAGTGGGACATGCTTCCGCATGACCTGCTGCCGAAGAGCACCGTCTACGATTACTTCGCTCGTTGGCGAGACGACGGGACGCTGCGGCGGATCAACGAAACGCTGGTTGGAGCGATTCGCCAGTTGGAAGCGTCAAGCGAACAGATCGATCCCAGCGCCGCCAGCATTGACAGTCAAAGCGTGAAGACCAGCGAACGCTCTTCCAGTCGCGGCTATGACGGCGGCAAGAAAATCACCGGGCGAAAGCGGAACATCGCCGTCGATGCGCTCGGCCTGCTGCTGGCGGTGGTCGTCACGATCGCCTCGGTCGATGATGCGGTCGCCGCTCGACCGGTAATGAAACAACTGACGCAGGCGAAGCAGCCTCGGCTAGAAGTGGTATGGGCCGATTCGAAGTATCATAACCATGATCTAAACGCGTGGCTGGCCGAGCAAAAGAACATTCCTTGGAAGCTGGAAATCGTTCGCCGTCCGGTCGGCGTCAAAGGCTTCGTATTGTTGCCGAAACGCTGGGTCGCCGAGCGCACTCTAAGCTGGCTCGGCCGCTGGCGTCGGCTGAGTCGAGATTACGAACATCGAACCGATTCAAGCGAAGCAATGGTCCAGGTTGCGTCGATCGGCAGAATGCTCCGTCGCCTCGCCCCTCCGCCTGGCCAAGTCCCGTTCAAATATCGAGTTGCGGCGTAGATGCGTTTCCGGATAGGCTCTAAGAGGCTTGGGAAGGTTGCGTTTGCTGCGACAATGCACGACGGGGAGCATGTGATCATGCAAGATCGAAAACACGTGGACCGAGGCAAGAGTCGGTCGCGGATTAAAATCAAGACGTAGCGGAATCCCCCGGCATCCCAACGTGGTGGCATGGCGAACCACGTTCGCTTCCGTGTTTAGGAACAGCCGAATCTATCGCATGGGGGTCCGACTGCGGATTTCGCCAAATGGATGCTTGGAAGATCGCGAAATTTACATCCCGCTATCGACTTGGTGGCGGCCTCCTCATGGATGCCGCACTTCTCCCATTTCTCACGCGAGCTCCTCCATTCAAGGGTTGTGATAGCAAATCTGTACAGAAAAAGTTCAAATCACTTCGTCATCAGAAAAGGGCAAATTCACCCAAGTAGTTGCCAGAGCCGAAAATGCAATATCGTTGGCTCTATCAGCCAAGTCAGTAATGGCTTGGCGAGCGTCGCCCAGGGCCCATCGAGGCGAGTTCAAGCACATCCACGCTCCCTCAAGGTCGTTGGCGTCGAGCAATTTCCCGAAAAGTTTTTTTTGCGACGGTGTCCGGAACCATTCCGGCGACTGCGCGTCCTGTGCGACTGCGTCTCGCAACGTGAAGTCCGGCTGCAAACTCTTGAAGCCGGAGTGGATTTCATGCACGCAGTAGTGCTTTAATGCACCTTTACTCTTCACAATTTCGATGGAGGGAAAATCCCCCGTGTACCCAGCTTGATTGTCGTAATCAAAGAAGGAGAGTGGGACCTTGCCGAGAAACTCTGGATGCGATTTAAGCATCGTGACATCGCCCCCATCGAGTGACATCTGATCAACTTCATCTAAGTCGTCGATACCGCAAGCAGCTGCGAATGTCCGAATTTCGTCATCAATACCATCCCTGTTCGTGATGCTATTGAACAGGTGCTCGTAGATTGCTTGTTTGAATGTGCGTCCACGCTCGAAAGCCATGTTTCGCTTTCCGTATGTCGTTATGCCGTAAAACTCGACAAACGTCGGACTACGCTCGGAAAACCAGTGACTCCACAAGCCCTGTATAGTTCCGGCACCCGTAACCCACATCGGAAGTAGCACCGGAGGAAATGGGGATCGAAGCAACCTTTCTCCATCTGGAACTTGGATCTTCCCAAGCATGGTCTGCTCAATTCGCTTCTCCTGTCCCAGGTGGCGAACCGCATTGATATAGGCTTCTGGTGTGGCTTTAGCCATTCGACTTATTCTCCGCGTTACTATCGATTTAACCATGGGGCCTCGACGTCAAGAATCCAGCGGGAGGGGATCGGATCCACAGTCGGTAGTTTACCAGCATCCTGAAGGAATTGGTGAACAGGGAACAGAAAAGGTGTCAGGACTCTTTTTTTCGACCAGGCGCTACCTTCTTCGGCCTGCCGCGGGGGCGGAGGGTGGAATCTAGGTTCAGGCGGCGGGCAATGGACTGGGTCCAATCGGGGTCGCCGAAGGGGGAGCCTCGGCGGATCGCGTGGCGGACGGCGTCGACTTCTTTCTTGGACATCGCCTGATTGACTCGGTCTTTCCAATGACTAGGTCGGGCGATCGGCCACGGCGTCAGGAGATCTGGCTTTCGCCGCGGCTTGGCCAACCAACGGGCGAGCGATCCCCATTTCCAGTCTTCGGCCAAAGTTACCAGGCCAGCCTGCCGGGCATTGCGTTCGACATAACGACATACGACCAGAAAGTGCTCGTCGTCTTGCACCGGAAAACTCTTGAACCGCCCTTGATAGATGTGCCCTTTGCCGGAAGTGTGGCGGTGCGCGTGTCGGCGCATCGTGTGCGTCAGGGTGACCCACCGCAGCAAGTCGCTCATGCCGCCGTCAGCGGTGGGGCGGACAACCAAATGCCAATGGTTGGGCATCAGTTGGTAGGCTAAAATTTGACACGGGTACCGCGACAGCCCCTCGGCCAAAATACGCTCGAACGCATCGAAATCGTCCGGCTTATCGAAGATCGCCGCCCGAGAGTTGCCTCGATTCAAGGCATGATAAATGCCGCCGGCTTCGTCTGCTCGCTTTGGTCTACCCATGGCAGCAGGGTATCATGTGCTGGCGGAGGAAAAAAGAGTCCTGACACCTTTTCTTCATCGCCTAAACAAATAACGTCCCTAAAAACGACGCGCAAGCGGATAGGCAACGAAGACCCAGTCAGGTAACGCCCGACAAAATCGCGGGTGACTGGTTCCGCTGCTGGGCTCACGTTTGCTCCTCTCCCGGTCTCAGGCCGAAAAGCCCAAGAAGCAAAGTCACCCGGCGGCACGATCACTCCCCGTCTCCACGGGGTCGGTTAAAGGCAAAATCATGCAATTCACGCGCAGGGGTCAGCCTACGACATGCCTGGACATGTTTATACCAAAAGTCGAGTCAATTAGGCAAGCAAAAAGAGGGGGGGTGGCAATGGCGAATGTCGAAGGAGCGAACGACGAATCAGAGTGGAAGGTGGGCGCCGTGGCAATGGCACCCAGGCGAGCTTACAGCGGGTTGCTCCTTAAGTAATCGTCTATCTCAATTCGATCAATCCCGAAGTACGCAAGTTCGCTCCAGACGCGAAGAACTGGGTCACTGTCTAAGGACTGCCCAGGCTTTAATTTTTGCAATTGGGCTCGAACAGCGACCAAGAATAGAAAGCAAAACTTATAGGACTCCCGGTGCTCAGGGGTTCTCTGGCACTGCAATTTCTCGCTAAATCGAGACAGCATGTCTACGACATCATCTGTACGACCGCATTTTATCATGCCTGTCACAAAGTCAACTGGATGCATCTACATTCTCAAAACTAGTGTGCAATTCTTGTATTACGCATGGCGATTGCGCCATGATGGGCAATCTGCGACAATCCGGCAAGTACGTCTTGGCGTTTTCGCGACGTCCGTTTCGCCGCCAGGCGTTCGCTTTGCAGGGAGGTCTTCCGCATGTCTTCTTCTTCGGCCGCTTCGATTCAACAGCACTTTGCCGACCTGACCGATCCGCGCACGCGGAAGGTGACTTATCCGCTGGTCAACATCGTCACGATGTCGCTCTGCGCGGTGCTCGGCGGGGCGGATGATTTTGTCGCGATCGCCGATTGGGCAGCCGGGTGGCACTGATTGACGTTCTTAATCTTGCGTGGCACTGTCGTCTGCGACAGTGTTTTCTGCATCAAGAGACAAGCCAGCGGTGTTGCCCAGCGTCATGGCCACGGCTTGCGCTTTCCGCTCTGATTCGTCATTCGCTCCTTCGACATTCGTCATTCTCCCCACTCGGCGTGATGCTTCCAGTGCATCAACAAGCCGGGTACAATGCTTCTTGGTAATTGACGGTCTGGGAGCGGCGGCGATGGAAATTAGTCAGTTGCGGTACTTTCTGAAGGTGGCCGAGTGGAAGAACTTCACTCGGGCGGCCGAGGATCTGTTGGTTTCGCAGCCGGCGCTGAGCCGCTCGATTGGGAAGCTGGAGGATGAGCTGGGCCAGCCGGTGTTTGAGCGGCAGACGCGTTCGGTCGTGCTGACCGAAGCGGGGCGGCTGTTGCAGTCGCGGGCCGAGCAGATCTTATCGCTGATCGAAGATACGAAGTCGGAGATCACCGACGACGGCCGGACCGGGCGGATCCGGATTGGGGCGATTCCGACGATTGCTCCTTACTTTCTGCCGGGGCTATTGCAGGCGTTCGCCGAGTCGTCGCCCGAGGCGACCCTAACCGTCCAGGAAGAAGTGACCGAAAAATTATTGCAAAGATTGGCTCAGGGAGAGGTCGACGTCGCGCTGCTGGCGCTGCCGGTCTCGATGCAACATATTGAGGTCGAGAGCCTGTTTGACGAAGAACTGCTGCTGGCGATGCCGGCCGGGCATCCGCTGACGAGCAAGAAGCGAATCGCGGTCGCCGACGTGCGGCCCTATCCATTCATCTTATTAGACGAAGCGCACTGCTTGTCGGATAATATTGTCTCGTTCTGCCGTCAGAAGTCGTTTCACCCCGTTTCGATCGAGAAAACAAGCCAATTGGCGACGGTTCAAGAGTTGGTAGCGCTGGGGCATGGGGTTTCGATGGTGCCGGAGATGGCCCGCCGTCTGGATCATGATCCGCGGAGAACTTATAGTTCGCTCAGCGCTCCGAAACCGGTTAGGACGATCGCGATGGCCTGGAATCCCTATCGCTTCCAAAGTCGTCTCGTAGAACGATTTAAGGATGTGACGCGGGAATATCGCTTTCCGGCGGCAGTGTGAACTTCGGGGTGAACCTAATCTGGGGGGCACGCGTCTATCCACTTCCTTGACGCATGACTCTTGGACGTTTCCGGCGTCAAGATAAAATAAGTGTTAGCGGGTTGCGAATGCCCTTTTGGCATTTTTCAACCTCGCCAAGCTCCGAGCGTAACTCTTTCACTCATCACTAGGTAGATAACGAGGCCGCGTGACTCAACGAGAACGGAAACAAAGCGTCGCCGAGGAAAAATCGGTACTGGTCAAAGTCATTCTGCCAGAGACGATCGCCTGTGACGATCCTTTGGACGAACTGGAAGGGCTGGCGACGACCGCCGGCACGGAAGTGGTCGGACGAATGACGCAACGTCGCGACAAGCCGGAAACGGCCAGCTATCTTGGCTCGGGCAAAGTCGAAGAGTTGAAGTTGTGCGCCGAAGCTTCGGGCGCCGACGTGATCATCTTCGACAACGAGCTGTCGCCTGCTCAGACTCGTAACCTAGAGCAGGGAACCGGACTGAAGGTGATCGACCGCACCGAGTTGATCCTCGACATCTTTGCGACGCATGCCCGGACGTACGAATCGCGGCTGGCTGTCGAACTGGCGCAGCTCGAGTATTCGCTCCCTCGCCTGAAACGAATGTGGAGCCACTTGGACCGCATCAAGATGGGCGTCGGTATGCGTGGTCCGGGCGAAAAGCAATTGGAAGTCGACCGCCGGCTGGTCGAGAAGCGAATTCGCGACCTGAAAGACGACCTGGCGAAAGTCCAAAGTCGCCGCGAACGGGAAGTCGCCTCGCGGCGCGACGTGATCACGATTTCGATCGTCGGTTACACCAACGCCGGCAAGAGCACGCTGATGAATTTTTTGACCGAGGCGCAAGTCTTGGCCGAAGACAAACTGTTCGCCACGCTCGATACGCGGACGCGGCGCTGGTATCTGCCGCACTGGGGACCGGTGCTGCTGAGCGACACGGTCGGCTTCATTCGCGACTTGCCTCACCGGTTGATCGCCAGTTTTAAGGCGACGCTGGAAGAAGCTCGCCAGGCCGACTCGCTGTTGCATGTCGCCGACGCCAGCAGTTCGGACGTCGATAACCAGATTCGCGCCGTCTATGACGTGCTGGCCGAAATCGGCATCGAAGAGAAGGACATGCTACTGGTGCTGAACAAGATCGACGCGATCGAAGATCCGCACCAGCTAGAAAGGTTGGTCGAGCGTTATCCCGACGCGCTGCTGATCAGTGCGAAGACGGGCGAAGGACGCGAGAAGTTCGCCTTGGCGGTCAGCGACGCGCTGAGCTGCAGCTTTCGCGATGTCGAGGTCGAGACTGGCATCGACAACGGCAAGTTGATGGCCTACTTGGCGGCGCATGGCGAAGTGATCTCGAAGACGTACAGCGAAACGCGGGTACGAATTCATTGCCGGCTGCCGGCGCACTTCCTGGGCCGGATCGATGACCCAAATACGGTGATTCGCGATTACGTCTCAACCGAGACGTCGGTCGATGAAGACTCGATCGAAGAAGTCGCCTGACGATGGCGCGTCGGCAACTGCGCGACTTGCGGGCGATCGTCACCGGCGCATCGAGCGGCATCGGCCGCGAGTTGACGCTGCAATTGATCGCCGCCGGCGCCAAGGTAATCGCCACCGCACGACGGGAAGACCGACTGCAAGATTTGGCCAGCGCGGCCGCGGCGCCCGAGCGTTTGATCGTGATCGCCGGCGATGTCTGTGACGCCGAGCTGCGAACCCAACTGGTGCAGACGGCCGCCGAGAAGTTTGGCGGGCTCGATCTATTGATCAACAACGCCGGCATTGGGGCGCTCGGCCCGTTTGCGGATGGTTCGCCCGAGCGGCTGCGGAAGGTGATGGAGGTCAACTTCTTTGCCCCGGTCGAGCTGACGCGCGAGGCGCTGCCGCTGCTGCGGCAAGGGAATCAGCCGGCGATTTGCAACGTCAGTTCGATTCTGGCGCACCGAGCTGTCCCGGCGAAAAGTGAATATTGTGCCAGCAAATTCGCCATTCACGGTTTTAGCGATGCGCTGCGGGCCGAGCTGACCAGCGACGGGATCGACGTCATTTTGGTCAGCCCCAGCACGACCGAAAGTGAGTTCTCGTCGGCGGTGATCGAAAAGTCAGGACGTCAGCCGGCGAAAGGGAAGGGGGCGATGACCTCTGCTGCGGTCGCCAGAGCTGCGATTAAGGCGGTTCAAACCGGCAAGCACGAAGTAATCCTCAGCCTGGGCGGTAAGGGCTTGGTGTGGCTGGATCGTTTGGCGCCGACGCTTTCGGACTGGCTAGTCGCCCGGTTTGGTTTCGATCGTTAGCGAGCCGAACAGCAAAAAAAGTCTCGGCGTAATGATTTCCAATCGAGCCGAGATTGTTTATGATTAGGGAGGTGCTTTGGCACTTACTCCCTACCTTAAGCGCAATCTTTTTACCCGCCTGAATGGAGCGCCTCATGACTTTGAAGTCTCGTCGTCAGTTCCTTGAACAATCGATGTTCGCATCGGCTGCGGCTGTCGCCGCTAGCTCGGCCGTTCCGCTGATGGCGGAAGAAGAAAAGCAAAGCAGCAGCCCGAACGAGAAACTGCGCGTCTGCACGGTTGGCGTCAACGGGCGCGGTATGTCGCACGTCGGCGGTTTGCTGAATCGCAAAGATATTGAATACACGTACATCTGCGATTGCGACTCCGACGTCGCTGGTCGCCGCGCTCAACAGGTCGCCGACAAGCAAGGCAAAAAGCCGCAGGTCGTCACCGACATTCGTAAGGTGCTGGAAGACGACAGCGTCGACATCATCACCATCGCCACGCCGAATCACTGGCACGCTCTGGCCGCCATCTGGGCGCTGCAAGCGGGCAAAGACGTTTATGTTGAGAAACCGGTCAGCCATAATGTGAGCGAAGGTCGCCGCATCGTCGAAGCGGCCGCCAAGTACAACAAGATCTGTCAGGCTGGTACGCAAAGCCGCTCGAACCCGGGCATGATCGACACGATCAATTTTGTGAAGAGCGGCGGCATCGGCAAGGTCAAAGTCGCGCGTGGTTTGTGCTACAAGCCGCGGGCCTCGATCGGACCGGTCGGTACCTACGACGTGCCGAAATCGGTCGACTACGATCTGTGGGCCGGCCCCGCGTCGCTCGACCCGCCGACGCGGAAGCGTTTCCATTACGATTGGCACTGGCAATGGCCGTACGGTAACGGCGACTTGGGCAACCAAGGTATCCACCAGATGGACATGGCCCGCTGGGGTCTGGGCGCGGACGAACTAAGCTCGCAAGTGATCAGCTACGGCGGTCGATTCGACTACGAAGACGCCGGTACGACGCCGAACACTCAAGTGATCATTCACAACTACGGCGACGCTTCGCTGGTGTTTGAAGTTCGCGGTCTGGTCTACGACAAGTCGTTGCCGGAAAGCAGCAAGAACTACAAAGGCTCGCGGATCGGCGTCATCTTTGAAGGAACCGACGGCTACGTCGTCATTCCGTCGTACAACGGCGGTACCGCCTTCGACAAAGATGGCAAGAAGATCAAGGAGTTCAAGGGTGGCGGCGATCAGAACCACTACAACAACTTCATCAGCGCCGTTCGTTCGCGTAACGCAGACAGCCTGAATGGCCACATCGAAGAAGGCCACCTGTCGAGCGCCCTGTGCCACACCGGCAACATTTCGTACCAGCTGGGCGAAACGGTCTCGACCGGCGAATGCCTGGAACGTCTGGAAGCGATCGAAACGACCGAAAACGTCAAAGCGACGCTTGACCGCTTCACCGAGCACCTGAAAGATAACAAGGTCGACTTGGCGAAGGACAAGATCCAGATCGGTCCGAACCTGAAGATGGACGGCAAGGCCGAGACTTTTATCGGCAACGACGCGGCCAACGCGATGTTGACCCGCGAATATCGGAAGCCGTACGAAGTTCCGGCCGAAGGCAAAGTCTAAGACCGAAATCGCTTAGATTCGCTACAACCGAAAACGCCGGCACTCGCTTGCCGGCGTTTTTGTTTTTTCCCCTGATTGGCGCGACTATACCCGAAAAGTTCGCACACGATTCATCTCGGTTTCCAATTCGGGAAGTACTTTTGAAGAGAAAGGGAAAAGCCCTTCATGCAAATTGGATCAGGAAGTCTTCCAATGAACGCTGTTTTGACGGAAATAGAAATCACCGCCGGCGAAAATCGCCGCGCTTCTCTTGACGCCATTCTGACCAAGGCGGTCCGCCAGATGCTGGACGCCAGCGGCCGGACCGAGCTATCGCGTCTCTACTGCGCCGCCTGTGATGGCGAAGTAATGCTCTGCGGCACGGTCCCCAACGACTCGCTGAAATTGTCGGCGGTGCGGATGGTCTCGCGCCTGTCGTCGGTTCGCTCGGTGTCGGATTACATTGAAGTCGCTCATTCGTGCTAGGGCGGACGTCTGACGCGTTCTGATTCCGGTTCGCTATAATGGCCGGATGAATGAATCTGTCTCGCCTGCGATCGACATCCTGTACCGGCAGGGGCCCTGCTTCTGCGTCTTCAAACCGGCTGGCCTGCTGACGCAAGCGCCGCCGCATATCGACAGTCTCGAGTCGCGGATCAAGGCGTTTATCAAACGCCAGGAAGAGAAGACGGGCAACGTCTATCTGGGGGTGCCTCATCGGTTGGATCGGCCCGTCTCCGGCGTGCTGGCCTTCGCGCGACACGTACGAGCGGCTCGGCGGATTTCGCAGCAGTTTGAGACTCGCTTGGTGCGGAAGGTTTATTGGGCCTTCGTGGCTGGTCAGCCGGACGCGGACCACGGCGTCTGGGAAGACCCAATCCGCAAGGTGCCGGACGTCGCCCAGGGAGAGATCGTGGCGGCATCCGACCCCGACGCACGTTGGGCTCGCCTTACCTACGATGTGCTGCAGCGAACCGAGCAGGGCGCCTGGCTACAGATTGAGCTTGATACCGGCCGCTACCACCAAATCCGCGTGCAGTGTGCGGCCCACGGCTTTCCGATTTTGGGAGACGAGCTGTACGGCGGCGAGATCCCGTTTGGCCCGCAAGGCGTCGACGATCGGGATCGCCACATCGCGCTGCATGCCCGGTACCTGCGACTGAAACATCCGATGGTCGATGAGATCGTCGCGGTCACCGCGCCGCTGCCGGAGACCTGGAGCGAAATCGCCGGCTGGCAAGCCGAATGGGAAACGCAGCACGTCGTGGAGGATCAGACGTCATGAGCCAGCCGGCAGTTTGCTACCAGGCGAAGTGGCTGATCCCGGTCGATCAACCGCCGATCGAGAATGGCCTGTTGACGGTCGCCGACGGGCGGATCGTTGCGGTCGGGGAGAACTTGGCAGGCGTGGCGCCAATTGATCTTGGAGAAGTCGCACTTGCGCCAGGGCTGGTCAATGCGCATACGCACTTGGAGTTCAGCGACGTCGAGCAGCCGCTGGGGGAAGCGGGGATGGCGTTTCCACTCTGGATTCAGCAGGTGGTTGGTCGGCGACGCGTGGCGGGCGAATTGCTGGAATCGCAAAAAGTGGCGGCGATCTCGACCGGAATTCGCGAGTCGCAAGAGCAGGGGATCGCCGCCCTGGGAGAGATCACGACGGTTCCTTATTCGCTGGAGATGTACGCTGCAGAGCCGGGCGTTGTCTCGCTGTTGGAACTGATCGGCCTTTCGCCGGAGCGTGGCGCCGAGTTGCTCGATAACGCCAAGCGGCATCTGCAGCAAGGCAAGTCGCGCGGAGTGCCGGTCGGGCTGAGCCCGCATGCGCCCTATTCGGTAAATTTCGACGTTGTCGCGGCCGCCGCGCAATTGTCGGCCGAGTCGAAAACGCCGCTGGCGATGCACTTGGCCGAATCGCCAGACGAATTGGAACTGCTCGATTCTCAAGGCGGCCTGTTTCGGGAGATGCTCGAGAAGTTCGGTATCTGGCGCGACGGTTTGCTAGAGCCTGGCAAGGGACCGCTCGATTACCTGCAGATGTTGGACGTCGCTCATCATACGCTGCTGATTCACGGCAACTACTTTGACGAAGCGGCGATCGACTATGTTGCCGCCCGGCCGCAAAGGATGACCGTCGTCTATTGCCCGCGAACGCACGCCTATTTCGGACATCCGAAACACCCGCTGCCCGAGCTTTACCGGCGCGGCGTCGCGCTGGCGATCGGGACCGACTCGCGGGCGTCGACTCCCGACCTGTCGCTATGGCGCGACGTGCAACTGGCCGCCAAGTCGTTCCCGGAGATCCCGCCGGAAGCCTGGCTGAAGATGGTGACCCAAACGCCGGCGGCGGCGCTCGGTATTGATCACAACTATGGCTCGCTGACCGTGGGAAAATTAGCGAAGCTGATAACGTTTCGGCTGGATGGTTTCGCAAACCCGCTCGAAGCGATATTGGTGGCGGAACCTACGCCGGTTTAAGGCATGGCTTCCAATCTCTTTACCGGGGTAGTAATTATAGGATGGGTGTAGCAAGCGCGAAAACGCCGCTTGTGCTCGCAGGCATAAATCGCTTGCGTAACCCACCATTTGCGCTTGCGAACGCATTGTTGGGCCAGCGCTGCGCTGCACCCAACCTACCACGGAAATGAGGTTGGAAGCCACTAGAGCGGTTTTCTTTAATCTTTAGCGTTCTGGCTGGTTGCGGCCGCGCTGGTCGGCGTTGACCTTGAGGATTCGCCTGCTTCGGTCGCCTTGACCAGCTTGCCTCACCAACGCCAGAAACGCTACTGCTATCAGAAAAACGCTCTAAGTTTGACTTAGCTGACGGTTACCTTGCCGCTACCTTCAACCACTTCGCCAATCTCGAACGTCTCGAAGCCGCAGTCGGCAATCATACTCTTCACGCTGTTGGCGTAGTACGAGCTGACGATCATCGTCAGGCCGATGCCCATGTTGAAGACGCGGGCCATTTCGGCTTCTTCGATTTCGCCCAGCTCTTGCAGCCAGGGGAAGACGGCCGGGCGGGGCCATGATTGGCCGTCGATTTTGACGTCGACGTTCTTCGGCAGGATGCGCTCGATGTTCTCGGTCAAGCCGCCGCCGGTGATGTGGGCGATGCCGTGAACGACGTTCTTGACCTTGTAGTGGTTCAGCACTTTGCGAACCGGGGCGACGTAGATCTTGGTGGGGCGTAGGAGCGCATCGCCGACCGTTTCGCCCAGTTCTTCCACATGTTGGTCGACCGTCAGCTGGGCGAGCTCAAACACCACTTTGCGAACCAGGCTGAACCCGTTGGAGTGAACGCCGCTGGAAGCGATGCCGATCACCTTGTCGCCCGCGCTGATCGCCGAGCCGTCAATCAGGTGGGCCTGTTCGGCGACGCCGACGCAAAAGCCCGCCATGTCGTAGTCGCCGACCTGATAGATATCAGGCATGATGGCGGTCTCACCCCCAACCAGAGCGCAGTCCCCCTGCAGGCAGCCGTCGGTGATCCCTTCGACCAGGTCTTCCAGCAGGTCGGGGTCATCCTTCCCCATGGCGATGTAGTCGAGGAAGAAGAGGGGCTCGGCGCCACAGCAGATGGCGTCGTTGACGCACATTGCGACCAGGTCGATGCCGACCGTCTTGTAGAAGCCGGTTTTTTCCGCAATTTTCAGCTTTGTCCCGACGCCGTCGGTGCAGGAAATAAGGACCGGATTTTCGTACTTGCGAGCGAATAAGGGATTGTCGAAATCGAGCTTAAAAAGCCCCGCAAATCCGCCATCGAGCTTCATCACTCGCGGGCTATGAGTGCGGTGGACGAGCCGCGGAAGTCGCGACATCGACTCGGCATAGACGTCTAGATCGACGCCAGCCTCTTTGTAAGTAGCTTTGGCCATTGACTTTATTCGTGCAAGCTGCTGAAGAAAGAGGCTATTTTCCCGCTGCTGGTCCCGATTGTCAACGAGCCGCACCTGGAAGTTCGATATGCAAATCCGCTGCGAATTTTGACTTAATTCCCGCGAAATGGCTGTTCCGGCCCTAGCGATTATTCCCGCTGGCCCAATCGTTGCTATGATCCCTGGGAGAGGGAAATCACGGGATGCGCCGTTTCTCGGCCCGCCTGACGGCATCATCGTCAGTCGTGGCCGGCAAGGTTTTCGTAATGCATTGCCGTTTACCCTAAGCTATTGTTTCGCCAGATGATGCAACGAGCGACCAGATTCAAAAAAACAAGATAGCGAGGGGTGAATTCAGCGACACGTTCTGAAGTCGGGTGTTAGCTTTTAATCGCTGATGCGAGGAAGCCTGTCTGACGAAGGAGCAATGTCGTCACCTATGCTTATGGTTTATCCCCACCCGGAGTTACAGTTTACCCACATCCTTCCGTACGGCGCTGTGCTGCACGAGCGGGGTGTTCAGTTTGTCGTATTCAGTCGCAATGCGACTGCAATGCGGCTGTTACTCTATAAATCGGTCGACGATACCGAACCGAGCGAGATTATCGACTTCGATCGCGAGACCGATCGTTGGGGCGATATCTGGAGCATTTTCGTGCCGGGCGTTTCGGCCGGACAACTCTATCACTTCCAAGCGGAAGGCCCGTACGATCCGAGCCGCGGTTTGTTGTTTGACGGTCGCGCCCGGTTGATCGATCCGTACGCCAAGGCGCTGGCCGGCACGTTCCAGGCCGCGCATGACGGCATCGTCCGTCCGCCGAAGTGCGTGGTGGTCGACGACCAGTTTAACTGGGAAGGAGACCGCCATCTCCGCCGCGACCTGTCGGAAACGATCATCTATGAGATGCACGTTAAGGGCTTCACCGGCAGCGAAACGTCGGGCGTGAAGAACCCGGGCACCTACGCCGGCGTCGTCGAGAAGATTCCGTACCTCAAGTCGCTCGGCGTGACCGCGGTGGAACTGATGCCGGTTCATGAATTCCCGATCATGGACATGATGACCGGCGAAAAGGCGAACCGCACCAATTACTGGGGCTACGACACGATGGCGTTCTTTGCGCCGCATCGTGGCTACGCCGCCACTAAAGAGCCGGGCGGTCAGGTTCGCGAATTCAAAGAGATGGTCAAGGCGCTGCACCAGGCAGGGATCGAGGTGATCCTCGACGTCGTCTTCAACCATACCTGCGAAGGGAACGAGATGGGCCCGATCTTGAGCTTCAAGGGGCTCGAGAACCCGGTCTACTACATGCTGGCCAACGGCGGCAGCCACTACAAGAACTACTCAGGCTGCGGCAACACGGTCAACGGTAACCATCCGATCGTCCGCGAGATGATCTTCCATAGCCTGCGTCACTGGGTTCACAACTACCACGTCGACGGTTTCCGGTTCGACCTGGCGTCGATCCTTAGCCGCGATCGTAACGGCAACCTGGTGCCGAACCCGCCGCTGGTCGAAGCGATCGCCGAAGACCCGCTGTTGGCCGACACCAAGATCATCGCCGAAGCGTGGGACGCCGCCGGCGCCTACCAGGTCGGTTCGTTCGCCAACTTGCGTTGGGCCGAGTGGAACGGTCGTTACCGCGACGATATCCGCTCGTACTGGCGCGGCGACCCCGGCAAGCTTGGCGCCTTGGCGACTCGTTTGGCCGGTTCCAGCGACCTGTACCAACCAGGCGGACGTCAGCCGTATCACAGCATTAACTTCATCACGTCGCACGACGGCTTTCCGATGAACGACCTGGTGTCGTACAACGATAAGCACAACGACGCTAACGGCGAAAACAACCGGGACGGCGACAACCACAACATCAGCTACAACTATGGTGTGGAAGGTCCGACCCGTCGTCGCAGCATCGAAAAGACGCGCGTGCGGCAGATCAAGAACATGATGGCGACCCTGCTCCTTTCGCAGGGGGTGCCGATGGTTTTGATGGGAGACGAATGTCGTCGTACGCAGGGGGGCAACAACAACGCCTACTGCCAAGACAACGAAACCTCCTACATGAACTGGAAGCTGGTCGAAAAGAACGCCGACATGCGGCGGTTCGTCAAGGCGTTGATTGCGTTCCGTCGCGATCAGCCGACCGTCCGGCAAAAGCACTTCCTCAGCGGCAAGGGAACCGGTCGACGCGGCTTGTACGACGTCAACTGGTACAGCGCCTTGGGGACGGCGGTGACTTGGGATGCGGCCGAAGGATCGCTGACTTGCGTTCTGGCTGCGCCTGACAAGTCGAACGACCCGCATGGGGTTGGCCGCGACGTGCTGTTGGTGATGAACGCGACCGCCTCGCCGGCGCAGTTCATTCTGCCGCCGGTCGCCAAAGCGACCAGCTGGCGGATGTTCGTCGACACCGCCGCCGAACCGCCGGCCGACGTTTATCCTGATTTGAACGGCCCGCGTCCGCCCGCCTCCGGCAAGTTCGTCATGCCGGAACGCTCGATGCGAGTTTACGTCGCCGCTCGTTAAGACCGACTCGTTCAGAAAAATCGATACGCAATAGCCCGCGTCCCAAGACGTGGGCTATTCTTTTGGAGAAACGCCCAATTTGTCGGGCGATCCCTCCATCATTTCTCCCCGACGGTGCTGTGGTACGCTGGAAGATCGTATTCGTTTGCCAGGCGTTGTTTGTGGCGCTCTTTGCGATGATCGCCCCGTGGGTGATGTACGCCATTGGCCCGGATGGAACCGCGTACGTTCAGCAGGCCGAGTTCTTCGCCCGCGGCGACTTCTGGGAAGCGGCTTCCGGCTATTGGAGTCCGCTGTTACCAGCGCTCTCGTCGCCAATGATCCTGCTCGGTCTTGATTCGGTCGTCGCCTTCCGAATTGCCCAAGGCATTGTCGGCGTCGGTTATGTCGCCGCCGCGGTTTGGGCGACGACCAAGATCTTTGACATAGAAGCCCGCGGTCAGTGGATCGTCGGGCTGATCACGTCGATTACCGCCGCCACCTGGAGCGGCGCGTTGACGACGCCCGACGTGGCGCTCGCCTTTTTCCTGCTCCTTTATTTCCCCTTCTCGGCTTCCGACGAACTGCTGACCGATTGGCGACATGCCGCCATTGCGGGCGTCTTGGGCGCGATTGCGTTTCTCGCAAAGTCGTACGCGTTTCCATTTTTTCTGGCTCACTTTACCTTCTGCGTCGGCGTTCGCTGGATCGCCGATCGCCAGGACGTTTCGTTTTGGCGAGCCTGTGCGAGTTGGGGAATCGGCATCGCGCTGTTCGCGATCGTTTGCGGTCCGTGGGTTGGCGCGCTGTCGACAAAGTATGCCCGCTTTACGTTTTCCAACTCCGGCGCCTTCAATCACTACCAGGTCGGCATCGAGGACTTCGATTGGAAAGTCGTCTGGCAAATGCAGGAGGCCCCAGAGGGACGCTACAACGTTTGGGAAACGCCGGAGAAGCTCGACTTTGTCGATTGGTCGCCGATAGAGTCCAAAGAAAACTTCATGCGGCAAGCGCAGCATATTCGCGAGAATGGCAAGAAAATCTTGGGAGGCTTCTGGAAGCTCGACCCGATTGGCCTGTTTCCCGCGATGATTGTGATCGCCGCCTTCACGGTCGCCGTGTTTGGCGATCATCGCGGCAAGTTCGTCGCCGTCTGGATGATTTTGACCTGCGGCATCTACGCCGGCGGCTTTTTGCCGGTGGCGTTTGAACCACGCTACATGGCCCCAGTCCTGTTGCCGCTTTGCGTTGGGCAATTGTGGGCGTTTATTGAATGGCTTTTGCGCGTCGAGGTCGAGCGTCCCTCCTTCAGTTGGACACGCTATTGGGCGCCGATGGCGCTGGCCGTCTACCTGGTGGTTGGCTGTTGCGCTCGGCCTGGGTTCTTTCTGCTGCGCGACGCCGTCAGCGAACGGGCGTCGGGCCGCGTGATTCGCAACTATTCCGACATGCTGGCCGACAAAGAGTTTTCGGGCCCGGTCGCGATGATCGGCGACCGTTGGCAAGATGGCCTCTTAATCTCCTTCTATTCGCAGCGTCCGTTTCTAGGAAAGACGTACGCAACCGAGTGGAACGACGCCAAACAAGAGTTTGACGCGTTTGGCGTGCAGATGCTAATCGTCGACTCGCGCGATCCGCTGGCGGAAGAAATCGCCAGCCGCGACGACTGGCAGCTAATCGCCAAGTCGCCGGTGCTCGATTATGAACTGCGCACCTATCGCCAGGTACAGCCGAAGGGGGCCGAGTAGCGGCTACTTCTTCAGTTCGTCTTGACGCAAGATTTTGATCGCCAGCTCTTCTAGCTGCTTGCGATCGACTTCGCCGGGGGCGTCGGTCATCAGGTCGGCGGCTCGCTGCGTCTTCGGGAACGCGATGCAGTCGCGGATGTTGTCGAGCCCGCCGAATAGCATCACCCAGCGATCGATCCCCAGCGCGATGCCGCCATGCGGCGGAGCGCCATACTGCAGGGCGTCGAGCAAGAAGCCGAACCGCTCATCGGCGTCTTCTTCCGACATGCCGAGCAGGCCAAAGACCTGCTGCTGCACCTTGTTGTCGTGGATACGGATCGTACCGCCGCCTGCTTCGCTGCCGTTGATCACCAGGTCATAGGCGACTGCACGGCACTTGCCGGGATCGCTGCCGAGGTGTTCCAGGTCTTGCGGCCGGGGAGCGGTGAAGGGGTGATGCATGGCGACCCAGCGATCTTCCTCTTCGTCGTGCTCGAACATCGGGAACTCGACGATCCAGGAGAAGTGCATCGCCTTCGGATCGTACAGCTTCAGCTCGGAGCCCAGACGCTTCCGTAGCGCGTACAGCGCTTTGCAGGTGACGCTGAATTTGTCGGCGACGATCAGGATCAAGTCGCCCGGCTCGGCGTCGAACCGTTCTTTGAACTTGTCCAGCATCTCTTCGCTGAACTGCTTGGCGATCGGCGAGGCGAGCTTGCCGTCCGCTTCGCACTTGAACCAGGCGAGACCCTTGGCGCCAAAGTCGTTCGAGACGAACTCGGTCAGCTCATCGATCAGACGGCGAGAGTACTTGTCGGCCGCGCCTTTGGCGTTGATGCCGCGAACGCGATTGCCGGCGTCGGCGACCGACTTGAAGACGCGGAAGTCGCACTCGCCGGCCAGATCGGTGGCGTCGATCAGCTCCATGCCAAAGCGAAGGTCGGGGGCGTCGTGGCCGTAACGTTCCATCGCTTCGTCAAAGGTCATCTGCGGCAGCGGCAACTGCACGTCGAGCCCCTTCAGCTCTTTGGCGGTCTTTTGGACCAGGCCGTCGATGATGCCGATGACGTCGTCTTTGTCGACGAACGCCATCTCGACGTCGAGCTGGGTGAACTCGGGCTGGCGATCGGCTCGCAGGTCTTCGTCGCGGAAACAGCGGGCGACCTGCACGTAGCGGTCGTAGCCGGCCATCATCAAGATCTGCTTGTAGAGCTGCGGCGACTGCGGCAGGGCGTAAAATTGACCATGATGCACGCGGCTGGGCACCAGGTAGTCGCGGGCTCCTTCGGGCGTGCTGCGGCCGAGAATCGGGGTCTCGACGTCGATGAATTGGTGTTCTTCAAAATAGTCGCGCATCATTTTGATGATGCGGCTGCGGAGCAACAGCGTTTCCTGCATCGCCGGACGCCGCAGATCGAGATAGCGGTGCTTCAGGCGGAGGTCTTCGCTGGGCAGCTCTTGTTGGGTCGGCAAGAACGGCGGCGTCTTGCATTTGTTCAGAATGACCAGCTCAACGCAGCGGAGCTCGATCTCACCGGTGATCAGCTTCGGGTTGACGGTCCCTTCGGGGCGAGCGTGCAGCGTGCCGCGGACTTGGATCACGTCTTCACAACGCAAACCGCGGGAAGCCTCTTGCACGGCGGCGCCACTTTCGGGGCTGAAAACGACCTGGGTCTTGCCGTAGCGATCGCGCAGGTCGATGAAGAGACCGCCGCCATGGTCGCGATAGCTGTCGACCCAGCCGCACAAAGTAACTTCAAGGCCGATCTGAGCGGAACGTAGCTCGCCGCAGGTATGCGTTCGTAACACAGGAGATTCCCGAATATGGGCTGCCGGTGGGGGGGAAATCACGTATTCTAGACGCACGGGGCCCATGCGCAAAGGTTCCCCTTATGAAGCGAAACCCCCAATGGCGGCCGAACCAACGTTAAATTTCGCGGAAACGGCCGTTTGTGCAACTTGAGCGGTTTCGGCGGGTCGCCTTTCCAGTTGGCCGAAAACGGGGTATACCCAGCGAATGACCGATATTTTGCACATCCCCGAAGTCGCCGGGCTGAACGTTAAACGCCAGGTCGTCCGCATTCCCCCCGAGATGGACGTCCCGCTATCGTCGCGGGTTCGGCAATTAATTGACTCGCCTGAGTTCCGCCGCTTACAACAAATCAGCCAATTGGGGCTGGTTTCGCTGGTCTACCCGGCCGCCAACCATACGCGGTTCGAGCATTCGCTCGGCGTCTATCGCACGGCGCTGCTCTATCTGCAGCAGCTGGCCCATGACGAGCGGTTCGCCGAGATCATCACGCCGGCCGACGCCGAATTGCTGATCGTTGCGGCGCTGCTGCATGACCTGGGGCATTGGCCCTTTTGTCATCCGATCGAAGACCTGCGGCTGACCAACGTGCCGCAGCACGAGATGTTCGCCAATAGCTTCTTGCTGGAAGGGGAAATCGCCGACTGTTTGCGCGACGATTGGCAGATCAATCCCCGCGACGTCGTTGCGCTGTTGTCAGAGAAGCCGCGGAACAAGAAGACGCAGGTGCTGCAGAGCATCCTCTCGGGGCCGATCGACGTCGACAAGATGGACTATCTCCGCCGCGATAGTCTGCATGCCGGCGTGCCGTACGGCATGAATTTTGACCAACAGCGACTGGTCGGCAGTCTTTGTCTGAATCAAGCAGGAACCGGACTGGCGCTGACCAACAAAGGGAAGACCGCCGCCGAGATGATGGTCTTCGCCAGGTATGTGATGTTCAGCGAGGTTTACTGGCATCATGCGGTTCGTTCGGCGACGGCGATGTTCCAGCGGGCGTTCTACATGCTGCACGATCAGCTTGATTTGGATTCGCTCTTCCGGCAGGTCGAGTTGCCGATGGTCGCCTCGATGCGAGCCGCGGCGGGGAATGGACCTGCCCGGGACTTGCTGTTCGGTTTGTTCGGCCCGGTGCGACGCGTTTACAAACGGCTCTTGGAATACAGCTTTGTCGAGAGCCCCGAGTTCTACGATTTGATCGCGCGGCGTCCGTATGCCTGGCTCGAGCGACTGTCGGCCGAACTGGCGAATCGCTTAAGCACCACCATGACCCGCCGGATCGCCCCGCACGAAATCTTGATCGACGCCCCGCCGATCAAGCTGGAAGTGCAGTTCAACATCGAGATCTTCACGCCCAAGCTCGACCAGTACCGCATGCTGGGGCAGGTCTCACCGATGGTCGAAACGCTGGCCAAACGGCAGTTTGACGATTACGTGAAAAAGGTTCGCGTCTTCGCCCATCCCGCGATCATCGACGACCTGCGGAAGATCAAGAATCTAGAAGAGCTGCTGGCCGACGCCATCGAAGCGATCGACTAGGGAGAAAAGCGGAGGAACGCACTCCTTCGGCTTGCGTTTACGATTGGCTGGGATCTTTGGAAGCGGGTCGCGTCGCGGCGGTCTCTGATGGCTGGCGGGTGAGCGCCTTCTGCAAGCGTTCTTCTTCCGATAAGCCAGCTGGTAGCGTAGTGAAGTAATAGATCAAGAGCACCAGGCCGATGGCTGCCGTTCCGACCAGATAGGGTTGGTACGGGAAGGCGTCGTTCACCACCTCGGCCAGCACCAATTCCGATTCTGGCGGCGTCGGTTTGAAGATGAACGAGAGCCAATGAGAATCTTCCACCCCTTCGGCTCGCAGCGCCGTCATGCCAATCGCCAGGCTGTTGTGGGTCACGTGATACGCCATGCAGGCGAACAGGCTGCGCGATTGCACCGCGAGGAAGCCGACCAGAACGCCGACCACCGTTGCCGTGATCGATTGCTGCAGCATTCCATGCGTCGCTCCAAAGAAGAGCGCCGAGATAATAATCGCGCCCCATTTGTGACCCATATGCCGCAAGCCTGACAGGATAAACCCGCGGAACGCGAACTCCTCGCAAACCGCCGGCAAGGCCGCCATCAGCAAGATCACGACGACAAAGGGCAAACCTTCCAGCGCCGGCGTTAGCAGGTCTTGTAACTGTTGCGTCGTCTGTTCGTCGACCGGAAATTGACTCCGAACCCACGAGCCAAGCATGATCGAGAAAGGGTGGACCGCAAACGCCAACAGGACAGCGGCCGGAATCGTCAGCACGTGAGGCAGCTTCAATAGGAAGGTCTCGCGCCAACTGCGAGCCAACAACGCTGCCAGCGCTAACACAGGCAGCAAGATCGTCAGAAACTGGATCGCCACGATGTACATCACGAAACCGCTGCCGGTCGTCGGCAGCGTGAACAGCGGACTGGCGAAATAGCGGACCATCAAGATCAGCAGCCCGGCCAGCACGGCGCTGCCGGCGAGCGGCGTTGGATTGCGATCGCGATACAGGTGAATCAACCACAGCTTCAGATCGAACCGTTCGTTTTCGCTGAACAGCACCGACTCATTATTAAACTGATCGATCGCCCAGCGGATTGCGAGCCAGATGCAGATTGACGTGACCAGGATCACAATCGGGGCGTAGATCAATGCGTCGTGGTAATTTCCTTCCATCAGCGTCTTCATCAGCAGCAAGACGCCGGTCACCGGGATCAAGCTATTGGCGACGCTGATCTCGACCGACGGAAGAATCGGCAGGATCACCAGCGGCAAGTTGACCATCAGCAGCGGCAACAGGTAATACTGACCTTCCTTGCTACTGCGAGCGAGCGCCGCCACCGCCAGCGCCAAAGCGCTAAACAGGGCCGCCATCGGAATCAACGCCAGCAACAACCAGCCGACCGACCAAATGGGCGGCGGGCCAAAGTTAAGTCGACCAGCGGCGCCGGCCGCGCTCAGTTGGCCCATCACCAACGTCGCGGTCATCCCCATACTGGCGAGATTGAGCAGCGATGTGGCGATGCTGAAGGTCATGATCGCCAGCAGTTTGCCGCCGACGATTTCGGATCGCAGGGCAGGGCTAGAGAGGAGCGTTTCGAGCGTGCCTCGTTCTTTTTCGCCGGCACACAGGTCGATCGCCGGGTAAAAGGCGCCGGTCAGCGCCCAGACGACGACAATAAAGGGGAAGATCTTCGACCAGAGGAACGAGCGGCGTTCCGGCTCGTCCGACAGATCGACTTCGTCGACCGTAAACGGGTTGGTCGCTTCGGGCGGAACGTCATGCGCCGCTAGGTTTTGTTCGATCACATCGTCGCGCCACCGCATCAGAATCGTCCAAAAGCGATCCCGGGCGACCAGCGACTTTTCGCGGGCTGAGTTGACGAAGATCTGCGGCTGAGGAAACTCGGCCGCTTTCTCGGCAGGCGTCGCCTTGTTGTCGTCCTTGACATGCTCTTGGAACTGTTTGACCCGCTCGGCGAAGCCTTGCGGGAAGTAGATTAGCGCGTCGAACTCGCCTTCGGTGATGGCGTCTTGCGCCGACTGCCGGACCACATCGGGATCCATCGTCGCCTCGAGAATGTTGATCTCGAACATCTCCGGCGACCAGTCTTTCTGCATCAATTCGGCCGAGAAGTTTTCACCCTCCAGCAGCGGCGGAGAGTCAGGGATTTCGGCCGCCCCGATGATCTGCAATCGCGCCGGGTTTTGTTGGCGGAACTGCATCACCTGCATCACCAACAGCCCCATCAGCGGATAGAGCAGCACCGGCAAGATGACGATCGAGAACAACGTCCGGCGATCGCGCATTTGATCGCGGAGTTCGCGAAACAGGATCAGTTTGATGTTGGACCAACTCATGCGTTTTCGCTCTGCTCGGCCCCCGCATAGTCGGCCATATCTTCCGGCTCGCCGATGAGGTGGAAGAAGATTTCTTCCAGGTCAGGCTGCGAGTAGCGATCGCGCAACTCGGCCTGGGAACCCTCGGCCAGGATTTTTCCTTTGTACATGATTGCGACCTGGTCGCAGAGCTTCTCGACTTCCCGCATGATGTGGGACGAGAAGATTATGCATTTCCCTTGCTCACGCAGTTCGGCGATGATCTGCAGCAAGGCGCGGCCGACAAAGACGTCGAGCCCCAGCGTTGGTTCGTCGAACACCAGTACTGGGGGATCATGGACGATCGCTCGCGCAATCGAGACCTTTTGCTTCATGCCGGTCGACATCTTCGACCCCAGCACGTCGCGCATCTCGTCCATCCGCAGGCGGCGGAAGATCGTGTTCATTCTCTCGTCGAGCTGATCCTTTTCGATCCCGTATAGGCGACCGAAGTACTCGACCGTCTCCCAGGCGGTCATCCGCTCGTAAACGGCGGTATTGGTCGAGACGAAGCCAATCTGACGGCGGACCATGGCGGGCTCCATTACGACATCGTAGCCGTTGACCTGAACGGATCCGCTGGTGGGCTTGAGGACGGTGCTGAGAATGCGCAGGACCGTCGTTTTGCCGGCGCCGTTGGGCCCCAACAGGCCATAGATTTGGCCTGGCATCGCGAACAGGCTAACGTGATCAACCGCCACAAATTTGCCGCGGCGGAGATCGTCGTAAGCTTTGACAAGTTCGCGAACGTGAATCATTTACGACCAGACGAAAGGGGAGCGTCTGCGGCTTGCCAAACGGGCGAACCTGGGATCGGCGATATCCCTCATTGTGCAGTTTATTCTAAATGATGCGAGGGCCCGAATGGGGCCGGCGGAGACCAAGATGCGAAGAGAGTCGCGCTTTGTCCGCGATCATTTCGATCGTGCGGATTGGCGCGAATGAGTCGAATTATTCGTCGTTGAACTTCAGGTCATTCTCGGTCAGAATGTGGAAATTTTTCCTGGACAACGTCTCCATCGCCATTTCGATGTTGTCGGTCATCAGCGCTACCGCAGGACGATCGTTCGGCGTGTTGAGCAGTGGATAGGCCTGGACGATGTTCACTTCGGCTTGCAGCAAGGCGGTGCAGACTCGCAGCAGAGGCTGTGGACCAGTGGGAAGCTCGATTCCGATCAGGTCGCTTTCGATCAGCGCCAGCCCGGCCCGTTCCAAGATCTCGCGACCTTGTTCCGGATCGCTCAACAGAAAGCGGACGAACGCACATTCGGTCGCGTCATTGATCGACAGGGCGACGATGCGAACGTTCGAGCCTTCAAAGCGTCGCACGATTTCCAACAACTGCCCGACGCGGTTTTCGAGAAAGACCGTGAATTGGCGCAAAGAGGGGTAGTCTCGTCCGCGCATGGTCAAATAATCTGTACCAGATTCGCCGCCAGTGCTCATGGACATCCTTTCGTCGAGAGATGCGCCTCCGCTTAAGCGGAGGCGAGTGACGCCTTTCAATTTCCCTAACTATAGAATACGCTTGACCTTCGGTCAACTTAAAGATAGCCCAGCGGAGTGGTCGTGATCACGAAGTACGAAATGCACATCCGCGTCCGGTACCAGGAAACGGACGCCCAAGCGCGAGTCCACCACGCGAACTATATCACGTATTTCGAGGTCGTCCGGACCGAAATGCTGCGGGAGCTGGGCTTTAGCTACCGCGAGATGGAAGAGTCGGGGCTGTTTTTGGTGGTCGCCGAGGCGGAATGCAAATACAAGGCGCCGGCCGTCTTCGACGATCTGCTCTGCGTCTCGGTCGAAACGACCCGGGCCAAAGGGGTACGGATCGAGAACCGTTACGAGGTCCGCCGCGACGACGAGATCATCGCCACCGGCCGAACCCTGTTAGCGTGCGTCGATAAAGCAGGGAAGCCACGACCGATCCCGAAACGCCTGTGCCCGCCGGAATAGAAAATCGGGTTGCCCCGATAGGCTCTCGCTATCGGGGCGGCGCAGCCGCAGGAGCCATCAAGGCCAAGTGCGTAGCGTAGCAGTCCGTTGATTTTCTCGACGGACTGCGTGATCGCATATGGATGCGATCCCAAAATAGCGACGTAAGTCGTTATTTTGCGAGCCGCGAAGAGCTACGCTCTGAGCCTGGCGAGGTTGGAAAATGCCACGATGGCATTTTTCAACAGGCAGGTAGGGCCGCCAGCCACTGCTACAAACGTAGCGTACTTGGTTTCCTCCGGCTTTCTCCAGGCCGCGGATTGATGCTTCCTGCCGACTTCGTCGGCCCCGATAGCGAGAGCTATCGCGGCTAACCGGTGATGAGGCTACTTCATCAGCTTCGACGCAATCGCCGCCATGATTCCGGCGGCGACTTCTTCTTTGCGGCCGGCGAGCAGCGCGACCGACGTGCCGGCGCGGTCGAGGATTTCGACCTGGTTCTCGGCGGCGTTCATCGCTTCGGGGCCGTTCAAGACGATCAGGTCGCAGTTCTTCTTTTCGAGCTTCACCAGCGCGCGAAACCGGGCGTCTTCAGTCTCCAGCGCAAAGCCGACGACCCACTGGTCCGACTTCTTTTGCGCGCCCATCGTGGCGACGACGTCGGGCGTCTCGATCAGGTGCAGCGTGATTGGCTCGCCAGTCTTGGCAATCTTGTGCCCTTCGACCCGCTTGGGGCGATAGTCGCACGGCGCAGCGACCCCGATCAGGCCATCGCAGTTGGGGAACTCTTGCTCGCACGCGGCCAGCATTTCTTCGGTCGTGACGACCGGAATAACCCGGGCTTCGATCGGGTAGTCGACCTGAACCGGTCCCGAGATGATCGTGACGTCGTGACCGGCGGCGATGGTGGCGGCGGCCAGCGAAGCGCCCATGCGCCCGCTGGAGCCGTTGGTCATGTAGCGAACCGGATCGATGTACTGCCGTGTCGGACCCGAGGTAATCAGAATTTGGGCCATGTTCGCCCCTGCTTTATTAGAGAGTCGCCAGGCGAGTTTGAATCGCGGCGAAGATTTCATCCGGCTCCGACATGCGACCGGCGCCTTGATCGCGACAACTGAGCCAGCCAGAGCCGGGGCCGATCATTTCGACTCCATCGTCCACCAGTTGCGCCACGTTCCGCTGGACCGACGGCTTGGACCACATCTCGACATTCATCGCCGGGGCCATCAGCACCGGACCGGTAAACGCCAGGTAGATCGTGCTCAGCAAGTCGTCCGCGGCGCCATGAGCGGTCTTCGCCAGAAAGTTGGCCGAGGCGGGCGCAATGCAAAGCAGGTCGACCGACTTGGCGATTTCGATATGGGCGCCAAGCGGATAGTGCGGGTCAAACGGGTCGAGAGCCGGCGGTTTGCCGGTCAGCGCGGCGAAGGTCGCCGCGCCGATAAACTTGGTCGCTGCGGTAGTTAAAACGGTCGTTACCTCGACGTCCGACTGCACCAGCCGGCTGACCAGCATCGCCGTTTTGTAAGCGGCGACGCCTCCGGTAACTCCGATCGCTACGCAGCGGTTGCTCATAGATCGCTGCCGAAGTCGTCGAAGAATTGACCGCCGTCACCTTCACCGGTGATGCGGACTTCGTTCGACATGTCGAGATGGATCTTATCCTGCTTGATCTCTTCGAGCACGATTTCCATCTTGTTGTCGCTGGGGATGTCGACCAGAGGGCGGCTGCCGGCGTTCAGCGCGACCAGTCGCTTCTGGATCAGCGTCGAAAGCTTAAAGCGACCGCCGACTTTGTTGATGATGTATTCTTCTTTCAGTTCTTCCATCATAGCGCATCGTCTCCCGAATCGTTTTGAATCACCTCGGCCAGTCGCTGAACCGTTTCGTTCACGGCGCCGACGTCGTTGACAATCTGATATTTGTATTGGCCCATCGCGGCCAGCTCGCGTTTGGCGGCGGCCAGGCGACGTTGAATCGTTTCTTCCGGTTCGGTGGCGCGACCACGTAGCCGACGTTCCAGCTCTTCCAAGCTGCCAGGGCTCAGGAAGATAGTGACCGCGGCCGGAAATTGCTTAACGATTTCCAAGGCGCCGTCGACGTCAATCTCCAGCAACACCGAAATTCCCTGCGTTAACCGGCGCTCGACTTCGCTGCGAAGCGTGCCGTACCAGTAACCGTTGCCGAACACCTCAAACGTTTCGAGGAAGGCGCCCGCCTCTTTGCGGCGGTGGAACTCTTCGCTCGACAGGAAGTGATAGTCGCGGCCGTCGACTTCGCCAGCCCGGGGAGGCCGAGTTGTGGCCGACACGCTCAGTTCCAGCTTCGGCTCGGCCAGGGCGAGCAACTCTCGCACCACGGTTGTCTTTCCAGACCCCGACGGGCCCGAAAGGATCACCAGTTTGCCGGTTCGAGAGGAAGCCATGTCGCGCCGTCGCGGTAAGGTCGGTTTAGCCGTAGCGGAACTCATTCGACGTTTTGTATCTGCTCACGAATCCGTTCGACGCACGTTTTCATTTCCACTACGCGGCGGGCGATCTCCGAATCGTTCGCCTTTGAGCCGATCGTGTTGGTCTCACGGAACATCTCTTGGGTCAGGAACTCAAGCTTGCGACCCGCCGAATCTTCTTTGGCCATGATCGACGCATATTGGTCGAGGTGACTCTTCAGCCGGACGATCTCTTCCGAGATGTCGGTCCGATCGGCGAAGACGCCAACTTCGCGAATCACCGAAGCCGGGTCGGTCGTCACGTCAAACTCTTCCAGCAGCTTGTTCAGCCGCTCGGTAATGCGACTGCGGTAATTCTCGACGACCTGCGGGGCCAGCTTCTCGACTTCCGCCAGTTGGGCGGCGATTTCCTGGCAGTTGCTCGCCAGGTCGGCCGCCATCGCCTTCCCTTCTTCGCGACGCATCTGCGTGAAGCGGGTCAGGGCTTCGGTCAGCACTTTCTCGAGCAGCGGCCAATCGGAATCGACATCGATCGCTTCGGAGTTCTTCTCTTCGATCACGCCGGGCAGTTGCAGCAGGCTGTCCCAGTGGGGCGTCTCGGCCAGACCCAATTGGGTGCTGACGCCGCGCAGTTGCTCGAGGTAGCTCTTCAGCACCGCGGCGTTCAGGCGGAAGTCGTCGCCGCTCGCTTCGCGATGGACTCGATAGTTGACGTTGATGGTGCCCCGCTTGGCGTGCTTGCGAACCAGCGCCTCGATTTGCGGTTCAAAGCAAGCGTAACCTTCGGCGCCCCGGATGTTCAGCTTGAAGTAACGGTTGTTGACCGCGCGGACTTCTACGGTCACTGCCAAGCCGTTGAGCTGGGCGTGCGATTCGCCAAAGCCTGTCATACTAAGCAGCACGGGCGGGACGCTTTCAAAGCGGATCGGCGAGACCGCCGGCAGACGCGCGGCGGTCGTTATCAAGGAGAGCCAGACTAGTCGGCCGGCTTTTCCTCGGTCTTCGGAGCTTCCGCGGCGGGAGTTTCCGCCATCGGGGCATCGGCGGCCGGCTGATCCAAGGCCTTCATGTCGTCCTCATTTTCGACTTCGGCCGCGCCCGGGGTAAAGCGGCTGGGAGTCGCGTCAGGCGTTTCGCCATCCGCCGGAGCCGTGCCGAGTGCGCCCGGGGTGGTGATCGGCGTCGCGCCGCCACCTTCCAGCTTCGAGTCGCCGCCGGTTTGCAGCGTCGCCAGCGCCACGCTGCAGAGCAGGATCCAGACCAGCGTTACGATCGAGGTGACCTTGGTGAAGGTGTCGCCGGCCTTGGCGCCAAACGCGCTAGTGCCGCCGGAACCGCCCAAGGCGCCGGTCAAGCCGCCGCCACGTCCGCGCTGAACGAGAATCAGCAGGATCAGGAAGAGCGAAAGTGCGCTCAGCACAAATCCGAGTAAGTATTGCATCGATCGATCCGTGAGTAGTTGCAGGTTTCGGGCGTTGGACTTGCGTTACTTGGCGCCCGCGATGATTCCGAGGAAGCTGTCGGCCTTCATCGACGCTCCGCCGACCAACGCGCCGTCAATGTTCGGCTGCGAAAGGAGCTCGGCCGCATTGTCCGGTTTGACGCTGCCGCCATATTGGATGCGAACCTTGTCGGCGACGGCCGAATTGTATCGAGTGGCGATCACCTTGCGAAGATCGGCGTGAACCGCTTCGGCTTGTTCCGGCGTGGCGACTTTGCCGGTGCCGATCGCCCAGACCGGCTCGTAGGCCAGAACGATGGTTTCCATCTGCTCGGCCGAGACGCCGGCCAGCGAACCATAGAACTGTTCGGCGACGACGTCAGCCGTTTTGTTTGATTCTCGTTCTTCCAGCAGTTCGCCGACGCAAACGATCGGGATCAAGCCGCCGGCCAGGGCCGCATGGACCTTCTTATTGATCAGCGAGCTGCTTTCGCCAAAGATGTGGCGGCGTTCGCTATGGCCCAGGATCACATACTGGCAGCCTACGTCTTTCAGCATCGCGGCCGAAACTTCGCCGGTGAAAGCGCCGGAGGCCTCAAAGTAGATGTTTTGGGCGCCGACGCCGATCGGGCTGTCGCCAGCCGCCGAGACGATCGCGTCGAGGTAGATCGATGGCGGGCAAACCGCCACTTCTACCGAGCAATCGGCCGGAAGGTTGCTCGCGATACCTTGGACCAAGGCGATCCCATCGGCTCGGGTGGAGTTCATCTTCCAATTGCCGGCGATAAAAGGTCGTCTCACAGGGGCAGTCCTCTGGATAGCGATGGGTTCAACGAGTGATATCGGATCAATGACAGCAAGCCGCCAAGAACGGATCGATCAATATAGCACGACATCAGACCCGCCGTCGAGAGGAGGATTCTCGCGGCTTGAGCCCTCTTGGGTCCGCGAAAACCGAGATGCGAAAACCCTTCTATGGAGTGGCGTGTATTGCAAATTGGTTCGTTTGGGGGATTAATGGGCTATGCTGACTAATTGGGGCCGCAAGGTTTTCCCAGTCGTTTCATTCTTTGAAAGTTGCAGGCTATGGTCACGACCTCGCTGCGTCGTTCATTTCAAAAGTGCGGACATTGGATTCTCTTGGGCGTCTCTGTGATGACGCTCGCGGTCTGCTTGGCCGGTCCTAGTCTGTCTGGTCAAGGCGGCGATGTCGCCTGGCGTGGTCGCCGGGTTTATCGCGCTTACTACGCGCCGGTTGTTCCGGTCGTGCCGGTTTATCGGCCTGTAGTGCGTCGGGCTTACTATGCTCCCGTCGTTCCGATCGTTCCAGTCGCTCCCGTTTACTACGGAAGTCCTTATGGCGGTCGGGTTGTGGCGCCTTACGCCGAAGTTTACTGGTAAGCTTCGCCGAAGCTAATTGGGTAATGCGTCGCCTGATGCGCAGGCGAACGAAACGTAAACGTCTGCGCATCGAGGTCGAAATTTGCCAGCGAGTAAGTCTGCGCGGAGATCGCGTCTGAAATGGGACGCCGGCGACTGGCAATGGCTAGGTCCTATCGTTTGGAGGCGATGGACAACGCATCTCCACTTACGCTAACGGAGTAGTGATATGAACGCGGCTCAAGCTCGCCCGCATCTGCAAACCTGGGGACGTCGCATCTGTTTGTGCGCCGCGACGGTCGCTTTGACCTTTGCGTTGGCGGCGCCTTCTTTATTCGACGGCCAGTCGGTTGCGACCCCGCAACAAGAGGTCGCCTGGCATGGTGGCGAAGGAATCTACGGCCCGATCTATCGTGGTCCGATCTTCGCCCGCGCGAAGTATGGCTATAACCGCGGCTACGGCCCGATCTATGGTCCCTACTGGCAGCACCATCCAGAACGGAACGCGATCGTGAACCCCAATCCCAACTTCTTCTGGTAAGCGGTTGGTCCAACGCGACTGATAGGGAGGCCGCCCGGCGGCGAATTCAGCCTCTCTGACTCGGCGGACGAAACGATCAACTCTAACAGTCCGTTGATTTTCTCGACGGACTGCGTGATCGCACGGATGCGATCCCAAAATAACGACGTAAGTCGATATTTTGGGAGCCGCGAAGAGCTATGCTCTGGAGCCTGGCGAGGTTGGAAAGTGCCACGAGGGCATTTTTCAACAGGCAGCTAAGAAAACTGCACCCCGAGCGACGGGTCATCGGCCGTTGGTTCGCTCGGGGGGATGCGTCTTCACTGGGGGCGGCGATCGGCGTTTTTTGGCATCCCCTTTACTTTAAAGGAAGTCATGATTCGTTTGACGCTACACCTAAAGAAGGAGTATTGATCATGAATGTTCTCTCCATTCGTAATCGCATGAAATCGGCGCCAGGCCTGGTATCGCTGGCGTGGCCACCGTCGCCCTAGAGCGGTTTTCTTCAATCTTTGGCGTTCTAGCTGGTTGTGGCCGCGCTGGTCGGCGTTGACCTGCATCGACGAATCTTGAGGATTCGCCTGCTTCGGTCGCCTTGACCAGCTTGCCTCACCGCCGCCAGAAACGCGACAGCTATCAGAAAAACGCTCTAGTCGGTCGGCGTCATTTTTCGGAACGATCCAAGCACCTCGAAGCGGATTGTTTTTTTCTCCAGCGACGCGATCGCGCGGCGGATTTTCATCTCGCTCTCGTGCCCTTCCATCTCGACGAAGAAGAGGTACTCCTGATCGCCGCCCGAGACCGGGAACGATTCGATCCAGGTCAGGTTCAGTCGGTTTCGCTTGAAGATGTTCATCGCGTCGGCAAGTGCGCCCGGCTTGTGCTCGGTCTGGAACATCATCGCCGTCTTGTCGTCGCCGGTCTTCTTGCCAGACTCGTTGCCGATCACGGCAAAGCGGGTAACGTTCCGCGGATTGTCTTCGATATTCTCGGCGGCGAAGTTCAGGCCATAGTTCACCCCGGCCGCGCGACTGGCGATCGCGGCGACGCCCTCTTGTTGCGTCGCCAACTGCGCGGCGGCGGCAGTGCTAGTGATCTCGCAAACGCGGGCCTGCGGCAAGTGTTTGGCGAGCCAGTTCCGGCATTGCGACAATGCCTGCGGCTTGCTGTAGACTTCGCGGATCGCGGACCGGTCGCACTTGGAGAGCAGGCAATGATGAATCCGCAGTTGGACTTCGCCGCAGATCTTCAGCGGTTGCCGCGCGAACATATCAAGCGTGTCGGTCACCCGGCCGTCGCTGGAGTTCTCGACCGGGACCAGGCCGAACTGGCAA
Source organism: Blastopirellula retiformator (assembly GCF_007859755.1). NCBI lineage: Bacteria > Pseudomonadati > Planctomycetota > Planctomycetia > Pirellulales > Pirellulaceae > Blastopirellula > Blastopirellula retiformator. Next base: position 151,884 of record NZ_SJPF01000006.1, on the reverse strand, counting down.
GTGCCGCGGCTCACCTCTTCAAAGACGGCGGGGATGGTGGCGACCGGGACAAGTTCGGCACTTTGACCAAATCGCTCGATCGCGGCTTGATGGCTGTAGCTGTACTCAGGACCGAGGAACGCCACCTTCAGTCGAGCCGCCACGGTTCGGCAGCCGCTGAAGATTTCGCGGAAGATGGTGCGCAGCTCGTCTGGGGGAAGGCTTCCACGGCTCTTCTCGGCCAGTTGTTCGATCCGCTGATCGTCATCGACCAGACAATCGACGGCGGTTCCTTCCGCTTCCAACTGGGTGGCGGCCTTGATCAGGTCGGCCCGCTGCTGCAGGAGCGTCGCTAATTCTTTATCTAACTGGTCGACTTCCCGTTTCAAGGAAGCCGGAGTGGAGCGTTTGACGCTCTTCTTTTTCGACATTTCGTCGGTTCTCCGCCGGGGCCGATTCGCCCGAAGCGGCGATCGTGAAACGAGTTCGCATCTATCGTAATCGACGGCCGAAGATCGCGAACCCCCATCTGCCGCGCGGGGAATTTCCGCTGCCAAATTGGCATCGGCCCGCAAAAACGGAATGGCAGGCGACTGGGTAAGTGATTGTTTGAAAGGGACTTAAGTTCACATCGCTTGGTTTTTTGGTCATTGGCATGACGCTTGCTGTATTTACTGCTCGTCCACCAAATAGACGCAAACCGAGGGCGACCTCGAATCATAAGAGGAGGAATAAACATCATGGCACAAGGCGAAGCGATTATCGGAATCGACCTGGGGACGACCAACTCGGTTGTCGCCATCATGGAAGGTTCTGAGGTCAAAGTCATTCCGAACGCGGAAGGCAACCGACTGACCCCCAGCGTCGTGGCTTTCACCGATAAGGGCGATGTCCTGGTCGGCGAACCGGCCCGTCGTCAGGCGGTCACCAACCCCAAGAAGACGGTCTACTCGATCAAGCGCTTTATGGGTCGTCGGCACAACGAAGTCGACGCCGAAGAGAAGATGATCCCCTACGAAGTCGTAGGCGGTTCCGACGAGTACGTCAAAGTGAAAATTGGCGACTCTGAATATACGCCGCAGGAAATCTCGGCGAAGGTTCTGCAAAAGCTGAAGGCGGCGGCTGAATCGTACTTGGGCCACAAGGTCAACAAGGCGGTCATCACCGTTCCGGCTTACTTCAACGACGCCCAACGTCAGGCGACCAAAGACGCCGGCCAAATCGCCGGTCTGGAAGTCGCTCGTATCATCAACGAACCGACCGCGGCCGCGCTGGCTTATGGTCTGGGGAAGAAGAAGAGCGAAAAGATCGCGGTCTTCGACCTGGGCGGCGGTACGTTTGACATCTCGATCCTCGAAGTTTCGCCTCCCGAAGGCGACGAAGAAGGGGAACGAACCGTCTTTGAAGTGATCAGCACCAATGGCGACACGCACTTGGGCGGCGACGACTTCGACGAAGAGCTGATCCACTTTGTGGCGGATGAGTTCAAGAAGGAAAACGGCGTTGATCTGCGTCAAGACACGATGGCGCTGCAGCGTCTGCAGGAAGCTTGCGAAAAGGCGAAGAAGGAGCTCAGCTCGCAATCGCAAACCGACATCAATCTGCCGTTTATCACGGCCGATGCGTCGGGGCCGAAGCACTTGCAGGTGTCGATCAGCCGCTCGAAGTTTGAAGAGCTGACCGACAACCTGATTCAGCGTTGTCGCGTGCCGGTCGAAAAGGCCTTGGCCGACGCCAACCTGAAGCCGGGCGAGATCGACGAAGTGGTGCTGGTCGGCGGTTCGACCCGCATTCCCAAAGTGCAGGAAATGGTCAAAAAGATTTTTGGCAAAGACCCGCACAAGGGGGTGAACCCGGATGAAGTGGTCGCCGCTGGCGCCGCGATTCAGGGTAGCGTGCTTTCGGGCGATCGTAAGGACGTGCTGCTGCTCGACGTGACTCCGCTGTCGCTCGGCATCGAGACGCTCAACGGCGTCTTCACCAAGCTGGTCGAACGGAACACGACGATTCCGACCGAAAAGAAGCAAACCTTCTCGACGGCGGAAGACAACCAGTCGGCCGTGACGATTCGCGTGTTCCAAGGGGAACGTCCGATGGCGGAAGACAACCGCTTGCTCGGTCAGTTCAACCTGGACGGTATTCCGCCGGCGCCGCGCGGCATGCCCCAAATCGAAGTGAAATTCGACTTGGACCAGAACGGCATCTTGAACGTGTCGGCCAAGGACGTCGGCACCGGCAAAGAGCAGCACGTGAAGATCGAGCAGTCGTCCGGCTTGTCCGAGTCGGAGATTAACCGGATGCAGAAGGACGCCGAAGAGCACGCCGCCGAAGACAAGCGGAAGCGTGAACTGGCCGATCTCCGCAACCAGGCCGAATCGATGTGCTTCCAACTGGAAAAGCTGATCAAAGAAAACGGCGAGAAGCTTTCCGACAGCGACAAAGAGCCGCTGGAAAAATCGATCGAGAAGACTCGCGAAGCCGCCAAGGGCGAAGACGTCGACGCAATCAAGTCGGCGATCAGCGAACTGGAAGCGGCCTCGCACGCGGTCAGCAAAGCGTTGTACGAAGGCGCCGACGCGGCTGGGGCGGCCGGAGCGGAAGCTCCCGGCGGCGCCGAAGCGGCCGGAGCTGAGGGCGACGACGATGCGATCGACGCCGAGTTTGAAGTGAAGAAAGACTAATTGCTTAGCAAGACGTACGTGCTGGGGACGAGACCTCCGTCCCCAGCCATTCTTGCGGCAAACGGCCGGCTTCACGTCTTTCTCGACGCCGGTGCAAGCGCCGCTCTTTGATATTTGCGGCGGTTTCTTTTTCGCGGCGATTTTTCTCCGCGACTGATGTACAAAAAAAGTAGCTGCGCTCCCCGTGTGCGCAGATTTCATAACAGGAGGCGAGGACCATGGCGATACGTTTCGACAAATTCACGCTCAAGGCTCAAGAGGCGGTGCAAAGTGCGCAATCCATCTGCATGGACGCCGGCAATCCGCAGCTGACCCCGCTTCATCTGCTGGCGGCGCTGTTGCGCGAAGCGGAAGGCGTGGTGAAACCTCTGTTTGACAAGATTGGCGCCAACCGTAGCCAGATCACCGATCTGGTGACGACCGAACTAGGACGCTTGCCGAAAATGTCGGGCGTCGCTGGTCAGCCGGCGCTGTCTCCCGAGTTTGATCAGGTGCTGCAGGCCGCGCAGCGCGAAGCGGATGTGATGAAGGACGACTTTGTGTCGACCGAGCATCTGATCTTGGCGCTGAGCCGCGTCAAGAGCGCCGCGCAAGAAATCTTGAAGGTCAGCGCCGTCACCGACAAAGAGGTGCTGGCGGCGCTACAATCGGTCCGCGGTAGTTCGCGCGTCACCGATCAAAACCCGGAAGCGACGTTCCAGGCGTTGGAGAAGTACGGCATCGATCTGGTCGAGCGGGCCAACCAAGGTAAGCTCGATCCGGTGATCGGTCGCGATCAAGAGATTCGCCGGACGATCCAGGTCCTGTCGCGCCGCACCAAAAACAACCCGGTGCTGATTGGCGAGCCGGGCGTCGGTAAGACCGCGATCGCCGAAGGGCTGGCCCTGCGCATCGTCCAGGGGGACGTTCCGCAAAGCTTGAAGAACAAGCGGATCATCGCGCTCGACATGGGCGCCTTGGTCGCTGGCGCCAAGTATCGTGGCGAGTTCGAGGAGCGTCTGAAAGCGGTCCTGAAGGAAGTTCAGGATTCAGACGGTCACGTCGTCCTGTTCATCGACGAACTGCACACCGTCGTCGGGGCGGGCAATGCGGAAGGGGGCGCCGATGCGGCGAACCTGCTGAAGCCGGCGCTCGCCCGCGGTCAGCTCCGTTGTATCGGAGCGACGACGCTCGACGAGTATCGCCAGTACATCGAGAAAGACGCAGCGCTGGAGCGTCGTTTCCAGCCGGTCTACGTCAATGAACCGTCGGTCGACGATACCATCGCCATCTTGCGCGGCCTCAAGCCTCGCTACGAAGCGCATCATGGGATCAAGATTAAGGACTCGGCGCTGGTCGCCGCGGCCAAGCTGTCGGATCGTTACATCACGGATCGATTCCTGCCCGATAAGGCGATCGACCTGGTCGATGAGGCCTCGAGCCGGTTGGCGATCGAGTTGGAAAGCGTGCCGGCCGAGATCGACGTCGTCCAGCGCCAGCTAACGCAGCTAGAGCTGGCCGATCGGCAGTTGGCCGAAGAGACCGAGGAATCGGCCGTTGAACGCCGCGCCGAGATCCAGACGGAGATGAACGACCTGCGTCGTCAGCTCGCTTCGCTGCGTGAGCAGTGGGAAGCGGAAAAGCTGGGGATGGGGGACGTCTCAAAGGTTCGTCAGGAACTGGCGCAGCTGGAGCTTCAGTTCCAGCAAATGCACGCTGCAATTCAAGAGAAGCAAGCCAGCGGCGCGCCAGTCTCGGAAAGCGACTATCAGCAACTGTTCGAGCTGCAGAAGAAGCGGGACGCGCTGACCGCGCGGATCGACGCCGAAGTCGACAACTCCGAAGCGAACAAGGAGGAGAAAAGGTCGGAGCGGCGTTTGCTTCGCGAACAGGTGACCGAAGAGGAGATCGCCGAAGTGGTTAGCCAATGGACCGGAATCCCGGTCACTCGGATGATCGAATCGGAGCGAGCCAAGCTGCTGGTGCTGGAAGAACGACTCCACCAACGGGTCGTCGGCCAGGACGAAGCGGTCGAAGCGGTCGCCAACGCGGTTCGTCGTAGTCGCAGCGGCTTGCAGTCGAGCAATCGTCCGATCGGTTCGTTCATCTTCCTTGGTCCCACTGGGGTTGGTAAGACCGAACTGTGCAAGGCGCTGGCCGAAGTGCTGTTTGACGACGAGCAGGCGATGGTCCGCATCGACATGAGCGAGTACATGGAACGGCACGCGGTGAGCCGGCTGATCGGGGCGCCTCCCGGATACGTCGGCTACGAAGAAGGGGGCAAGCTGACCGAAGCGGTCCGCCGCCGTCCCTACAGCGTGATCCTGCTCGATGAGATCGAGAAGGCGCATCGCGACGTCTTCAACATCCTGCTGCAAGTGCTGGACGATGGCCGTTTGACCGACAACCATGGTCACACGGTCGACTTCACCAACACGATTGTGGTGATGACCAGCAACATCGGCAGTCAGGCGATCCAGCAGATTTCCTCGGAAGGAGGAACCGACGACGAGATCCGCGAAGCGGCTCAGGCCAGTTTGCGGACCCACTTCCTACCGGAGTTCTTGAACCGCGTCGACGAGACGATCGTGTTCAAGCCTCTCTCGCAGGTGCAGTTGCGACATATCGTCGAACTGCAGGTCAGCTTCCTGGCGAAGCAACTGCAGGAGAACGGAATCGAACTGGCCATCACCGCCGAGGCGAAAGACGCCTTGGCGGCGGAAGGTTACGACCCGACGTTTGGCGCCCGGCCGCTGAAACGCGTGATTCAAAACCAATTGCAGAACGCGCTGGCGACCGAGATCTTGCGTGGGGACATCGGAGAAGGGGATGGCGTGCAGATCGACTTTGTCGACGACGCCTTCCAGTTCAAGAAGTTCGCGCCGAGCGCGGCTCCGGCGTAAACCATGGCCAAGCGGGCCTAGCCGCGTAAGAAAACGAAAAAAGCCTTGGCGGTTTCGCCAAGGCTTTTTTTTGTGCGGTGGGCTCGGTCAGCAAACTAGCTGAGGAGCTTCCATTCTTCGATCAGCAGTTCGGCCGAAGGAGTCATCTTGCGCAGCTTCGAAGCGATGTGGGCCTTCATGTCGGCCGACGGGTTCTTGGCGAGGATCGCCTTGAACTTGGTGTAGGCCTTACGGCGATGACGGCGGCGCTTCAGCTCTTTCCCACGTTCGCTAATAACCGGCACGTGATTCTCCTAAAACACTGTATATTGTGGTAGTTGTTGTCGTAGTAAACGACTCAAGATACCGATTGACGCGATTTTCGTCAATGACCAACCCGCCCTCAATCACCCCCGCCGCCAATCGCGAACCGCCGGGCAAAATCGGGGTCCTAACGTCAGCCCCCCACTTCGACCATGGACCACTGCTGTAACCCATTACGGGCGGCTAGGTTGCGTTGACAAACCGCCGCCCCGTCGATACATTAATACCCTTCCCAGCAGCCCAATAAGGCCGCTGGCGCAAATCCCTAGCAGTCCGTTGATTTTCTCAACGGGCTGCTGGATCGCAGGGATGCGATCCCAAAATAACGACGTAAATCGTTATTTTGCGAGCCACGAAGAGCTATGCTCTAAACTTGGCGAGGTTGGAAAATGCCACGAGGGCATTTTTCAACAGGCAGCTAGGAGGCGAGCCGAATGGTTAGGGAGCGGTCTTGAAAACCGTCGCGGGCAACCGTTGGGGGTTCGAATCCCTCCGCCTCCGCTTTGACGCCGGCTTGTGATACTTCGCAGGCCGGCGTTTTTATTGGGGGGCGTCCGTCTCGTCCCGGGTGCGGTAGAGGAACGCATCCGACGTCAGTAGCGACGTAAGCAGCGCTTTCATGCTGCCGCCGCTTTCCTGGTAGGCTTGGTCGGCAGCTTGTAGTACCGGGGCGTCATTCAGGGTTTCGTTGCGGCCCATCCAGAAACGGAACGCGTGGCGGACGAAGACTTGTTCGACGCGTTCGCTCTCGGATAGTTTTTTGATCAGGTCGATCGCATTGTCGACCTTGCCATCGAGGTTCGGATCGCCCGAGTCGATGATCTCGCCGCTGGTATCGACCGGCTGGCCGAGTTCGGTCGTGCGGTGAAGGCCCGCGTGGTTGAACATCTCAAATGGCAAGCCTAGCGGATCCATCTTTTCGTGACAGGTCCGGCAGTACGACTCGCGGGTTACCCGCATGCGCTCGCGGAGGGTGTTGTTCGGTTCATCGGGGAGCATCGCGTCGACGGTAATCGGCACATCGGGAATGCCGCCGCCGAGCAAGCGTTCGCGAATCCAACGTCCGCGGCGAATGGCATGATTGTCCATCGCGTCAGAGTGGGAGACGAGCCAACTGGGCTGCGTCAGGATGCCGAGTCGTTCGCCCTCGGGCGCGGTGGCGAGGATCCGCTCGGGCTTCATTGAGCCGGCGCCGAAGCTGCGGCGGCTGACCCGGGCGAAGATCTTGGGGCCAGACAGTTCGGCGACTTCCACCTTGTGGTTGGTCTTGTTCCGCTTTTTGAAATCGGCCGCTTTGCCGTTGGGGTGCTCTTCGAGCCAAGCGGCGAGCGCTTCTTTCTCCTGTTTGAGAGAAGCCGCGATGTCTGGTTGCGTACGTCGTGTGCCGTAATAGACTTTGTCGCCAGGCGTGGCGACGATCTTTTCGGTGGTCAACAGCCGTTTTAAGACATCCTGGTCTTCCGCCAGGATCAGCTCAATCAAGCGATCGGTGCTGGCGGTGGCGTCGAACATGGCGCTGTAGTGGGCGTTGCCGCCGCCAGCGCCAGTATCGCCGAGAGCCTTGGCGTCTTTGCAGATGTATCCGCCGAGGTCGTAGTCAAAGTAGTCGCGGAAGAACTGCAGTACCCGCGGCTTGCGAATGCTGTCGTCGGCCAACATTCGCTCGACTTCACGCCGGACGTCCTCTTTGGTTCGCAGGCGGCCTTCGACAATCGCCGACTGCAAAGTTTCATCTGGCTGGATGTAACGCAGGGCATGATTGACCGCCATGCCCAGCTCCCAGTCTTGCAACATCACGCGGCCATGTTCGTCCGGCTTTCCGCTCGTCGCCAACTCGGGCCGAAACAGGGCGTCGCGATCGAGGAAGATCGCCGAAAGGCCAAGTATCGCGCCATCTTCCTGCCCCAGTTTGTCGATCGATTGTTGGGCGATCTGAACGTAGGCCTGCGACTCTTGCTTGGTGGGAGGACGGAAGGTGACCGCCTGGAATACGTAATCGACCGCCGCTTGAAGTTGGGTCGAATCGACTTCTTCCGCTTCCAGTAAGTCTTTGACCGGAGTCAGCGGGCGCACGACTTGGGTGTTGTAGACCAGCGAGGTCGGCAGGCCGCGAATGTCGCCGTCCCATTTCTGCATGACCGCTTTCGTGTCGTCGCTGATCTGGTAGGGCTCGGCGATGCTCAAGGGACCATGCGCCATGTAACGCAGGATGTCGTCGGCCATGCCCAGGATTTGAGTCGCTTCGGCGCTGTTGACCGAGTAAAAGTCGGGGTAGTTTTCCAGACCGTGCGCCCGAGCCGAGGACAGAACGGCGGGGACGCTTTTGACGGCGGTAGCGTAGGCGACCGTTCCCCCTTGCCATTTGGTGATGCGATCGACGCCGAAGTACAGCTTCAGTTCGCCGCCATGGTTGGTCGGCACGGCGTCGCCATGGGTGCGTAGGCCTGGCTTCTGGGGATCGAACCCCGGTTCGGTATTGATCAGTTCGTTGAGCCGGGTGATGTGCTCTTGCGGCGTGACGCGCCAGATGCGGGCCGGCGAAGAAGTTGGCCGTAGCTGAATGCCTTCAGGCAGCGGACCGAACAGCAGATCGTGATCGACGAAGTTTCCCTTGTTCGGATCAAGCTGGGCCTCGAAGCCTCCCTTGTCTTTCAACACGCCCTTCAACTGGGCGACGATCCAATCGGCAAACTGTAGCCGCGCGATCACCTCGGGCTGCTCCTCTTCTTTCGGCGGCATTTCCTTCAGTGCGACCTGCGCCCAAACGCGGGTCCAGACGTCGGCGTTCACTTCGTCGACCGGGCCGAGACCTTCCAGCGTCAGATCGGCTTCGGGAAAGTCCTTGCCATGGCAGTCGTTGCAGTGCGTGGTGAGAAAGGGTTCGACAAAGCCGCGGAAGTCTTTCTCCACCTGCTGGCCAGGGACGTAGGTCTCGCCGAAGGCGGCCGTCGCAAGACAGCACCCCACCAGCGCCGCCAAGGCGCATCCAACCTTGCTCATGCCAGCACTTCCGAGAGCGCGCCGTTGCCGGCATCGAATTTCTGGGCGAGTTTCTCGCTCATGTTGTAGCGATCGCAATTGACGCCGGCGGCGTTGAGGATCGACGTATAGAGTGCGTTGATCGGGCGTTTGCCATCCAGCTGCGTGAAGCGGCCGGTCTTGAACGCGCCGTCGAAATTGCCCAGCAGCATCACCGGCCAATTGGCGCCGCTGGTGTGCTGGCTGTCGGCGTTGTTGCTGGTGTAGACGATCAGCGTGTGATCCATCATCGTGCCGCTCCCTTCCGGGATGCTCTCAAGCGAATCGATGATCTTTTCCAGCATTCGGCTGTTGTACTGGCGAATCTTGGTCCAGATCGGATTGTCGGGCTGCGACATGTGTCCCAGATTGTGACCTTGTTGGTCAATGCCCAGGCCTTTCCAGGCGCCAAAGATCTCACCACGCCCCGATCCAATCGTCAGCGTGTTGGTGATGCCGGAGGCGAGGGCCGAAATGCCAAGCTCCAGCAGCGCGTCATGCCAATCGGTTTCAAACTCGGGCTGGGCGTAACGCTCGTCAACTTTGGGAGCAAACTGTCGGAGATGATCGGACACGGTATCGAGTCGCTCGCGTAGTCCGTTGATCTCTTTGAAGCCGTTGACGTACTGGCGATAGCGCAGTTGATCGGCGGCCGGTAGCGACGCGCCTTTGGCGGCGGCCAGCTTTTTGATCTGGTCGAAGGCGCTAGAGCGGGCTTCGTGTTGACGACGAATGTCGCCGGTCGAGATGCCGCCGTAAAGCATTTGGTACAGCAGATTCGGATTGGAGTGCATGAAGATCGGCTGCCCGGCGCCGCTGGCCGATAAGGTGGCCAGGGTCGGCTTGGCGGTCATGTTCTCCATCGAGTCCATACCGATGCACAGGTGCGGCAGAAGCGTCTGCGGCAGGACGTTGCTGAGTTCGTAATCGATTGTCGCAGCGCTTGGTGGAACGCCATCGCCGCCGCGGTATCCACCCAGAGCGCCGAAGAATGCGCTGTGCGATGGGCTGGTGTGCTTGCCATGCAGGCCGTTGATGATGTGCAGACGTTCTTTGTACGGTTCCAGCGGGCTGATTGGCTCGGGAAGCTTGACGCCGGCCAGCGAACCGCTGTGCTTCATCCCCTTGGGGACGCAAGTCGCTGGATCAAAGCCTTGATTTTGTAGGAAGAAGATAACCCGCTTGGGCGTCGAGTTTTGAGCGCTGGCAGCCAACAGACGGTCGGCGGAAAACGGAAAACCAAGGGCGGCTCCGGCACCCGTCGCCACGGCTTGTAGCATTCTTCTACGGTCAAGCATGGTCGCTCCTTCCAGGATGGGATATGTCGATCACCTGGCGCCCGCGCACGAAATCGTGGACGGTTGGAAAGTAGGCGAATCTCTCCGGCATGGGTGGTTTAGGGAGAGATCATCGACAAGGTGTCGGAAAATGGAGGTGTGGTTAGGGGAGGGGGGAGTGCTATTCAGTATATCGGTCCCCCGGCGGAGACTCTACTTGAATTTGCCGAAAACTAGCAGGGCACGTCGGCTGGAATCGAATGGCAACACGGCGCAAATGATTCATCAGAAACCGGTAGAAACGGGACCCGGCCGGGCAGGGGAGGCTGACAAAGTTTGTCCGTTCCCCCCCAAAAAAAGCCGGCTGGCGACAAGCGCAAGCCGGCTTTTGGGGAGTTTATTTGTCCCGCGGAGTCTAGAAGACGAACAGGTCGTCCAACTCGTCTTCTTCGTCCGTGAACAAGGCGTCGACCGCTTCGAATTCTCCATCGACCCCGGTCAGCGAGTCGAGCAGTTGCTCGTCGACCAGTTCCGATTCCAGGGCATCCTGCGTGGCGACCTCGGCGTCGACCGCCTGGTAGGTGGCCGACTGGACCGGCGTTGACTCGGTCGAGTCGGCGTCGGACGGAATCCAGAAGAGCGGGCTGGCGGCGACCGCTTCCCCTTCCAGGGCGACGCTGCCGCTGATCTTCGATTCCGCCTCGTCCGAGGCAACCGACGAGGCGACCTCGAAGTAGGTCGTAGTCGTCGAAGGTGCGGTCGTAGTCGGAGCCGGATCGGTCGCCGTCGACTCGCCCACCGCTTCCGCTTCTAGCGAATTGCCATGGTTCGTCGCGGGAGCCTGCGAGCCAATCTTGCGGATCATTTGCGTCAGATCGACCAGGCTGACGACGCCGTCCCGGTCAAAGTCAAACGCCCAAGCGACGTCCGACGGCAAGCTGGCCTGGCTGCCGACTTGGCGGATGAGCAGGGTCAGGTCAATCAGCGTGACGGCGCCGTCATGATCCAAGTCGGCCGCTTCTTCCCAGGTCGAACCGTAGGACGTGCCCGGCGAGTTGATCTCTGGGAACTCGAGCGTCGGCGTCGGAGTTGGGTTCTGCGACGGCGAATCGGCGACCGGCGGATCGAAGTTGCCGACGACCGGCAGGCCGATATCATTGCCGAACGAGGCGTATTGATCCGGGCCGAACGGGTCGGTCAGGAACTTCGCCACGGTGCGACCAAGCGGATCTTGCGACGGCGGAATCATGCGATCGGGGTTTTCCCAGATCGGACGAGCGGCCCCATTGGCGTCGCTGTCGGAAATCAGCAGGAACCATTCCGCTTCGTTGCTCGTGTTGTTCTGCTGATCGGGGACCCACAGGCCGAGGTCTTCGACGCCGTCCGAGTTGAAGTCGGCCGAGACCGGGCGTTCGCGAACGCCCTCGAAGCCAAACCAGAAGGTCTGGTCCGCCTTGCCGTCCCAACCGTTCTGAACGCCGCCGGTCAGGTCGAGCGAGAACTTGTCGTCCCGCCAGACGCCGAGGTCGTCAAAGCCGTCCCCGTCCCAGTCGCCGACGATGGGCTTGCCGACCAGCGAAGTGTGGATCGGAGTATCGATCTGGTTGTCATGATCGGTGTCGATCCAGAACGTGCCGGTTTCGCCGACGTAGACGCCGACTTCGTCGCCGTTGGAAGCGTCTCCGTCAAAGTTGCCGGCGACCGGCAGGCCGTTGATCTGGATGTTTTGCACCACCGTCGCGTCCGGGGCGCCATCGTTGTCAAAGTCAAACTGGAAGCGGAACTTGCCGTTGACCTTGCCGTAGACCGCCAGGCGATCGAAACCGTCTGCGACGGTTCCGGCGCTCGGCGTAAACTGCCCGGCGAAGACGTCGTCGGTCGAGAAGCCAATCGCAAAGGCGAGGTCTTCGTTGGTGTCGTCCCCGTTTTGCGGATCGACGATGAAGTTGCCGTTGATGTCGATCAGCGTCGTACCGTAGCTGCTGACGCCCAGTTCGGGATGGGTGTCGATGGTGAACCGGGCCACGAATGATCCGCCGGCGACGCCGTTGCCGGACGAGAACGACGGGTCGTCTTGCGGTTCGCTGGCGTTGCTTTCGCCATCCAGCATGTTGCCGGCCGGGTCAGAGAGCGAATCGGCGATCGTCAGGGTGTAACGATCATCCGGCAGAGCCTCGAAGAACTCGAGCGTCACGGTCGACCGAGCGATCGAGCCGGCCGTCACGTCGTGGTTGATCGTGATCGACTTGATCGGGATCAAACCGTTGGCGTCGCCAATCAGCTGGAACGTGCCCGGCTGCAGGGCGGTCGCGTCGGAAATCGCCGGGTACAGGAAGCCGAAGTCGTCGACCACAACCGGAGCGACCGGGCTGGTGTTGAGCAGCGCGTTGGTCGTCGTGTAGATGGCGGCGTCCGCATCGATGATCTGCAGTTCGGCCAGGTCCGAGCTGCCGACGCCGATCGCGAAGATATTCTTCGCAACGGCTTGCAGTTCGGCGGCCGCGGCGGTATGGGCGCCCGGCGTGCCGGAGAACCCATCGGCGAAGAAGAGGACGGTCGAGTTCGCGAAGCCAGAGTTTTCCAACGTCTCCGTCGCCGCTTCCAGGCCTGCGGTGAAGTTGGCCGATCCGCCGGCGTTGATCGACTCCAGGGCGTTGATCAGGTCCAGCTTTCCGTCGCCATTGTTGTCGGCCGCGGCGGTGGTGAACTTGGAGTTGACGTCCAAGTCGATCGAGACCGCGGTGCCGCTAAGCATGACCACCAGCGAGACGTTGGCGACGTCGCCGAGGCCAGCGTCGATCAGTTGTTGGTTCGCCTCAATGATGGCGGCGATCTGGGCGTCCAGAATCGTGTTGAAGATTCCATCGCCGTTGAGGTCGCCCACTTGGGCGCCGGCGATGCCGCCCAGCGTACTGGCCGAAGCGTCGATCACAAACGTCACGTCGGGCGAGTTGCCGGGAGCGAACAGTTGGACGCCGGGGCGAATCGGCAGATCGCTGAAGTCGATGTCCAGGCTGGTGATCGGCGGGGTCGGTCCGTCGACGGCCGGTTTCGGTGCAAACAGGTCGTAGTCGGGAGCGTCGGTCACGCTGACGCCGTCGACCGTCGGGCCCTGCGTGTCGATCATCATTTCGAGCGTGGTAACGGCCGAGATGTTGCCAGCGAGATCTTCCGACGTCACCACGATCTGACGGATGCCGTCGTACGCGAAGAAGTTCGGGTTGTTCAGATCGTATTTGCCGGACAGTTCCCAGTAGCCGACTTCCGGGTTGCCGTCGTTGCCGTCCAGCGGCGAGGCGGCGGTTAGCCCTTGGTCGGTGTAGGAGCCGTTCAGGAAGTCGATCACGTCGGCCGACGACATCCCGCTCAAAGCGGCGAGCGTAGCGGCGTCCAGCGGCGTATCGGTCGCGTAGACGCGAATCACCGAGTTCGACTCGGCGTCGCCGACAAAGCCGGTGTTCGAGTCGCTGGTGATCTTGTCGGCCAGCGTGTTCGGATCGCCGGTGACGCCGGTGTCGGTGCTGCTCGGATCAATTTCGAGCGTCGGCGCGTCGGGCGCCATGGTATCGATCACCACGTCCAGCAGGTAGTCGAAGCTGATGTTGCCGGCGCGATCTTCGACTTCCAGCTTGAAGTCGTGATAGCCATCGCCCAGTTCCGCCATCGTGCGGCTCAGTTGCTCTTGGCTGGTGAAGCCGTCTAGCAGCGGATCGGCCGAGGTGAACTCGGTCGACGAGTCGTAGAGGAGCGTCTCGGTCCCGTTTTCAGCCCGCAGATAGATGCGGAATTTGTAGTTCTCGGCAAACAGGTGGTTCAGCTGATTCGGATCGGTCGTCGTCATGTTGAAGGTCAACGTGTTGTCCATCGTCACGTTGTCTTCGTCGTTCCGTCCGGTGTCGCTTTCGGCCGCCAGATCCAGGTACGGCGTGTTCGGCACATAGGTGTCGACTTCCAGCTGCATGTCGGCGATTTGGGCGTCGCTGCGGTTGCCGGCTAGATCTTCATAGACCGTCGAGATCGTGTAGACGCCATCTTCCAGGGCGGTCGTCTCGATGTTCCACGTGCCGTCGGCGTTGACGATCGTTTGACCGACCAGTTCGCCATTGGCGTAGAGGAAGACCTTCGAGTTGACTTCGCCGGTTCCATTGAAGGTCGGCGTGTCGACGTTGGTCACCCAGTCGTTGTCAAGCATCCCGCTGTCGCTCGAAGCGAGCAAGTCCGGGGCGTCGCCAGCCGGGGCGATTGTGTCGACGTTCACATCCAGCAGGTAGTCGGTGCTGATGTTGCCGGCGCGATCTTCGACTTCTAGCTTGAAGTTGTAGCGGCCGTCCGCCAGGGCGGCGGTTTCGCGGGTCAGCAGGTTCAGGTCGGTCAGACCGTCGGCGATGTTGGCGGCCGGGATAGCGCCATCGGTCGACGAATCGTAGAGCAGGAACTCGGCGCCCCCTTCCGGACGAGCATAGATCCGGAACTGGAAGTTGGTCGCGAAGAGATGCGACGCCGCGTTGGGATCGGTCGTCGTCATCGTGAAGGTCAACGTGTTGTCGTTGGTGACGTTGTCGTCGTTGACCTGACCCGAGTCGCTGGCGGTGATCAAATCGAGGAACGGCGTGTTGGGCGCCAGGGTGTCGATTTCGACCGTCAGGCCCGCCGACGGAGCGCTGCGGTTGCCGGCCAGGTCTTCGTAGGCGGCCCGGATGCTGTAGACGCCGTCGGTCAACGGGGCGACTTGCACCGACCAGTTGCCTTGGGCGTCGACCGTCCCTTGGCCGATCGGGTTGGTGTTGTTGTTGGCGAACAGCAGAACCTTGGTGTTCGGTTCGCCGGTGCCCTGGAAGATCGGCTGCGAAATGTTGGTCACTTCGTCATCGCCGACCGTACCGCTGTCGCTGGTCGCGACCAGGCTCGGCATCGAACCGCCCGGGGTGACCGCATCGACCGTCAGGCGGACCGACGTCGACAGGTTGGCGTTCCCCATAGCGACCGGCGTCTGGCCGTCGAAGACGACCGTGCGGGCCGAGATCAGGTAGTTGCCGTCGGCCAGCATGTCGCCGTAGGCGGTCGGGTCATAGGCGTAAACGGTTGACGATTCGACCGGGCCAACCGCATCGGCGAAGCGGCGGAGCACCACGCCGGTCGTCAGGTTGGTGATCGAGACCTGAACCGCAAAACCAGCCGTCAAACCAGCTTCGGCTTCGGCGGCGGTCAAGATCCGCAGTTCGCCCATCGCCGGTTCCGAAAGGTCGTTGCCGTTGTCATCGACAAACTGCAGCAGGTCGTCCTGAACGTAGATCAGCGGCGTCGAACTGTTAGTGACGTTGTCTAGCGACGACGAGCCGGTATCGGTCAGCGGCGAGATCAAAATCCCATGCGGCGCTGGAGCCTGGAAGTTCTCCAGTTCCAGCGAGTAGATGTTGGTGTCGTCGTCACCCGAAGCTTCGACCTGGATGAAGTATCGCTCTTGGCTGACGGTCGGAATCGCCAGGTATTCGCCATTGCCGCCGTTATCGGCCGTGGCGATCAAATCGCCCGACTGATCATAGACGTTCAGTCGCAAGTCGCCTTGGGGAACGTCTTCAAACAGCAAGTTGATGTACAGCTTGCCGGTGTAGTGCGCCGTATAGCTGAAGTAGTCGACATCGGTATCGTCGTGAATCGACAAATTGGTTAGCGTGACCGTTTCGGGCGAACCGAGGATCGTCGCCTGCGAGATCGAGTCGTTCACCTCGAACCGGTCCGGAACAATGATCGTCTCGATGCTGACATAGTTGATGGGAGCGCGGTTGGTTGACGTGACCGAGCCATTGGGCGTCGAACCGATAACCGGGTTGTCGACGCCGTCGAGGAAGAGGGCCAGCGTATCTCCCGGCGGCACATCGGGGTCGCCAAATACCGGGTCGCCGCCATCGATGTTGATGACGGTCGTCGAGTGCGGAGCGATGGTAAACCGGTCGAGTCCCTCAAACGTGTTGACGTTCATCGTCGTGACGTCGCTGAACTCGATGACGTCTTGGTAGGCGCCTCCGCGGTTGTGCTGGAAGTTCCCCTCGCCGCCGATCGATGGCGAGTTGATGTCGATCACGTCGGCTTCGCCGGTGGTCGTGTTGTAGGTGAACGTGCCGACGGACGTCACCGAGCTCTCCAGCCCGTTGCCTTCGTACTCAACGTCGGTGATGGTCACCATGGGCGTCAAGTCGATGACAAAGCCTTCATCGGCGTTGTTGTTCAGGACGAGATCCTCGAGAAGCAGGGAGCCTGCAGTCTGGACGAGAACGCCGTTGCCGAAGGTCGACTGGATCTGCATGTTTTGCAGGATCACGTCGCCGGCGGTGCTGATGAAGAAACCGTGGTCTACGGTATCGGTTACCATGACGTCGCCCGGCGTCATGCCTTGTCCTTGAATCGTCACGCCGCGAACCACGGTGGCGCCGGCGTCATACATACCTTCGAGCACGCGAACTTCGCCGTCGGTATCGACGTCATCGACACCTTCCTGGATCGTCGCAAAGGCGTTGACCTGGAAGAAGAAGCCTGGCAGCACCTCGTCGCCAGCGGCGACGCCGGTTTCCCAGTCGTCGTCAACGTACACGACCGGCGTGACGTCCGAGTCGCGAACGAGCACGACGTCGTTGCCATCGCCGCCGTCATAGAACAGCTTGTAATCTTCGCCATCGATCGTGATGACCGAACCGCCAACCAAGCCGGCGAACGTGCCGATCACCGCGTCGACCCCATCGTTGTCGATCAGGATCAATTCGTGGCCGAGCATCGACGTCGAGACGGTCGGCAAGTCGACGAGGTCCAGCGTCGCGCCTCCCAGGTCGACTGTGCCGGTGACGACGTACTGATCGTATTCGGTTCCGGCGACGTTGACGTCGTCGATTTCGACGGTCAGGATCGAGCCGCCGGTCAAGATCAGGTCGGTCGAGAAGATCGTGCCGGGGCTGAAACCTGCGCTGATCGTGGCGCCGACGGCGCTCGCCTTCAACTCGCCGTCAAGCGTGAACTCGCCGCCGACGGTGACCGGCTTATTGACGTCCAGGTCTTCGACGTACGGGCCGAAGTCGTCAAGGAAGTAGAGGGTCGATCCGTTCGGGGCCGCGTCAACGGCGCCTTGCAGCGTGCCGCCGTTTTGTTCCAGCGTACGGATCACGAACTTGTCTTGGCTCGGCGTCATGCCGGGGATGAACTCGAAGTAGGTCTTGGCGCCCATCATGCCGTCGACAAAGGTGTTGTCGTTGACGATGTCGAACAGCGTGTCGGGGGCGATCGAGAGTTCGCCGGTCGAACGGTTCAGCAGCGACAGGACGTTGGCGAACTCGCCAAGGTTGGTCGAATCGAACGTGTTGCCCGAAATCTCGGCGTTCTTGCCGCGGGCCGTCAGCGCCGCGCCGCTACCGAAGGTCGATCCCGTAAATTCGTTACCGGTAATGGTGGCGCCGTTGGAATCGATCGTCACCAGCGATTGACCGATTTCCATCATCATGGGGTCGAGGCCGCCGGCAGTTCCCTCGACCGTGTTGTCGGTGAAGATGATGTTGGCGGTCTTGCCGGTGTCGTCGTTGGTGCTGCCGCCGTTGATGTAGACCAGCCCGCGCGGCACGTTGGTGTCGACAAACTGGTTGCCGGTGGTGGGCGTCCCGCTGAAGGTGGTTCCGTCAAAGATGTTATCGTTGATCGTCAGGTTGGTGACCTGCATGTTGTATTCGGACAACAGGGCCGAATCGCCGTTGGCGGTGATGCGGTTGCCTTCGATCGTCGTGCCGTCGTTATCGTTATCGATGTAGACGGCGGCGTTTTCGATGCCCGGCATGCCGTTGTCGATGCCGATGATCGCGAAGCCCTGGCCGGTTTGGCCCAGCGTTACCATGTCGGAGGTGATCAGAACGGTCGCCAAGGCGCCAACGCCCGAGATCCCTTCGATCATCGTATTGTCGCGGCCGGTGTCGGAGACGAGGGTCAGCTCTTTGTAGAGCGTGACGTTCTCAACGTAAGTGCCGTCGTTAACGGTAACGGTACCGCCGACGCTGACGTCGTCGACCCCTTCCTGAATGGTCGAGAAGGCGTTGACCAAGTAGAAGAAGCCGCCGCCCAGATCGGCGCCCGCGCTCGAACCGGCGAAGTCGTCGTCGACCAGCACGGCCATCGACGCCAGCGTGTCGCGAACCAGCACGACGTCGTTGCCGTCGCCGCCGTCGTAGAAGATGCGGTAGTCGTCGCCGCCCAGGCTGACGACGGCGCCGTTGGTCAGGCCGGCGAACGTGCCGGTCACCGCGTCGGTGTCGTCATTGTCGATGATGGTGATCTGATCGCCCAGCATCAGGCCCATCGCCGTACCCGACAGCGAGAACGTCGCGCCCCCGAGATCGACCGTGCCGGTTACCTGGTACTGGTCAAAGTCGACCCCGGCCATACCCAGATTGTTGAATTCGACTTCCAGCTTCGATCCCGGCGACAGCGCCAAGTCGCCGGTCGAGATGATGCCGGGGCTGAAACCGGCCGAGAGAATCGCGCCCGGGTCGCTGGCGGTCAGCGTGCCGGTCAGGTCGAATTCGCCGGCGACGGTCACCGCCTGGTCGATGTCGACGGCTGCGTCCGTATAGTTGCCGAGGAAGTAGATGACGTCGCCCGGCGCGGCGTTGTCGATCGCTTGTTGCATCGACCCGGCGCCGATCGTGCCGTCGTTGAAGTAGGCGTTACCGCCGAAGTCGTTCTTGGCGAAGATGTCTTCAAACGTGTCGGGATCGGTCGAGAGCGCCCCGCCGGTCGTCGTCAGGAACAGGGCCGAGGTGGTCGGCGACTGGTTCGACAGGTCGAAGGTATTGTCTTCCAGCTTGAGGTTGTCGCCGCGGGCTCGCAGGCTGGTTCCATACCGCGTCGTCGTACCAGCGAAGGTGTTGTCGGTGATCACAGCGCCCTTGGCGTCGATCGTCACCAGCGTGTTCCCTTGCTCTTCACCCATCGTGTTCAAACCGCCGGCCGTACCGGTGATCTGATTGTTGGTGAAGGTGATGTTCGACGTGTTGCCGCCGCCGGTACCGCCACCCATCACGACCAGCTGACGCGGGACATTCGGTTCGCTGAACTGAGTGGCGAAGCCATTGCCGGCCGGGTTGGCGCCGTTGAAGGTTTGACCGGAGAAGATGTTGCCGTCGATCAGGAAGTTGTCGATCGTCGCGGCGTACTCGGTGGTCAGGCCGCTATCGCCGTTGGCGACGATGTCGTTGTTCACGATCTTAGCGCCCGAGTGCGAGCCCTGGAAGTAAACGGCCCCATGTTCCAGACCGGGCGTACCGTCGATGCCAATGATGGTAAAGCCGTCGACCGTAACGGCGGTCGTGTTGTTGGTGACGAAAATCGTGCCGAATTCCGGGCTGCCGCTATCGCCGGTGATCGTCGTGAAATCGCGTCCGTTTTCCGATTGCAGCGTCAGATTCTTGTTGATCGTGACGTTGCCCATATACGAGCCGTCGGCAACTGTCACCACGCCGCCTGCGTCGACGTCCGCAATGCCTTCCTGGATGGTCGAGAAGGCGTTGACCAGGTAGAAGAAACCGCCGCCCAGATCCATGCCTGCGCTGGAACCGGCGAAGTCGTCGTCGACCAGCACATCGGGTGAGGCCAGCGTGTCGCGAACCAGCACGACGTCATTGCCGTCGCCGCCATCGTAGAAGATGCGATAGTCGTCGCCGCCGAGGTTGACGACGGCACCGTTGGTCAGGCCGGCGAACGTGCCGGTCACCGCGTCGGTGTCGTCATTGTCGATGATGGTGATTTGATCACCCAAGGCGAGGCCAGACGCCATGCCGGTCAGCGACAGCGTGGCGCCGCCTAGATCGACCGTGCCGGTCACTTGGTACTGGTCGTAGTCGACTCCAGCGGTAACGATCCCGTTAAATTCGACGTCCAGAATCGACCCCGCCGTCAACGACAAATCGCCCGAGGCGATAATGCCGGGGCTGAAGCCGGCCGACAGGGTAGCTCCGCTATCGGTGACGCTCAGCGTGCCATCGAGATTGAACTCGCCGCCGAGGGTAATCGCCTTGTCGACGATGACGTTTTCGGTGAAGTCGCCGCTGAACAGCAGGACGGCGCCAGCCGTCGAGGCGTCAATCGCGGCCTGGATCGAACTGGTCGGATAGACCGAGTTGCCGACTGCCACGACTGGATTGGCGAACATGTTGTTGGCGACGACATCGCCCAGCGTGTCGGGATCGGTCGACAGCCCGCCGCCGGTGGTCGTTAGAAAGAGGGCGTTGGTGGTCGCCGACTGGTTCGACAGATCGAACATGTTGTCTTCTATCTTGGTGTCGTCGCCGCGAGCTCGCAGGCTGCTGCCGTAGCGGGTGGTCGTGCCGGCGAAAGTGTTGTCGGTGATCGTCGCCGACTGAGAGTCGATCGTGACCAGGGTGTTCCCCTGTTCCTCTCCCATGTCGTTCAGGCCGCCGGCAGTACCGGTGATTTCATTGTTGATGAAGGTGATGTTCGACGTGTTGCCGCCGCCGGAGCCTCCGCCAATGGTGACCAACTGACGCGGCACGTTTTCCTTCGAGAATTGATCGCCAAACCCGTTGCCGGCCGGATTGGGATCGTTAAACGTTTGCCCCGAGAAGATGTTGCCGTCGATCAGAAAGTTGTCGATCGTGGCGCTATATTCGGTTTGCAGGCCTGCGTCGCCGCGCGCGACGACTTCGTTATTCAAAATCTTGGCGCCCGAATGCCCGCCTTGAAAATAGATCGCGGCGTGTTCGATCCCCGGGTTGTCGCTATCGATTCCTAAGACCGTAAAGCCTTCAATCGTCACGGCGGTCGTATTATTCGTAACGAAGATCGTTCCCAACTCGCTGCCAAGATTGTCGCCGTCGATGGTCGTCGCACCACGCCCATTGACCGACTGCAGCGTCAGGTTCTTGTTGATCGTGACGTTTTCGGCGTAGGTCCCGTCATGGACCGTGACTTTGCCGTCCGGATCAACCGCATTGACGCCAGCTTGAATCGTCACGAACGCGTCGACGCCGATTTCGGTCGCCGGTCCGGCGCCATCGGGATCAACGCCAGCCATCAAACCAGCCCAGTTGTCGTCGACAAAAACGTCAGCGGCCAATAACTGCCGCGCTTCCAGATGTTCAGCCTGCATCGACTGCTGACGCTGCCGTTGCTGCTTGCGTCGCTTGTTTTTCGAGAGAGCCTTACGTCGCTTGCCGCCTTGGTTGGAAGAGCTCATTTCGTTCGATACGCCTCAGCTGGAGAGATATTGGATTGTCTCACCCCCCTGAAAAGGTGCTAGGCATCGCCGGCCCTGGCGGCATTACCGCCTGTGAGGATAGTAGCGATTAGGGAGTTTAGGGGGATTTTGCAGTGCTGATCGTAACCGAATCATTTTTCGGATCAAGCGGATTCTTGAGCTACCAAACAGTTAGGCGCATGAAAAAAAACGGAACCTTCTCAGAAAAGAAGGTTCCGTTGAGCTAGTTATCGTTATTTGTTGATTAGCGGTGGTTTCTACCACACATATTCGATTTTGGCGGTCAAACCATCAAACGTCATTGCATTGTTAAGACCAACAAAATTTGAGTTCTGCACGCCTTGGATCCAGGCGTCGGTGCTGACCGTGTTGAACCACGACTGGACGACGTAGCCAGTGGTCACCCGTAAGTGGTTGTTGCAACCTTGCCAGCCGACTCCCAGTTCCAGATCGAGGACCGGCACGATGCGGCCCGCCTGCCAGTTGGTTTGCACTTCCAACGGGTCGGTCGAGTCGAACTGCGTGTAGTCGCCGCGGAATTCGCCTGCCAGAAATGCGGCGTTCCCCTTGCTATAGATCAGGAAGCCGTTGCACGGGGCGTAGCGTTCGGCGTCAAAGCCAAGCGTGAAGCCAACGCCGTCGAAATCGAGCTCGGACTGGACGGTGGTTGTGCCGTTGACCGAGATCTCGGATTGGAACTGCTGTTGGATGCGACCATAGCGAACGCCGGCGAGCCAGTTGACCGAGGCGTTCTCGGTGACGCCCCAGATGCGGCGGTAGGTAATGTCGATCTGGTCGAAGCTGACGTCGAGCGATGCGTTCGCTTCCAATCCGGTCGAGCCGGCGGCGACCGAACTCGGATGAATCACCAGCGAGGCGATCGACAGCGGGGCGTCGGTGATCAGCTCGTCGTTGGTGCTGCTGTCAAAACCGGTATACGAAACGCCCAGGCTCGAGCGGCAGTCCCACGCTGACCAGAAGCCAACGCGAAAGCCGGTGCTATAGCTCGGATCAACCGTGCCGGTGCGACCAAACGGCGTGGCGCCATCACGGATCTGAGCGTAGGCGACTTCGGCGTCGCGAGCCCGTAGATACAGGAGTTCGCCAAACCCGCCGGTGCGATGCGCCCAGCGTTGATCGCAACAGCAGGTGTCAAACCCGCAGGGGATGCAGCGCTGGCAATCGCAGGAGCTGGTCAGTTGCGTTTCAAACGAAACTGGGGCGACCTCAGTCGCCATATCGCTGACCCGGTAGACCGGCGGTGAGCCGTAGGGCCAACTCAAACGATCGGCCGACCCGGCGAAAAAGCCATCACCCTGGGTCGGGGAAGTAGAAGCATCTTCGGCGAACGCCGGCGACGCCAACATCGCAGCCATCAGGACAAAAACGCTACTTCGCATCACGCCTACCTTTGCCTAGGATGAAAATCGTTCTTCGCAAAACTGTCGCGTCATACGGGGAGATCGGAATCTAACGGTTGAAACGTCAGTCATTTCGATTCAATCGGCAAGAACCGAATCGCCGGAAGTACCCCCAGCGTTAAGGTGTGCCGATTACGCTGAAAATGGCGGTTCGGCGCGGCTAGCGACGACAGCAAATCGTTCAGAAATGCGATAGCAATTTTGCGCAAAGAAGACGCCGATTCAACGATGACCGATCGGCGTCAGGTGGAGCTAAGCGGAAACCAGGCGGCAAGTGCGCCCTTGGCGCGATGGACGCTATTGCCGCTCAGGCCAAAGCGTCTCTTCCTGCGGAATCGCGACCATCGGCCAGCCGACCGGCGTCAGGCGGATGATCTTGCCGGGACGAAAGCCTTCCAGCAGCAGCTGCGGCTTGAAGCTGACTTGCTTTCCGCTACTGCCGGGGACCTTGGGAACGTCGCGAATGTCGACTACCGGTCCGACTTTGCGATCGTTGACCTGGTCATAGCTTTGCAGCGTCGGCTCGGCGACGATGCCATGCACCGGACCGCTGACTTGGAACTCTTCCAGGATGTGCGGATCGACGCCGTCAAAGAAGGTCACCGTGACGATCCGGTTCTGGTTGTCGACTTCGTCGATCCAGCCGGGGACGCCGCGGTACTTGATATGCAGCCGGTGTTGTTCAAATTGCCGGTTCCGCGCAAGTTCGCGGCTCTCCTCGTCGAGCCACAGGTCGGTACAACGACCGATCCCATAGAGGGTCGCCCAGGTCAGGTTGTACAAGATCTTTTGGCCTGGTTTGACCTCGTCCAGCGTCACAAACTGATTGCCCAAGTAGACCCGCGTCGCCGGCGTAACGTCGATGTCGAACGTTTCCTTGTCGGCTTCGCCGCTGGCGGTATCAACGCCGCGCAGCGTCAGCTTCATCGTCTCCAGATCGATCGCTTCCACGTTGAACAGCTTCTGTTGCTCGTCGTAGTAGCTGAAGTCGTCCATCAGGCGAATCGCCTTGGTGAAGTCGGACTCGATGCTCTCACGATTGAAGTAGAATTTTCGCTGCTCTTCGTCTTTGTCCTTGGCGAAGTACCAACCATGCAGGTGCGTGTTGAGCGGAATATCTTGGAGAGCGGCGAGCGCTCCGTGATACTTGAGCGATCCGTACGGCAACAGGCGGAACTCGATCGGCACGTCCCAGTGGTGGCGACGCTGCGCATCGGTGCGGGAGACCCGAATTTCGCCAGTCCGATGGACATGGTCCTTTTCGATCAACTCTCCGGCGAAGTAGTGGGCCGAGTCGACCGGTGGAAACTTGCCGGGCTCGGTCTGATACCACGGCAGCTTCTCGTCCCCGTTCGCGTCGGTCCGATAGGCGGGCTCTTCCGCCAGCAAAGAACCAGCGAAGCCGAAACCAGCGGCGACCAGCGCCAATAGCAGTAAGTTTCGCACGCGACTTATCCCAAAATTTCTGAAACGACGCCGTTGCTGTCGGCGAAGGAATCCGCCGGCACGTCCATCTTCTGCATCATCGTCAGCAGCAAATTGCTGAGATGGGCGTCGCTGTCGACCGGACGCGAGCAGACGCCGTAGTGTCCGCGAGCGTTCGTCAAGTCGTAAGCGCCCAGCTTCGGCAGGTTGAAGTCGACATGCTGCCCATGCTTGATGCCCAGCCCGCCGCCGCCAGCCAGCACCATCGGCAGGTTCGCGTTGCCGTGGCTATGGCCGTAGGCCATGCCGCTGCCAAACAAGACCATCGTGCGATCCAGCAGCGTCTCGCCATCTTCCTGGTGCGACTTGAGCTTGCCGATGAAGTACGAAAGCTGCTGCGCCAGGAAGGTGTCGGTCTGCGTCAAACGGCGGAGCTGTTCGGGGTCGCCATTGTGGTGCGACAGTTCATGCCGCGATTGGGCGACGCCGATTTCCGGAATTGCCAGACCGTTGCTTTCGCTGCCGCTCATGCAGGTGATGACGCGGGTCATATCGGTCCGCAGGGCGAGCACCATCAGGTCGTAGATCGTGCGATAGAGGTCGCCCGCTTCCGAATAGGGAATATCGCGGGTCAGTTTGTTCTTGGTTTCCGCGGCGACTTCCGGCTTGGGAATGTCGAGCCATTCGTACGAGCGGCGGGTCCGCTTTTCGACGTCGCGGACGGCGTTCAGGTACTCGTCTAACTTGTTGCGATCTTCGGTACCGATCTGCTTACGGAAGTCTTTGGCGTCGGCCAGCAGCGTGTCGAGGACGCTGCCGCGACGGTTCAGATTCCGTTTCGCCGCTTCGGCGCCGCCGGGTGCGACGCCGAACAAGCGATCGAAGATCTGCTTGGGGCGACGTTCGGCCGGCAGCGGAATGCCGTCTTTCGACCAGGCGAGCGTGCCGCCGGTGACCGCCAGTTCCAACGAAGAAAACCGAGTATGCGGGGACGTCACTTCGGCCATCATCTGGTCGGCCGAGACGGTATTACGGAACGCGCCTCCTTCCTGGCTGATTTTGGCGCCGGTCAGCCAGATTTTGTCGCACTCGTGGGCCTGGCCGATCCCGTTGGGATGGTGCAGACCGCTGATCGGCGTGATTTGATTGCGATGTTCCTCCAGCGACTTCAGCGGACCGCTTAGTTCGTAGTCGGCGCCCGCCTTTTCGATCTGCCAGGTGAGCGTGTTGACGCCGTTGGGAATGTAGATGAATACCGACCGCTTCGGCTTGGCGGGCGCAGCATCGTTTTTGACGTTCTCGCCCGCGACCAGTTTGCCCGAATCCATGCAGTTCAAAAGCGGCAGCGCCAACGTCGCCCCCAGCCCTCGCAGGACGTGACGTCGGTTAATTCTCCACCGGTTGAAATTGAAGTGGCTCATGAGTCACCGTTTCTGAAATAGGTCGGAAAGTACTAGCGCTTCCACCAAATCACGCACGCGGTAGTCGGCATCCTTGCTCTTGCTGGCGATCGCTTCCAAATCAGCGCGGTCGTCGACCGTCATGGCCCGACGCAGCGAGTAGGTCGCCAGCTTCTTGACGAAGGTTTGGTTGAATGAATCGATGTCGGCCAACAGTAGCTTTTTGAACTCTTGCGGAGTCGTAAACGAGCGGCCGTCGGGCAAAACGCCGCTGGGGTCGACCGGCGGATTGGCGCCGGTACCCTGGGGGACCACTTCCTCTTCGCGCCAACGTCCAATGGCGTCGAAGTTGTCAAACGCCAGACCGAGCGGGTCAATCTTGCGGTGGCAGGCGGCGCAGTTGGGATCGTGCTTGTGCGCTTCAAGCTTCATCCGAATCGTCGCCTTGGGAGAATCGACCGGGTTGGGCTCGATCGGCTCGACATTGGCCGGCGGCGGAGGGGGCGATTTGCCAAAGACAGATTGCATGACCCACACGCCCCGATGGACCGGGCGCTGCCGCGTTCCGTCGGACGTGAGCGACAAGACCGCCGCTTGCGTCAGCAGCCCACCGCGGGGATCCTCGGGCGACAATGCAACCCGCTGATATTCGTCTTTCTCGATCCCGTCGATCGAATAGTGAATCGCCAGACGCGGGTTGACCATCGTCCAGTCCGAGTCGATGAATTCACGCAAAGTCAGGTTTTTGTGAAGCACTTCCTGGAAGAAGGCGAACGTCTCGCCGGCCATGCTCCGTTCCAGGTGCGGATCATATTCGGGATACAGCTCTTTGTTCGGCGGGAACATGCCGAGCTTGTGCATTTGCAGCCATTGCCGCGAGAAATCTTGGCTGAACTCTTCGGCCCGCGGGTCGGCGATCATCCGCTCGAACTGCTGCTTCAGAACTTCTGGTTGGCGCAATTTCCCTTCGCGGGCCAGGGCGAACAATTCTTCATCCGGCATGGTGCTCCACAACAGGTACGAGAGACGCGTCGCCAACTCGAAGTCGTTGAGTTTCGCTTGCGGCTGTGCTAGATCCCCTTCGATGACGAACAGAAAGTTCTTCGAACAGAGAATCGCCAGCATCCCGGTCTTCATCGCTTGGCGGAAGTCGGCGCCGGCGGCGATTTCTTCCTCGACGATGTTGTAGTACTGCTCCAGCTCGGCGGTCTCGACCGGGCGACGGAACGCCGCGTCGCACAGCCGCGCCAAGCAGGCCTTCGCTTGATCCCTATTGCCATCTTCGGCAGGCATAAAGCGGGCTCGTTTGGCGGCGATATCGGCGGGCTCAAGCGGGCCTTCCCATTCCACCCAATCGACGATCAGGAAGGGATAAAGGGGCAAACCTTCTTCGTCGGTCAGCTTTAGCTGCCACGGAATGCGTCCATCTTCCAGACTGATGAAGGGACGCGATCCGTGACGGCCTGACCGAGGGAGGTTCGACGGTCCTGGGACGTCGTTGGTCATTTTGAAGGTATGACCCCCGGCCGGCAAATCGGCCATAAACTCGACAATCGCCGGCTCATCTTCCGGAGCGAGAATGTCTTGTTCAAACAGCAGGCGGTCGATTTTGTCGGCATAGAACGTCAGATGCGGGGCTCGACCGCCTGGCGGTTTGAGGCCGCTCACTTTGATGCGAACTTTGAACAGGCCGCCGTTTTTCAGCATGCCGCCGTCCGGGCCCGGGCGACCGCCTTGCATCTCGTGGCCGGGCCACATGTCGACTCGGACCTGATCGGCGATCCCTTTTTCTTCCAGCTCTTTGACGACCTGACCTGACGGACCGCCGCGTAGTTTCAGGGCGTTTTTGCGAACGACCGTTGGCGGAATCGGCCGGGTTGGATACGCTTCCTCCAGGATCTTTTCGGCGGCGCTATAATACTTTTCGATATGCGAGGCCGAGAGCGAGAGGACCGAGCCGATGCGTTCAAAACCATGCCATTCCGGCTCTTCGTTGAGCCCGCCGGGGTCGGCGACGCCGTACTGGACGCCAAACAAGTCTTCGATCGTGTTGGCGTATTCGTCGCGGGTGAGACGATGAAACGAGACCGGCTGTTTCTGGGCGAGTCGCGCCGTGCGGCCTTCTTCAATGCGCGCGGCCAGCCATTCGACGATTTCCGCGTTTTGCTGGGCGGTCGGCAAGTCGGCCTCGTCGGGGGGCGGCATTTCGCCATTGTTGATCTTTTCGATCACTTCCAGCCAGCGGTTGACCGAGGCCCCTTCGCCGACATCCTGCGACAAGGTGTCGACGCGGAAGTCCCCTTCCTGCGCATCGGCGCCATGGCAATGAACGCAGTTTTTCGTCAGGTAGGGCTCAATCGCCTTGGCGAACGGTGGGTGACTGGGAGATTCCGCTTGGCCGATCTGGACGATTGCGCAAATCCACGTCGTCAGCGCAAAACCAAGTTGGTAGTACCGTGGTGGCATGGAGATTGGCGGTGTGAAAGGCGGGAAAAATAGTGGAGGAGAGAAGCATGGTTATAGTCCGTTTGGAGGGCCTTCGTCAAGGATTTTATTTAATCGGAGGCTGCGCAAAGCAGGAAATTCACCCCGCCAGAAAATAGTTTCCTTATGGTTCGCATGCTATGTTTGCCGCAGGGGTGGGGCATTGAAGGAGTTCAATCATGGACCCAGCTATCACGTGGCTCGACTCGCAGCAAGCTGCGATGGAAAAGCTGCTTATCGACTGGGCGTCGATTAATACGGGGACCTATCACCTGGCAGGCGTTCAGCGTCTGGCCGATGAGGTCGATCGGAGTTTCGAGGAGATCGCCGGCAGCGTTTTGCGCCTTCCGCTGTCGCCGCACCACGAGATCAACGCCAGCGGCGAAGCGGTCGAAATGCCGGTTGGAGACGCGCTGGTCATCTCTCGCCGCGCCGAATCGCCGCTGCAAGCGGTGCTCGCGATTCATCTCGACACCGTCTATCCGGTCGACTCCCCCTTTCAAACGGTCACGTGCACCGACGAGCAAATTGCCGGGCCTGGCGTTGCCGACGCCAAAGGAGGCCTGGTCGTCCTACTGTACGCGCTGCTCGCGTTCGAACGGTATGTCGAGGCCTCGGGAGATACCCGGCTGGGATGGCGAGTGATTTTGAACAGCGACGAGGAGATCGGCTCTCCTTGCTCGGCCGAACTGTTTGGGCGATACGCCGCCGGGGCGGACTTCGGCATGGTCTACGAGCCGAGCCTGCCCAATGGCGATCTGGTCGGCGAGCGGGGCGGCTCTGGCAATTTCTCGATCATCGCCCGGGGACGATCCGCGCATGCCGGTCGCGAGTTTGACCAGGGACGCAACGCCGTGGTCGCCGCGGCCGAGGTCGCTCGGCAGTTGCACGCTCTCAACGGACGCTGGCCTGGCGCGACGTTCAACGTTGCGCGGATCGACGGAGGTTCGCCCTACAACGTCGTGCCGGATGTCGCCGTGGTACGGCTGAATATCCGCTATCCGCGGCCCGAGTTGGAGACGGAGATCTCCGCGGCGCTCGCCAAGATTTGCGGCGCAGCGGGTGACGGGATCACGCTGCAGCAAGAGGGCCAATTCTCGGCGCCGCCCAAGTTGCTGAGCCTGCCGCAAGAAGCGCTGTTGCAGCAATTCCAGCAGTGTGGTCAGTCGTTAGGGATCGGGCTTGAATGGCAGCGATCGGGCGGCGTCTGCGATGGAAACCGCTTGGCCGCCCTGGGCGTTCCCAATGTCGACACGCTGGGCGTACGCGGCGGCAATATCCACTCGACCGGCGAATACATGTGGCGGGCCAGTCTGGCCGAACGAGCGAAGCTATCGGCCAGTTTCCTAATTACCAAGAGTCGCGCCGGGAATTAGGCGAACTTTCGGCGAGAACATTTTCCCTTCTTTTCGGAGCAATCACGTATAATTGAAAGTCGTCAACCTTTAGAGCGGTTTTCCTCCATCTGTATCGTTCTGGCTGGTTGCGGCCGCGCTGGTCGGCGTTGACCTGCATCGACGAATCTTGAGGATTCGCCTGCTTCGGTCGCCTTGACCAGCTTGCCTCACCGGCGCCAGAAACGCTACAGCGATCAGAAAAACGCTCTAGGAGCAAGTGGGATGGATCAGCCGAAGTTGACTGCGGAAATGTTGAAAGCCGACCCCAGAGTCGTCGAGGCCAAACGACTCCTCCGCGAGGCTCTAGCGGAACATTCCGAAAAGCTGGCTCGTCGCGATCCGCTGCCAGAGCTGCAGGCCGATTACGAAGCGGCGCTCTCGCAATTCGCCGATCTCCGCGGTAACCCGCTCTACTATCCGTTTCTCGGCAGCGGCATCGGCCGCGGCAGTTTGGTCGAATTGGCTGACGGCAGCGTCAAGTACGACATGATCTCGGGCATTGGCGTCCATGTCTGTGGGCACAGCCTGCCCGAGTTGGTCGACGTGCTGACCGATGCGGCGATCGAAGACACCGTAATGCAGGGGAATCTGCAGCAGAACCGGGAGTCGCTGGAAGTTTGCCAGCGGTTGGTCACGCTCGCTCGCGGGCAAGGCGCCCCGATCGACCATTGCTTTTTGACCTCCAGCGGCGCAATGGCGAATGAGAACGCGCTGAAGATTTTGTTCCAGCATCGGACCGGCTCACACCGCATCTTGGCGTTTGACCATGCCTTCGCCGGGCGTTCGATCGTTTTGTCGCAAATTACCGATCGGCCGCGATACCGGGCCGGGCTGCCGGCGACGATCCCGGTCGACTTCGTGCCGTTTTACAATCCTGATGCCGGCGAAGAAAGCCAGCACGACGCCGTCGCCGCGCTTCGCATGTATCTGACCCGCTACCCGGGCGCCCATTGCGGTTTCATCATGGAGCTGGTGCAAGGCGAAGGGGGCTATCGAACGGCGCCAAAGTCGTTCTTTGCCGCGCTGTGCGAAGAACTACGTAGCGCGAGCGTGCCGATCTATTTTGACGAGATCCAAACCTTCGGTCGCACTCTGGCGCCTTTCGCCTATCAGATGCTCGGGCTCGATCAGTACGCCGATATCGTGACCGTCGGCAAAATGACGCAGGTTTGCGCGACGCTGTTCGGTGGCGCCATGAACCCCAAACCAGGACTGCTGAGCCAGACGTTTACCAGTTCGACAACGGCGCTGCTGGCGGCCAAGTACATTCTGGACCGGCTTCAGCATGGCGGCTTCTATGGCCCGGATGGTCGCAATGCCCAAATTCATCGTCGGTTCTGCATTCGCTTCGAGAAACTGAATCAGCGCCATCCGGAACTGATTCGCGGGCCGTTCGGCGTGGGGGGCATGGTGGCGCTGACGGCGCTCGATGGTTCGGCCGCGGCGGCGAAACGGGTGTTGACCGAGCTGTTCTCGGCCGGCGTGATCGCCTTCGCCGCGGGATCGGATCCGACTCGGATTCGCTTTCTGCCGTCGCTGTTGGCGGTCTCCGATGACGAGATCGAAGCGGTTTGCGACATCCTGGAGCAAACCTTGTTGCGTTCGCATCAGGAATCGAGTGGGAGTCCTGCATGAGCCAAGAACCGTTGCTCGTCGTGCGTCCGATTCAAATGGAAGACCTGAGTCAAGTCAATGCGTTGGCTAAACTGACCGCGACCGGACTGACAACGCTTCCCCGCGACGAGTCGCTGATGGAGAAGCGCATGAAGCAGGCGGTGCGGTCTTTCTCTCAAATGGAAGACGATTCCGTTCAGCACGAGTTGTTCTTGTTCGTTATGGAGGAAAAGCGGAGCGGCGAGATCGTCGGTACCTGCGGCATCGTGCCGAAGGTCGGCGGCTTCAAACCGAATTACGCCTACCAACTGCGGACCGAAGTGCACGAGTCGGAGACGCTGGGCCTGCGGTACGAACATGAGGTCCTGTACCTGGTGCGCGAGCACGACGGGCCAACCGAGATCGGCAGTCTCTTCCTACGGAGCGAGTTTCGCGGCGGCGGAACAGGTCGGGTGCTTTCGCTCTGCCGGTTTCTGTTCATGGCGAACTTTCCGGATCTGTTCGAGAGCGAAGTCATCGCCGAGATGCGCGGCGTGATCAACGAGGATGGATCGTGTCCGTTCTGGGACTCGCTCGCCCATCACTTCTTGGGGATCGACTTTCCCAACGCCGACATGCTGAGTCTTTACAACAAAGAGTTCATCGAAACGCTAATGCCGCGGCATCCGATCTATGTCGGACTCCTTCCGCCGGCGGCTCAAGCGTCGATCGGCGAAGTCCATCACTTCACCGCGCCGGCTCGGCGATTGCTCGAAGGAGAAGGCCTGGAGTGGCATGACCTGGTCGACATCTTTGAAGCCGGCCCCATCCTGCAGTGCAAGCGAGAAGAGATCCGGGCGGTGCGCGACAGCCGCGTCGACGCCATTGTAGAAATTGAAACGCATTTTGAAGACATGGGAGCGTTTCGCAGGTGTATCGCGACGACCGTTGGCGGTCCTTTTCTGGCGGCCGGCGGCTTGCTCTTTCTGCGCGAGGACGGCTTGGTGATCGAACAGACGCTGGCCGAAGCGTTGCAAGTTAGGCCGGGCGATGCGCTGCGATACGTCGACCTGCGAGTGGAGGCGTAGTCATGTTGTACATGGGCGGCAAGTGGAAAAATGGGGCAGGGCAGACGTTCGCGTCGACCAATCCTGCCAACGGAGAGACGGTGTGGGAAGGCGCAGCAGCCGCCGGCGCCGACGTTGACGCTGCGTTTGCAGCCGCTTCGGACGCTCTTTCGGCCTGGGGCGTCCAAACGGTCGAAGCTCGTGCGGAACTATTGCGGGCATTCGCCGAAATCGTCCGTCTGAATCGGACCGAACTGGCCGACGCGATCTCGGCCGAGGTGGGCAAGCCGCGGTGGGATGCCGCGTCAGAAGTCGACGCGACGGTCGGCAAGATTGAGGTGACGATTGATGCCCACGTGCGTCGCCGTGCCGAAGAGTCGATCGACCTGAAGGCCCGCATCGGACGAACCTGGTATCGTCCGCTGGGCGTGGTCGCGGTATTCGGCCCCTTCAACTTTCCGGCTCATATCGCCAACGGACAAATTGTCCCGGCGCTATTGGCGGGCAACTGCGTGTTGTTCAAACCAAGCGAACTGACGCCGCACGTCGCTGAGCTAATGACTCGCTTCTGGGAAGAAGCCGGCGTGCCGCCGGGCGTTTTCAATCTGCTGCAAGGAGACGCCCAAACGGGACGGCGAATCGCCGAGCACCCTGGCCTGCGGGGGCTCTTCTTCACCGGCAGTCTGCCAACCGGGCTGAAGTTGCGGGAGACGCTGGTCCATCGCCCCGAGGTGCTGCTGGCGCTCGAGCTGGGAGGAAACAATCCATTGGTCGTGCTTGAGCCGGATGAAAACCTGACGCAGGTCGACCAAGTGATTCAATCGGCGTTTATTACTTCGGGGCAACGTTGTACCTGCGTGCGGCGGTTGATCTTGGTCGGACCATGCGAGCAGTTTCTCGCCGCCTTGCGAGAAAAGACTGCCCAAATTGTGGTTGATGCGGCCGACGCAATTCCAGAGCCCTTCATGGGGCCGCTGATTCATGCGGCGGCGGCCGAACGCATCTTGAGCGAACAACAGCGTTTGATCGCCGGCGGCGCGGTCGAGCTGTTGGCGAGTCGGCAGTTGCCAAATAGCGCGGCGTTTCTTTCGCCGGGGCTGATCGACGTTACCCATTGCAGCGTGCGAACGGATGAGGAAATGTTTGGGCCGTTGCTGCAGGTTGTGCGGGTGGATGATTTCGCGGCGGCGATCGCCGAGGCGAACGACACCCGCTTCGGTCTGGTGGCGGGGCTGCTGGGCGGAGACCAGGCGGCGTTTGAGCAGTTCCGCCGCGAGGTCAACGCGGGGCTGATCAATTGGAACGTGCCGACCACCGGGGCCAGCGGCCGGCTTCCCTTCGGAGGAACCGGCGCCAGCGGCAACTATCGCCCGGCCGGTTATTTCGCCGCCGACTTTTGCAGCGTGCCGGTCGCCGGACTGGTTCCGGCCGACAAGTTGCCGGAGAGCCAGTCGTGACATCCGCATGCGAAGTCAATTTTGATGGCCTGTTGGGGCCGACGCATCATTTTGGCGGACTGTCGGCGGGCAACCTGGCGTCGCTATCGCATCGCCATCAAGTCTCATCGCCGCGGCAGGCCGCCTTGGAAGGCTTGGCTAAGATGCGCCGCGTGGCGAATATGGGAGTGGCGCAAGCGATCTTACCGCCGCAGCGGCGACCGCACTGGGAATGTTTAAGCGAGTGCGGCTTTACCGGCGAGCGGCATGAGGTGATCAAGCAAGTCGCCAAACAGAAGCCGAAGCTCTTGAGCGTCGCCTACAGCGCTGCGGCGATGTGGGCGGCCAACGCGGCGACCGTTTCGCCGAGCGCCGACACGACCGACGGTCGCGTACATTTGACGCCAGCCAATCTGCGGACGATGCCGCATCGGCGGATCGAGGCGGCGCCGACGACGCGGATGTTACGCGAAATTTTCGCCGATTCGAGATATTTTGTCGTGCATGATCCGTTGCCCGACGCGGCGAATTTTAGCGACGAAGGCGCCGCCAATCATACCCGGTTTTGCCAGCGTCACGCCGATCGTGGCGTTGAAATGTTCGTCTATGGACGGGAAGGGGAAGCGGACGATGCCGAAGGGCGTTTTCCGGCTCGCCAAACGCGCTTGGCCGCCGAGTGGATCTCGCAGCAGCATCAACTTTGGCCTCAGCGGACGGTCTTGGCCCAGCAAAGCCGCCGCGCGATTGACGCCGGGGTTTTTCATAACGACGTGATCGCGGTCGGCAACACGTCGGTCCACCTGGTGCACGAGCACGCCTTCGCCGATCAGGCGTCGGTCTTGCAAGAGTTGAACGAGAAGTTCGGCGGTGAGCTGACGACGCTCGAGATTTCCGAAGCGGAACTACCGCTGGAAGAAGCGGTGCGAACCTATTTCTTTAACAGCCAACTGCTCTCAACCGGCGAGACGATGACGCTGGTCTGCCCGGCTGAGTGTGAGCGGTCTGACGCCGCACGGAAGTTGATTGAGCGGCTGCTAGCCGAAACGAACCCGATTGCCCAGTGCGAGTTTGTCGACGTCCGGCAAAGCATGCGCAATGGGGGCGGCCCCGCTTGCTTGCGACTGCGCGTCGTGCTGACCGATAAGGAGTTGGCGGCGATCCCGCCGGCGATCTTATGGACCCCCAAACTCCATCAGCGCCTCAGCGATTGGATCGAGACGCACTATCGCGAGCGACTGTCGATCGCCGACCTGGCCGACCCGCGACTGGCCGACGAAGTGGAGGAGTCGCTGGATGAGTTGGGGCGTATTCTGGGAAACAAGCGACTGATCGCTTAACTGCGGCTGTCGGTGCTTTGAAAGATTTTGTCGGCGCTCTTGGCGACAAACCCCGAAAAGAGTTCGCCGCTGGGGAGCGGATATCGCCGGGCGAACTCGTAGTAACAGCCGGGGACCCGGTGCACTCCATCCGAAAACTGGACCGACACGGTCGACGCCATTGTCGACGATTGTTCCAGAAAGACTTCCGGCGAGCCTTTGATCACGCCCCCTTCCTGATTGAGCTCGAACCCATGTTCCACCAGCAGTTGGTTCAGTTCCTGTAGCGACGAAACCGAAGTCAACGCGTTGACGAAGACGGTGAAGTGATTGGCACAGAAACCGTGGGCCGCCATCCACGCGGCGTACTCGCTGACGTCGCGCAATTGCCGCCAATCTGAATACGACGACTGCCAAATCCGACCGGCGATGCAAAGCGGGTGATTGTCATCCCGCACCTGTTGATCGACTTGATCAACCATGCGCTCAACTATCTTGCGAACCGGCGCGTCGAACTTTTCGAGCAAGAGTTCGCTGATAAAGATCCGCGGCAGCGCCGGGTCGGGATGTTCAAAATGCTGAGCGTACAGCTTCTTCGCCTCAAAGTGGTACTCGTCGCCCACGACGTATCCTGCGGCCACAAACGACTTGGCGAGTTCCGCAACCCCGATCCGCGGATCGTTGAAGGTGCGAAACGCGATATGGTCGTTCTGTAGAGAATCGCCGCGGGCCGAGAGCAAGTCGACGATCTGCTCGGCCTGAGGATTCATGGCGCGAAACTTGCCCCACAGAAGATCGATCAGTTCGAGGACAGGAATCGCCATGGTGGTGCTCCGCAATATGTGGGGGCGAGAAGAGAGATAGTCGCTACTGGGGGAATTGTACGCCTGAGGGGGCGCTGCGGCGAATGGCAAATCGACGAGTTTGCGCGAACTGGCAGTCTGGCAACGGGGAACATTAATCCGTTGACCAGCGCGATTTTGTCGCCGAAGGCGCCATCTTCGCCATCCCGAAAAGTCGGTTAGTAAGCCGTCGGCGATTCAGAAACCGGCGGAGGATTGTCAATCAGCGTCAATCCGGCCAGGTTCTTTTCGCCAGGCGGCAGACAACAACTGGCCAGGTACCCCACGACAAAACAGACGGTAATGCCGATTGCCGTGAAGAGATACCCGCTGACGGAAGAGTATTTCCATAGCGAGAACATCACGCCGGCGCCGACGAGCGCGCCGATCATGGCGCCGGCTTCGGTGGTGCGTCGCGTCAACGCCCCCAGCAGAAACAGCCCGCCGAGGACGCCCATGAACAGCCCGATCACCTGCATGAAGGCGTCGAACAACGAACGAATCGACGGATCGGCGAACATCAGTCCCAGCGACGTTCCGGCTACGCCGATCAGCAGCGTGCAGAGCCGGGCGGCGTTGAGATACCCTTGTTCGCTGCGACAGATGCGCAGCGGGCGCAGAAAGTCGGTGACGACCGCGGTGGCGGTCGAGTTCATGCTGGTCGAAACGGTCGACTGCGCGGCGGCGAAGATCCCCGCCACGATCAGACCCGCCAGCCCGGCTGGTATTTCGCGGGCGATGAACAGCGGGAAGATTTGATCGGTGGTGATCGTCGGATCAAGCTTTTCGGGATGGCTTTGGTAGTAAGCGTGCAGCGCCGTGCCAATGCCAAAGAAGAGGATCGTCGCCGGGACCGCCAACACGGCGTTGGTCCAGATCGACCGCGCAGCCAGCGACTGCGTCGGCGTCGTCATGTACCGCTGCACGACGGCTTGATCGGCGGTGTACGAGGAAACGTTTTGTGCGATCGCCCCGATCACCACTACCCAGAGCGCCGTCTGCGTGTCGGTCGCATCCCAGTGCAAGTTGGCCAGGTTGAACTTGCTTTCGGCTGTGGCGATCGAGAGAAAGCCGCTCACCCCGCCATCGACGCCGGCAATCAACAAGCTGAGCGCCAGCACCGCGCCGCCGAGCAGCACAAAGGTCTGGATGGTATCGGTCCAAATCACCGCTTCGATACCGCCAAGCGTGCAGTAGAGAATGCTTAGTACGCCCATCAGCAGCACCGACTGAGCCGGCGTCAGCGGCGTTGCAATCGCCAGCGCCAGTCCGGT
The DNA here is from genome assembly GCF_007859755.1 of Blastopirellula retiformator. Lineage (NCBI taxonomy): Bacteria > Pseudomonadati > Planctomycetota > Planctomycetia > Pirellulales > Pirellulaceae > Blastopirellula > Blastopirellula retiformator. The sequence goes on along the minus strand of NZ_SJPF01000006.1, from coordinate 114,844 downwards.
CAGCGACATCACCACCCCCATGCGAAACGTATGAAAGAGCGCAAAGCTGGCGCTGGCGAACATGCGAACCGAGCGGCCGAAACGTTTCTCGAGATATTCGTAGGCGCTGGTTGCGTCGATGCGGCGGTAAAACGGAAGCGCACCATAGACGGCCAGAATCGCCACCAGCGGAATTGCAAAGTTGCCGAGCGCAAACGCCCAGTCTTGCGCGTACGCCTTGGAAGGAAGACCGGTGAAGGTGAGCGAACTGAGCATCGTGGCGAAGATGCTGCAGCCGGCCGCCCACCACGGAATGCGCATACCGCCCCGGAAGAAGTCGTCGGTGTTCTTATTCATCCGAGCGAAGTAGACCCCAACGCCGACCATCCCCGTCAGGTAAACCAGCAGCACGAGGTAGTTGAGCGTGCCGAAACTGGCGGTCGACGAGACGGTCTCAATTCGCCAGACATGGGGCGAGCGAACGCGCGGGCGGACTTCTCCGCTGGGCAAGATGATCGCGCCGTCCCAGCGGACGGCGGTGGTGGTGACCAGGTTTTCGGGCGTTTCGCCGGCCGTCGACCAGGCGTCGGTAATCGTGTGATAACTAAGCGCCTCGCGCGGGAAGCCGGGATGATCGTCCTGCAACTCATCCGACTTATCGAAGTTGCTCTCATCGGCGCTGCCGACCACCAGGATGTGACTTTGCCCGCTGCCGATCGCCTCGCCTGCCATGACGACGCGGGGAGCGTCGCGGCGTTGTTTCCACTGGCGAGAGATTGGTTCGTACCGCCAGACGTCGCGCAAGAACTGCGTCTTGCCGGCCTCCTGACGACGCCCGCCGATGACGTACAAGCAATCGCGAAAGCCATCGTGCTGCCCCGTGACCAAGGCGAAGGCCCGCGTCGGACCGGGGAGCGCTGGCAGCGGTTGCCAGACGTTGGAATCGGTAGCCGATAGATTCGCCAAATCGAGCGCCCACAGTTGGTTGGTGGCGCTATACAGACCCAGCTCTTTTTGCCCGCACGTAACGTAGACCGTTTGGTCGATCAGCGCCGCTTGTACGTAAGAGCAGGGCGACGGCAATGGCGGACCGGGCGTCGCGCTGACTTGCTGGCCATCCCAGCGGAGCAGAAAAACGTCGCGATAGGTTTGCTGGGCGTCATTTCCGCCGATGCACAAAACCCCCTCCGGCGTCGAGACGCTGGCCCCATACGCGATCGGCCGCGGCAGCGATCCACCGTCGCGCCACTGGTACTGACCATCTTGTTTCGTCAGCACATGGATCTGGTCGACCCACTGCTTACTATTTTTCCAAACGGGGCGGGGAAAATTTGCGCCCCCGGCGACGATTAACCCGTTTTGGTGGACGCCGGCGAATGGGCCAGCCACCCCAAGTTGGTTTGGTAGCGGCGGCAGTTCGGTCCACTTTAGGCGGTCCTCCCCCATGCAGGCAGACGAGAAGGCCGAAAAAACGAAGATGAAAACGGGAAAGTAGCGAGATTGCAAATTCGGGGCGAGCAAGTTTGACACGCTTGGCTGACTCCCATCGGGTCGCATTGCGAAGGCATTGGCGCGGCGTCCACGGACAGAACCCAGCGTAGCTCAGATTGACCGTTAGGGAAAAGCAGGGAACGTGCCGCGTAATGCGCAAGCAGTGACGTCCGCCGTCGATAATCGGCTGCGCTCATTCCGAGGAGAAAGCATATCGGCTGTATAGAAAATAGGCCCCAGCTTAGTACAGCAGGAAGGCTTCGCGACGTTGGGTAAACTCGTCGAGCCCCGCCTGGTACGACTTGGTGATCGTCTCGGGAGAATCGCCCGCTTCGATCTGCTTCAGGACCGACGCACTGCCGAGCAGCGTCGGCAGTCGTTTCGTTTCCCACTCTTGGGGATAGGTTTTCCTCAGTGCGGCGGCCAGCGACCAGGCCAATTGCACCGGGCGAAAGGTTTCCCAGTCGGTGATCACAAAGTTGACGCCGTTGCAAAGTTCGCCTTCGTACTTGCTGCTGGTCGGCGTGAACTCGATCGGTACGATTCGTACGCCCGGGGGCTCGTACGCTTCGATCGCGGCGGCCAGTTCGGGACCGTTGATCCAGGGAGCGCCGATTTGCTCGAACGGCGTATCAGTACCGCGACCGACCGAGATGTTGGTCGTTTCCAAGATGCCGACGCCGGGGTAAAGCAGGGCCTCGGTCAGCGAGCGCATGTTGGGCGAGGTATTTCGCCACGGCAGGCCGGTATCAAACAGCATGGCGTCGCGCCGCCAGTTTGCCATTTTGACGACGGTCAGGTCGGCGCCCAATTTCTTCTCGGCGTTGAGCAACTGGGCGATCTCGCCGATCGTCATCCCATGCCGAATCGGTAGCGCGTGGAAGGCCACGAACGACTCTTTGGCGTCGTCCAGCATCGGACCTTCCATCGTCACGCCGTTGATCGGGTTGGGGCGATCGAGCACGACGAACTTGATGTTGTTCTCGGCGGCCGCTTCCATCGCCAGCCCCATCGTCGAGATGTACGTGTAGAACCGGCAGCCGACGTCTTGAATGTCAAAGACGAGCCTATCGATCCCTTTCAGCATTTCGGGCGTCGGCTTCCGCGTCTTGCCGTACAAGCTTTTCACCGCCACGCCGGTCTTCGGGTCGACGGTGTCGCCGATCTCCGATTGATCGAGCGCGCCGAAGAAGCCATGCTCTGGGCTGAAGATGGTGACCAGTTCGACGTCGGGCGAATTGGCCATCAGTTCGACGATCGATTCTCCCGACTTGGTGCGGCTGGTATGGTTGCCGATTACGCCCACCTTTTGTCCCTTCAAGGCCGCGAATTTGCTGTCGGCCAGCACGTCGATGCCGAGCTTGGTCGACAGGGCAGGGGAGGTCTGCGCCTTCGGTAAACAAGCGCCGCTGGCGATCGTGCCGATCTTGCCCGCCAGATCGTTGACCGATCCCTTGCCGTTGGGATGAACCCGATTGGAGAGGAACAGCACGATCAGATCCAAACCAGGATCAATCCACAGGGCCGTTCCAGTAAAGCCGCCATGGCCATAAGCGGCCGGCGTCATCAGGTCGCCCCGATTGCGGGAGTAAACGCTTTGCTTGTCCCAGCCCAGGCCGCGGTTGTTGCCGACGGCGTCATGCGGGCTGGTCATCCTGGCCAGCGTCTGCGGATTCAGGACCGTATTCTCGCCGCCGATACGGGCGTCGAGCATCGCCTGAGCGTAGATCGCGATGTCGTCGGCCGTGCTAAACAGACCGGCGTGGCCGGCGACGCCTCCCATGGCGCGAGCCCGCGGATCGTGAACCGTTCCTTTCAGCCACTGGCCATCGACCTCTTCGGTGGTGACCGCTTTTTCGCACAGCTCCGGCGACGGGTTGTAACCGCTTTGCTGCATGCCGAGCGGCTCGAAGATACTCTCTTTTGCGTATTGATCAAGCGGCTTGCCGCTAACCCGGGCGACAATCTCGCCGAGCACCAAGAAGCCGACGTCCGAATAGCGGAACTTGTCTCCCGCCGGCGAGAGCAACTTCAAATCGCAGATTTTCTCGTACGCTTCGGGCCAACCGTTCTTGTAGTCGGCCAGGGCGTTGTCAGGCGTCAGACCGCCGACGTGGATCATCAACTGCTCGACGGTGACGTTTTCCTTGCCATGCCCCTTGAACTCGGGCAGGTAGGTCGAGACTTTCTCGTTCAAGCGGACGTCGCCGCGCTGGATCAGTTGCATGATGCTGGTGGCGGTGGCGATCGGCTTGGTGATCGAGGCCATATCGAACAGCGTGTCGGTCGTCATCGCTTCGACCGTCGGAGTAATTCGCCGATTGCCGAACGCTTTTTCAAAGACGATCTTGCCTTGGCGAGCGACCAACACGACGCAGCCCGGCATCTTCTTCTCTTCAAGGGCGATAGCGACCTGACGCTCGATATCGGCGCCAAAGTCGGCCTGCATGCCGACTTCGTTCGGCGTCGCATGAGGCAGTTGCGCCCAGGCGGAACAAGGGGACGCCAAGAGCAACGCGGTCCAGATCAACAAGCGATATTTCATGAGTGTTCCTCGGCGGGAGTTCCTCGCGGCAGCGCCGCTTCGCTGGGAAGAATTTTCGATAAGAGCGTGGCGACGCAAAACGTACTGCTGGCGGCGAGCGGAGCGTACCAATAGCCGCTGACGTTGGTCGAGTATTTGATAGTCAGAATGACAATTGCGCCGCAGATCAGCGCCGTGTTGGCTTGCCAACTAGGGATCCGTCCGATCACGATGGCGACCAGAAAAAGTCCCAATAGCAGGCCGGCCGAAAATCCGGCGATCGCCAGAGCCTGGTCGACGACCGAATTGCCGAACGCGAACCAATAGGCGCCAGTCGCGACGACCGCCTGCAGGATGGTGAAAACCAACGTAAAACTGCGACCCAGAAGAAGACGCCGAACGTCGGGCAGGTGACGCCAAGCGTCTCCTCCCAGGTCATCGAGCAGGGAACTTGCCGACGAGTTGACCGAGCTGGACAACGTCGACATCGCCGCGGCGAAGACCGCCGCCAAAATGACGCCGCGCACGCCGATCGGCAGGTCGTCGACAATGAACCGGGCGAACGCTTGATCGCCGGCCAGACTGAGCATCTCGGGATTGAACTGCGTGAAGTAGCAAGCCAGCCCAACGCCGATCGCCAGGAACAGTGCGAACTGCAAAAAGACGATCGGCCCGCTCCAAAACAGGGCCCAGCCGGCGGCCCGTTGATTCTTGGCGCACAGGTAACGCTGCACGATCAACTGATCGGCGCCATGCGTCGCCAGGCTCAACACGCCGCCGCCAAAGATGCCGGCCCACAGCGTCAAGTGACCGTCGCTCGGCAGGAAGGCGAGATCAAACAGGTGCAAGCGACCCGTGTCGGCGGCGAATTGCCAGTACTGATCAAAGCCGCCGGGCAAGCGATAGAAAATCAGTCCCATCACCAACAGCGCCCCGCTCATGTACACGGTGAATTGCAAACAGTCGTTCCAAATGACCGACCGCACGCCGCCGCACAGCGCGTAAACGGCCGTAGCGATCGCCAAGATCATCACGCTGACTGCAAACGGAATGTCGACGACCTGCTGTAGCGCCAGCGCCGTCAGAAACAACCGCAAGCCGTCTCCCAGGGTGCGGGCTCCCAAGAAGAAGAGCGAAGCGAGTTTGCGGGTCGACGGACCAAAATTCCGCTGCAAGACCGCGTAGGCGGTCGAGTCTTCATGACGAAAGTAGAGCGGCAACAGAAAGGTCAGCACCGCGATCCGGCCAATGATGTAGCCGATCGCCAGTTGCAGGAACGAGAAGTTGCCGCCGGGAATGAACGCCTTGCCGGGGACGCTTAAGAAGGTGACGGTGCTGGTTTCGGTAGCGACGATCGACAGAAGCAACGCCCACGACGGCATGTCGCGGGAACCGAGGAAAAACTGCGTCGTCGAACTCTGTCCCCGCCCCAACCAGACGCCGAACAACGTGGTGGCGACGATGTAGCAACCAATGATGCCGATATCGACCGGAGAAATCGCCAGTGATGCGATAGAGATCATAGAATCCGTTGCGAAAGACCCGAACGAGCGACGAGGAGCCAGGTGGGAAAACCGCCATTTCAGTCCCTGCCTACGAACGCGCAAGTGGCGATTGATACGCGGTTTTCTTTCCATGTTAGTCTATATCGCCAAGGTCGGATCGCTAGGCGCAAAAGCGCAGTAATTTCTACGCTTTGCGCAGGTTTTCTTTGAATTGCGATACCCCGCGGTTACACTCGGAAGTGTTGAAAATATCTCAGCTGTCGGACACTCATCGCAGACTCACATGCTCAAGCATCTCACCACCGAAGCAATTAATCCGGCCTCGGAGTCGCTCGATGATTTCACGACGTATGAAATCGTCCAGTTGATCAACGGTCAGGACGCCGGAGTCGCTCAAGCGGTCGCCAAACAGACGCAGCCGATCGCCGATGCGATCGATGTCATCGCCGATCGCTTGGCCAAAGGTGGGCGACTGATTTACTTTGGCGCCGGCACCTCGGGCCGCTTAGGCGTGCTTGACGCTTCGGAGTGTCCGCCGACGTTTAACTCGGATCCCAAGCAGGTGGTCGGCTTGATCGCCGGCGGCCCGATCGCGCTGACTACCGCGGTCGAAGGCGCCGAAGATCATCCTGAACTGGCGGTGCAAGATCTGCAGGGCATACAGCTTTCTGGCAAAGATGTCGCCGTCGGCATCGCGACCAGCGGACGCACGCCGTATGTGGTTGGCGGACTCGACTACGCGCAGCAGATCGGCGCGTTTTCGATTGGCTTGGCTTGTAACGATAATAACGAACTGGCGTCGCGCTGCGATCTGGCGATCACGCCGGTCGTTGGTCCCGAAGTCGTTAGCGGCTCGACCCGCATGAAAGCAGGCACCGCGACCAAGATGGTCTTGAATATCCTCAGCACCGGCGCCATGATTCGAATTGGCAAGACGTTCGGTAACCTGATGGTCGACCTGCGAGCAAGCAACATCAAGTTGCACGCTCGCGCGATTCGGATCGTTGGCGCCGCGACCGATCTGGGCGAAGCCGAAGCCGATCAGTTGCTGAAGCGGTGCGGGGGCGAAGTGAAGACGGCGATTTTCGTCTACCTGGCCGACAAGACGCCGGAAGAAGCCTGCCGCTTGTTGGAACAAGCGGACGGCCATTTGAAACAAGCGTTACGCACCGCTGGCGAGGGAAGCTCGCCGGCCTAAGACAAGGCGCCGGCGATGCCGCCCGAAACAACCACGGACCAGCGTACTTTCTATCTTGGCGTCGACGGCGGGGGGACGAAGACCTCTTGCTATCTGGGCGCGGTCGGCCCTAGCGGACAACTGCATGTTCTTGGCCGCGGCGTTTCGAGCGGCAGCAATCCACGCACCACCGGAATGGATGCGGCGGTCGCCGCCATTGTCGAAAGCGTTCGGCTGGCCAAAGAAGAAGCGGGCGCTCGCGTTACAACATGTGAGCGGGCCTTGCTGGCGATCGCCGGCACGCTTGATCTCTCCTTCCGTCGCGAACTGGCTACACGCCTTCTGTCAGCCGGCGTGGCGACAAAGTGCGATGTTGTGCCTGATCTGATCCCGTTGCTGCAATCGGAAACCAGCGACACGCAGGCCATCGGCATTGTCGCCGGCACCGGCTCGGTCGGCATCGGTCGAGACGCCGAAGGGCAAATCGTCATCCTCGGCGGCTGGGGGCCTTTGATCGGGGATGAGGGGAGTGGATTTACGCTAGGTAGGCAGGCGTTGCGTTGTGCGCTAGAGGCGCTGGAGTTTGGTCCTATGCTTGATCCAATGGCCATTCTGGTTTGCCAGCAGTGGCACGTCGGCTCATTGACCGAAGCGCTTGATCGACTGTCCGCGGCCGAGGATCAACGCGCCTTGATCGCCGGACTCGCCCAGCCTGTAATCGAGTTGGCCGTCGATGGTGAATCGATCGCAGATCTGCTTGTTGATCAGGCAATCCGCCAATTGGTCGATCTGGTCGAACGCGTTCGCAGCCGCATCGAACTGACGCTCGTTACCTACCGCAACGGCCGCATTCCGCTCACCATCTCCGGCGGCCTGTTCCAATCAGGCGACTATTTCCGCGAGAAGTTCGCAAAGGAACTGATCGCCCGCAGAATCGCCGTCCAGCTGCGTCATCTGCAAGACCCAACTCATGCCTGTCTCGAACTAGCCGCCAACGGCCAGTTCGCCGGAGAGCTAAACGTTCTGCGGTAAAACCGCAGAAACACTAACCCGAGGCGCGAGCCGAGGGAATGCGTGCACCACTCCAACCCGGCTGCTACATTGACACGAACGCTTCGCACTTCGCTATTCTTTCAGCGTAGGCAATGTGAATATTCGTCGCCCAAACGAACCGCCGCTTCCCGCACCATTGGCCTATTTCTTGACAAGGCGAACCTACGGCAGTTGGTTGCCGGGGGACGATCGCGGGTGGGTGAAAAAGTCTCGCGGTGACCAACGTCCTAACTGCCTGTTGAAAACTGCCATCGTGGCTTTTTCCAACCTCGCCAGGCTCAGAGCATAGCTCTTCGCGGCTCGCAAAATAACGACTTACGTCGTTATTTTGCGATCGCATCCGTGCGATCACGCAGTCCGTCGAGAAAATCAACGGACTGCTAACAAGATTCGGCAACGAGCGGCGACGCAGTCAATGAAAGAGGAGGAGGTATTCCTGAATCTTGAGCAACGGCAGGTCGTCGAGCAAGCGATTGGCGATCACTGCCATTTTCGGAATTGGATCCTTCACGCGGTCAACTGCCGTTCGAATCACGTTCACGTCGTGGTCGCGGCCGACGTACATCCTAAAGAAGTGATGCGGCAATTGAAGTATTGGGCGACGCGGCGGTTGAACGAAATGGGGGCGTCACGCGAAGCGTGGTGGGCGGAACTAGGCAGCGGACGCGACTTGAATGACGAGGTAGCGCTGGTAGGCGCGATCATTTACACACTCGAGGCGCAGGACCGTAAATGATGGGGGCCGCATTCCCTCGGCTCGCGCCTCGGGTTAGTTTTACTGCAGCGGCGTGATGCTGCCGCCGATGGTCGGTTCGCTGCAGCCGGTCGTTTCTGGGATCGTCAGCGGCAGACCAAGCTGGTGGCGGACGGCGAGCCAGGCGAAGCATTCCGCTTCGAGCGTATCGGGCGAGAGGCCCCGTTGGCTGATCGAGCGGACGTCTGTGAAGCGGTCGACCAGCATCTTCATGATGACCGGATGATGGACGCCGCCGCCGGTGACCCATAGTACGGCCGGTTCTTGCGCCATCCGAGAAACGGCGCCGCTGATCGCTTGCACGGTGACGGCGCACAACGTGGCGGCGCCATCCTCGACGCTGAGCCCCGAGACGTCGACATGATCAAAATCAAATCGATCGGCCGACTTCGGCAGCGGCTTGCGGAAGAAGTCGACCGAGAGCGCTTCGCGGACGATCCCTTCGTGCACTTTTCCTTTCAGCGCCAAGCGGCCATCCTCGTCGTGACTGATGTCGGCCATCTCCTGGACCCATTCGTCCAGCAGGCCGCACCCCGGGCCGGAGTCGCCGGCGATGATCTCACCGTTGGGACCAAGCCAGGTGACGTTGGCGACGCCACCGAGGTTCAGCACGACGACCGGTTCCGTTTCGTTGGCGAAGATCGCCCGATGGAATAGCGAGACGAGCGGCGCCCCTTGTCCTCCGCGGGCCATGTCATGGCGGCGAAAGTCGGAGACGACCTGAATGCCGGTTTGCTCGGCCAACAGCCAGGGATTGCCCAGCTGCAGCGTGAGTCCTTCGCCTGGAAAATGGCGTACCGTGTGGCCATGAAAGCCAATGATCGCCGCGTGCCGAGCCGCGTCGCCCAGTTGCGCGATCAGCGCTTTGACCGCCTGGACGTGATGGAGCGTCAGCTCGCGCTCCACGCGCAATAGCTCATCGATCCGGACGTTGTGCTGCGAAGCCTCGAGCACGCGAGCCCGCAGTTGCTCGGGATAGGGGAGCGTGAGCCCGCCGAGAAAATCAACGTCGCTTTCGCCATCGGTGCTGATCAGCGCCGCGTCGACTCCATCAGCGGAGGTGCCGCTCATCAGCCCAATTGCAAAATGTTGTTTATTCATTGCCACAACAGTCGGCGTCTGGTTGTTCGTCAATAGAAAGCTCTAACAGGCATCCTACACGAAATAGCAGGGCGAATCCTGCCGCTCTTTGCAGAACGAAGGATCTGCTTCCAAATAGTCGGCTTGCCGAAGCGTGGTGATATAGAGAGAATTCTAGATCGCGTTTGCGCATCCGCCAAGTCGTCCTTGCGGAGAAACGTTTGGCCCTGCCGCTCCTCTTGTCTCGTTCACCACCACCCATTGGCACGTCGTTTTGATGGAACCTGATTCGCATCGCCGCGGCGAGAAACTGCAGATCCGCCAGATCGCCGTCATGGTCGAGACCGAGACGAGTTGGGGACGTCGCGTCATTCGCGGGATCGCCAGTTATGCCGATAAACATACGTTCTGGCACCTGCTGATCGATCCCCGCGACCATGAGCAGCGGTCCTCGCTGCCTGACGGCTGGAAAGGGGACGGCATCATCGCCCGCATTTCGACGCGGCTGCAAGCCGATCAAATCGTCGAGAAAAAACTGCCCTCGGTCAACGTCGACGACGTCTATGGCGATCTCCCCCGCGTGGGACGCGTGATTACCAATGAAGGCGCCCGGGCCGAATTGGCGGTCGAGCATCTCGTCGCTCGCGGGTTCACGAACTTTGCGTTTTTCGCGCCCCCCAGTCAGCGCTATTCGAGCCGCCGTTGGGAAGAGTTTGAGCAAGCGGTCACACAGCGGGGTTTCGAGTGCCAGAGCTACCGGCCTGGCTATCGAGCGGGACGCAAGATCAAGTGGAGTGAGCAACAGCGGCGCGTCAATCGTTGGCTCACTTCGCTGCCGCGGCCGATCGCGGTGTTGGCGGTCGACGCGTATCATGCGCGACAGTTGGCCGAGGTTTGCCACTTCACCTCGATTCGCGTGCCGGACGAGATTGCGATTTTAGCGGGGGACTCGGACGAACTGCTCTGCGAAGTTTCAACGCCGCCGCTCTCTTCGATTTCGCTGGCCTGCGAACGAATCGGCTACGAGGCGGCGGCGATGATCCATCGGATGATGGAGGGTCAGCCTGCGTCGACTACGCCGCTGACGATCTCGCCGCATGGCGTGGTCAGTCGCCAGTCGACCGACGTGTTGGCGATCGACGACCCGATGATCGTCCGAGCGCTCCGCTTCATCCAAAAACATACGCAGCGCGGCATCAGCGTCGCCGACGTCCTCCGCGAAGTGCCGATCTCGCGGCGGAGTCTGGAAATGCAATTCCGCTCATACCTTGGCCGCTCTCCGGCCGAAGAAATCCGCCGCGTGCAACTAGAACGCGGCCGCGAGTTGCTCGGTAATCGCGAGATGTCGATCACCGAAGTGGCGCTCGCCTGCGGATTCTCCAACGCCACCCGCTTTGGGATCGCGTTCCGCAAGAGTTTTGGAACAACGCCGAGGAACTTCCGAAAACGGCTGATGGCGGACTAAAAATTCGCCCATTTCTTACCAGGCCCAACGGGCCGCGCTAAAGCCAATGTAGAGTGGGTGGAGCAAGCGCGCGGCGGCGCGTTTGCTCCACCCACCCTACGCCTGCCGTTACTTCGCCGCCGCTTGCGCTTGCAGCTTTTTGGCGGTCGCTTCGACTTCGCGCATCGCGCGGATCAGGTTGCCGCCCATGATCGCTTTGATCTGCTCGGGCGTGTAGCCGCGGTCGAGCAAACCTTGCGTGATGTAGGGATAGCGGCTGACGTCTTCCAGTCCTTTCGGCACCAGCGTGACGCCGTCGTAGTCCGATCCGATGCCAACATGCCGCCAACCGGCGACTTTGACGATGTGATCGATGTGGTCAAGCAGGTCGTGGATGTTGCCGGGCAGCTGCGGATTCTTGCTCTTCCAGCGACGCAGCAAAACGGCCGCCTGCTCGGCGCCATGTTTTTCGGTCAGTTCCTTTTCCAGGGCTTTCCCTTCTTCATAACGGGCGACCGATTCCGGCACGATGAACGACGAGAAAAAGTTGACCATCACGACGCCGCCGTTTTCCGGCATCCGCTTCAGGACGTCGTCGGGAACGTTGCGCGGCGATGCGGCGATCGCGGCTGCGGACGAATGCGAGAAGATGACCGGCGCCTTACTGGCGTCGAGCGCCGCATGCGCCGTCGCCGGAGAAACGTGCGAAACGTCGACCATCATCCCCAAGCGATTCATCGTTTCGACCACATGCACGCCGAACGGGTTGAGCCCGCCGCTGATCTTCTCGCCGGTGCAACTGTCGGCCCAACTGAGACTGGCGCTGTGGGTGAGCGTCATGTAGCGAGCGCCCAGGTCATACAGGCGTTCGAGGTTGCCGATCGAATCCTCGATGCAGTGTCCCCCTTCGACGCCGATCAGCGAGGCGATCTTGCCTTCCTTCGAGATCCGCTCGATATCGTCGACCGTCAGGGCCAGTTCCATATCGTCTGGGTACCGCTTGATCATCGCTTTGACCAGATCAATCTGCTCTAGCGTCGACAATAGCGCCGTGCCATCGTAGCCCGTCGACACCGGAACCCAAACCGACCAGAACTGGGCGCCGACGTTTCCTTCGCGCAGTCGTGGAATATCGGTGTGCAGTTTCGGTTGCGGTTTGCTGATGTCGAGCTTGTCGAAATCGCTGGAGCCCTTGATGCGGATCTCCCACGGCATGTCGTTGTGCCCGTCGATCATCAGCAGCGCCTCGTGCAACTTCTTCGCTTCGTCGGTCAGGACGACGTCGCCGCGCGACTGGGGAGGAGTCGGCTGGAAGGTGGAGTCCTCGGCCAGGATTGGGGAGACGCCTGCCAAGGTGACCAGCGCCGCGGCCAGCCAGGATATATGGTTGTCGTGCATGTATCAATTCAGTCAAAGTAGAGAAGCGGTAGAGCCGTTAGCCGCCAATGGGTTTCGCTGGTTCGGCCGGTTGGCTGGCCAACTCGTTCCAGAGCCAGCGATAGAGGTTGCGGGTATCAGCGTAGCGGGAGTCGGTCGAACTGGAACCAAGCGCCACCATGAGCACGCGTTTGCCGTCTCGCTCGCAGCAGGAAACCAGGCAGGCGCCTGCCTGGCCGGTGGTGCCGGTCTTCACACCGAAATAGCCTTCCTGGTGCAGCAGGCGATTGGTGTTTCGCCAGATGACGTTCCGCTGGTAGCCGGTCTTTGACTCGACGGTGGCGCCGCGCTGCGGCGTGGCGACGATCTCGCGGAACCGCTCCAGTTGCATCGCGGCTCGGCCCAGCTTCGCCATATCGGCGGCGGTGGTGACATGCCCTTTGGCGGTCAGCCCGTGCGGGTTCGCGTAGCCGGTCTGGGTCATGCCGAGCTTTTCGGCTTGGCTATTCATCGCGGCGACAAAGCCGTCGTGTCCTTTCTTCGCCGGATCGGGGGATAGGCGATCGCCGAAATGTTCGGCCAGGGCGACCGACGCGTCATTGCCCGAAGGGAGCATCAAGCCGTACAGCAACTCGCCGACGGAGACCTGTTCTCCCACTTTTAAGCCGGAGGTTGAGCCTGGCGTCTTGTCGGCTCGCTGCGAGAAGGTGACGATTTCGTCCAGCAACTCCGGCGATTCCTCGGCCATCTGCAACACGAGATAGGCGGTCATGATCTTGGTGACGCTGGCCGGGTCGCGAACTCCGTCGGCATTGTCGCCGCCCAGCGTCTTACCGCTGTCGAGGTCGATCACCGTCCAGGCCTTGGCCGTGACGAACGGCAAACCTTCGAGCGAATCGGCCGGGGCCTTGGTGGCGACGGCGGCGTTGACTTCGGCGATGTCGGCGACCGCTTCGTCTTCGGTCACCAGCGGACCGAGCGCCTTCCAGACCTGACGATCGACGGCGCCATTGGCGATCAGCCCCTTGTCCGATTGAAAGCGGATCAGCGCCGCTTCGGTATTGGGACCGAAGTCGCCGTCGACGCCTAACTGGGGCGATGGTTTCATCCGGGCGTTGAGCGTCCGCTGCAGCGCTTCGACCAACTCTCCTTCAGCGCCGAGGGCGAGCGTCGTGCTGGTCGGGGCGGGTGCGGTGATCTTGCCATCGGCGAAATAATGGTAAGCGACCTGGCCGATTTCGGCGGCCAGCAGTTCGGCTTCGTTCTTGTCCCCCCAACTGCGGTCTTCATTCTGCTGCGTCAACACGCAAAACAGCAGCGCCCCTTCCGGCAGCGGGATGATACCGGCGTCGGTGCGGGCGTCATTGACGGCGCCGGTCTTGTGCGCCGGTTTGACGCCGGGGGGCAGAAAACGGGTCACCTTCGACTTGTCGTTGACGAAGGCGAGCTGGTCGATGATTGCCTGCGAGGTCGCTTTGTCTATAAACTCGCCCTTGTGCAGCAGCTCCAGCAGGCGAATCATGTCGTCGCACGAGGTAACGCCCAGGCCGTACTGCTTGCTGCTTTCGATGTCGATCGAGGTGTCGCGGCGGAAGACCTTCGAGTTGAGCTGCGTGCTGGGGCAATCGAGCGTCTTCATCAACTTGCGGGTCGCCGGCAGGCCAACTTGGTCGATGACCAGGTTGGTCGCGGTGTTGTCGGAGTAGGTGACCATCAGGTGAGCGGCGTCGCGGACCGAAAGCTTCAGCCCCGGCGAGAAGTGGCCAGTCAAAATGCCGGAGCCAGGGACCTGGTCTTCTTTTTTCATTTCGACCAGCGCGTCGAGCGTCACCTGTTTCTCGTTGACCGCCTGGTACAGCGCCATCAGCAGCGGCAACTTGATCAGGCTGGCGGTTGATTGAGGGCGATCGCCATGAAAGGCGAAGGTCGCGCCGCTAGGCAGATGTTTGATGACGACCGCCGCTTCGCCTCGATGGCGTTTCAGCGCGGGCAGGAGCGCTTCGGCCAAATCCGCTTCGATTTGCTGGCGATCTTCCGGCGGCTTCGCACTAACTGGGGAATTAGCGAAGAAGACGGCGATCGTGAGCAAAACGAGCAAGCGAAGTCGAGGGCGAAGCTGCGGCGTCATACAGTTCGGTCTGAGCGAGAAATGGGCGAAGTTTATGTCAGGAGATAGCTTCGATGGTAGGCTGAGCGAGGGAGAATCCCAAGTGATAGGATGCGCATAAATATATCCCAATTGCGCAAGACGCTTGGCGGGACCGCGCACGAAAAAATCGGGCGATCTCGTAGGGAATCGCCCGGTCGGTGCGGTTGTCTGCGGCCAGCGACGCCGCTATTTGGTCGTCGCGTCGGACTCCGGTTCTGGCAAGCGAACCATCAGCCAAGACTCGGTGCGGTCCTCGCCAAAGTGGACCAGCGCCGTCGATTCGTCCTGCGTCAGGTTGTAAATCGCCGTCTCCATCACGATGTCCGGATTTTTGCCATCGGCGAACTTCCAGGCGGCCCGCTGCGAGTCTTTGTCGACCATTCCTTGCAACGGACGACCATCGTCGGTCGCGTCGTTATAAAACGTGCCGGCGATGATGCCGTCTTTGCTGACCGCCAGTTGGATCAGCATGCCGGTGTCGACGGCGTTCTCTTCGGCGATCGCAAACACGCCGAGCGGCATCCACTCGATTTCGGCAGGATCGGCCTCGGCCGGAATGCTGGCGGCGATCGTGTCGGCCTGTTGGTAGTACTGCTCGTAAGTGACCGTTTGCTGATCGTTGACGTAGACGTAGTTGTCGCGATAAACGACGTTCGTGCCATAGTCATAAACGACCGGCTGTGACCAGTTCCAGACGAACCAAGTGCCAAACGAAGCCCACGCCGCCGGTCGCCAGCACCAGTTGCCGGGGTAGCGGTTCCAACCGGCTTGCCACCGCCAGGACGGATTGTTGCGGTAGTGCGGATTGCCCCACCAGTCGTTGCCGAACGGCCGATTGCCAAAGTGGCGGTTGTCGTAGTTCGACCAGTGATCGCGAATTGAATTGATGTTGTTTTCGCGGTTGCCAATGTTGACCTTGTTGCCGCCGCCGATGTTGATGTTGGTTCGATCGCCGCCTCCAATGTTGATGCGATCTCCCCCGATATTCGTTTTGTCGCCGCCGCCGATATTGACGCGATCGCCGATGTTCGTCTTGTCGCCCAGGTTGGGGCGATTGGCGAAGTCAGGACGATCACCGGTTCCGGGGCGCGTTCCCCCGCCGGGCAAATCGAGGAAGTTCTTCAGGTCGTCGCCAGAAGGCCGACTCGAAAAGTTCGGGCGGTTCGACAGGTCAGGGCGATTGCCACTTCCGGGACGATTCAGGTCGGGCCGGTTGGCGAAGTCAGGCTTGGTCAAATTCGGCCGATCACCGGTCGTGGGCCGATTCAAGTTCGGGCGGTTCGAGAGATCGGGCTTCGTCAGGTTCGGCCGATCGCCGGTCGTGGGACGATTGATGTTCGGCCGATTCGACAAATCGGGACGAGAGAGATTCGGCGTATTGCCGCCGGTCGATGGGCGATTGATGCTGGGGCGGTTGGAATGGTCAGGGCGAGAAACGCTCGGCCGCGAAGCGCTAGGCGCCGAAATGTTCGGCCGCGAGACGCTCGGCCGCGACGCGGAAGGGCGACTCATCGAAGGGGTGCGCGACGCCGGGCTGGGACGCGAAATTCCACCGCCGCCGCTGGGACGCGAGATGCCGCCCCCGCCGCCAACGCGACCGCCTCCACCGCCGCCGCCGGAGCGACCTCCGCGGGCCCATATGTCCGTTACGGAAAGGGAAGCCGCCAGGACGACGGCGACGCCGATTGCATATTTGAAAGTCATGGGAAAGATTCCTATTGGGATGTTTGGGGGAACGAAACGACGCGGCGGAGTCTTACTCAGCGACGCGCGTCACGGTGACCGGCGGGATGCTCGGCATCAGTTCGCCATCGACTTGGCGGCCGATCGATTCAAACCGCATCGTGTTGTCGTCGATCGACTCGTAGATGTGGGTTGCCGAGCCGCGGCGTCCATCCGAAAGGACATTGATCGTTTGCACGGTCCACAGGTTGCCTTGGTTGGTCCACCGTCCAGCCCCAAAACCGCCGTCCGAATCGAACACCCACGAGCGAATCGTCTGGGCGTATGGATCCCAGCCGATCACCTGCGTCCCCTCAAACTCAACCTGCCCGTCGACCACCACTTTGAACGAGGTCGTCAGAAAGTTGCGGTTCTTGGTCCACTGGGTCGTCGACTCGATCGAAGACGCTTCGTCCGCATCGACCCACCGGCCGACCATCCACTCTAGCGCCTGCAGTTCTTCATAATGACTCGGCGGCAGCGCGGCGGGCGCTTGCTCGGCGATGCTGTCGATCTTCCAACCTTCCGACGTTTTGACATGGATCGCGGTATAGGTGGTGTCGCTCGGCTCGCCGCCAGGCACAATCACCCGGGCGACGCCCGCTTCCTTGGCGACGCTGGGCGAGACCTGGGTGACCGCGGTCTCCAGCAGTTCAATCTTCGCCTCTTTGTTTTCGGCGAAGTAGGCGGCAAAGCTCTCCTGCAGCGCTTTGCGTCCGATTAGCGTTTCGCCGCCAGGCGGGGTGAAGGTCCCCTCAGGCGTCCAGTGGGCCGCCAGCGTTTCTGCGTCCCCTTTGTTGAAGGCGATCACGTATGACTCAATCGCCGCCGCAATGGCGGTTTCGTCTTGGTTGAGAGACGCCTTGGGCGCCGCGGTTTCGGCCGGTTGCGTCTCTTTGGTGGGCGGTTTTACCTCTTGGCCGTAGGCTGGGATCGCGAGCAGCAGCAGCGCAGCGAGGGCTTTCGCGGATGTCGTCATCAACGCACCTCCAATCCAGTTGTGTGTGGGAGAGAACAGCCGCCGCCGGGGGGGCGCTGGTCAGCCAGCGCCGGGCGCCGCAGCCGTTCGTTTGGCGAATCTAGGAAGCCGTTTTTCTGGCAGGCCCACCTTTAAGATACCGGATTGAAATGAGCAAAGAGAGAAAATACTGTCGCAACTTGGCAAAGAATCGCCGCGTTGATGCAGTATTTCTACTATAAGCCGCGAAGAAGTGAACGTTTTATGATGCGTGGACGCAACGCGATTTGCCTGGTTTATCGCGTTGGGCGACTATTGCGGTAGGCCAGGTCCGGTCGTGTCGGTGAAATCATTGGGCCGAACTTGGGTATCGGGAACCTCCAGAAGGGTCGCGATCGCGGTGGTCAGCACCTGTTCTACCTCGGGCGACACGTTGGTCGCCCGCTCGCTGGTCTCGTAGCCCCCCTGCCAATAGGCGATCCGAGTGCCGATGTAAAACGGACCATAATCGCCATAGGCGGCCATCAACACGTTCTGGTCGGGCCGCATTTGCTGGGCGGCCAGTTGATACTCGACGAACAACTCGCCCGGCATGAATAAGACGCGGGTATCGCCCAAGCTCAAGCAGCCGATCGTGATTTTTTCGCCCGACTTCAAGCTGTTGGAAAACGAGAGCTTGTCGGCGGCGTGCCCCCGCAACGCAGGCGGCGTCGCTTCGCTGGCGATTTCTTTCGCCAAGGCTTCGCCATCCAGATGCGCCGCGGCCGGCAGCAAAACGGCGACGCTGTTCCAACCGACGTCGTCGGCGGTGATTGGCGTTTTGGTCTGCGACTCCCAGGCACGCCGCATGGCGTCGGCGACTTTGTCGGCCAACACCTGACGATTTTCTCGCGAGCCGTCATTAAACTTGCCGGCGCCAATATTGCCGCCAGCTCCATTGAAGTGAAGATGAAATACGCCGGTCGTCTCTTGTCGCATGTCGCGAGCCATGCCGGGGAAGTCGGGATTGGCGCCGCCGGTGCGGTAGTAACTTTGCGGATGGGTCGCGTAGGTGGTGATCACGGCGACCGGTTTTTCCCCTTGGTAAAACGTGACCAGTCGCAACATTGGATCGATGACGCCGACCGGCAAGCTGCGAATCTTGGGATCCTTGCAGGCGGTATAGCGCGTGATCGCCACTTTTCCCTCGGCGTCGAGCATCCGGCGATTCGAGGCGACATCGTTCACTTCGGCCGCACCAATTGCCAGGCTGGTAATCGACGTCGAAGTCTGCAGCGACGCTTTGGCGGCTGCGGCCGCGCGGTCGATCACCTCGTGGAGAAACTCGACGTCGTAGTGAACCTTCTCGGCGTTGTACTTCGCCAAGATCTTCGCCGCCCCAAAATCGCAACGGGGCGCGTCATGCTGATGCAAGGTATGGACCGCCACTCGGTCGATCGTCGTCCCGGTCGCATCGGCCAGTTTTTGGCGAAACAATCGGCTGGAGTCATTCGCAATCCCAATCCAATCGACCGCACACAACACGATCGGCTTGTCGGCGCCAGTCAGCACCACCCCGCGACAACTAAGCGGCCAGGTAACTTCCTTCGTCGGATCGTAGGCTAGCGGCGAACCAACCTCCGGCGAGGCGTCGATTGCAAACGTCGCCAATCGCAACTCACCTGCCAAAGAGGACTGAGCGAACAGGCAAGTGATGACAACCAACGACAGCAGACCAAACGGCGACTTCATTAGCGGATCTCCAGGCGGGAATAGGAGGCAAGATATCGCGTGAGATCTAGGTCCGTCTGTTATCGAGCATCGCCCGGGGGAATGCAAGGAAGAAATGGGCTTTGTCCCCAAACCGTCAGCGAGAAAAATGCCGTGCAGGGGAATTTAGGGCGCGGAGACCGCTATCCTAAATCCTTGGCTAACAGATAGAACTTCCGATCGTAGGTATCGATCCGATCCAGTTTCTCTTCCAACGCTCGCAGGGCGACCAGTTGCGATTGAACCGCTTCGGGCGTTCGCTGTGCCGAGAAAGCTGGATTCTCCAGACGCTCTATCAGGCTACGTAAGGTATTCAGTCCAGCCATCGCGGAGTGCCAGCGAGGTCGTTCACCCGGCCCAACGACGTAGTCCCACATTTGCGGATCATTGGGACCATAATCCGTTTGATCCCCTAACGACCAAGCGAGCTCTTCGTGATCGAGACCGCCGTTGGGGTCGAAGTCGCGAATCATTTCATTCAGGCGAAGTAGAATACGCTCACAGCGAAAGTTCGCCATCTTTATCTCGTGAGAACAGGTTGTCTTACGAAGAACTACGAACAACGTCACGTCAGAAAAGACGATTCTAACGCACCTCAAGCTGGTGCAATCGAGGTGGAGGGAGTGTCGCCGAGAAGGGGACCCTGTTATGTCGGTCAGGTCCGGATTGCCCCGCCAACAACGCCCCCATCCGTTTTCAGGCCCGGAGGGCCGATCCAACCTAGCCTGGGGCGCAGCCCCAGGTCACGTCGCCATCCTGATCGAAAGCCCCGGAGGGGCGATCCAAACGAACGAACGATCCCGTCCAACGTCAACGATTGATTTCACGCACTGACCTGGGGCTGCGTCGCCTGGCGCGACTGCGCCCCAGGCTAGATTGGACCGGCCCTCCGGGCCTCATGGCGTTCGTCATTCGGGCATCCGGATTTGATTCGACATTCGGGGTTCGGCATTCGTCCTTTGGAATGGACGCCGCATTCCCTCGGCTCGCGACTCGGGTTAGTATTTTTCCGCTTTCCGCTTTGCTTCCGTCCGCATTTCCCTCGCTCGCGCTTCGGGCTACTATTTCGTGCGTTTTCACCCTTGTTTTCTCGGGTCAAAATCAGTTTGACAAATTACTCGACTTTTGGGCTAATGCCTCTCGCAACATGGGTGACGGATGCCCGTCGTTTCTTCCCGCCGGCCGGCGACGCTCTTCGCCGTGGCCATTTGACGTAGTCGTTTTTAGTTCGAAACGTGTGCCACTGCTGGCTTGTCCAGCAGTGTCTTGGTGCAGCGTTTTCGACATCACGATTCGAAATAATTCGTAGGGTCCGCGGTGCGGACCACGGCAGCGCGTTTGCGCGCACGCTTCGAAAAAGGGTCAGGTCGCTTTTTCGCGGTCGCGTGCTGCGCGTGTGGGAACCTTACTCGCGAAAAAGAGACCAGACCCTGCTTCTCATTCAGGCCTCTTTTCTCATTCCTGTCGGTTTCGCGTTCAACTTTTCTCGGAGGCAAAATCATGAATCGTAGTGAGCGGATCGAGCGGATGCGGGAGTTGTTGCAAGGGGAAGGGATGTTTCCGGTCGCCGTGCCTGATCCGATGATCGAGGCGGCAGTCGACCGGTTTGAAGCGACCAACAAACCGCTGCAAGAGTTCACCTCGGTCGAACTGCTCGATCAGGCGAACGAGGTCGAGTGGCTGGTGCCTGGCGTGCTCTCGCGCGGCGCTCCGGCGGTCATCTGCGGGCCGAGCAAATGTTTGAAAACGTCGCTGGCGGTCGACCTGGTGGCGGCCCTGTCGACAGGCTGCAAATTCTTAGGGCGATTCGCGCTCCAGCGAAAATTTCGCGTTGGGTTCTTCAGCGGCGAACAAGCGAAGCGATCGCTAGTCGACCTGACGCGGCGGTGGATGACCAGCAAACAGCGGGAAGAAACGCCGCGGTTCGTCTGCGCGCTGCAAGGGGCGAGCGTGAATCTGGAAACGCAACTGCGGCAACTGCGGACTTGGATCGGCAAGTACGAGTTGGAAGTGGTGATGATCGATCCGCTCGACGTCGCGGCCAAAACCAAGCAGGCCCACACGTTGCACCTGCAGGCGATGATCCGCTGTTGTCTTGAGTGCGGCGCGACGCCGATTCTGTGCTGCGCGACGCGCAAGACGATTCGCCCGCGAACGCTCGACGTGACCGACTTGCAAAGCGCCGGCTGTCACGATCTGGCCCGGCAATGGCTGCTGGTCAATCGCCGCCAAAGTTATGAACTGGGCAGCGGGCAGCACAAGTTGTGGCTAACCGTCGGCGGCGACGCCGGGCAAGATGACCTGTGGGGCGTTGATGTCGAAGAAGGTCGTCTGAATGATGCCAATGGCCGAAGATGGCAGACCAATGTTCGTTCCCCTTCGTCGCTAAAGAACGAACAAGCCGCCCGCGAAGCGCTGACCCGCGACGAGCGGCACGACGCCAAACTGCGCGTCGTGATCGAAAACCTCGGCCCCGACCGAGCGATGAAGCAAACGGTGCGCGAACATGCCGGGATGAACGGCACGATGTTCGCCGCCGCGTGGGAGCGGCTAGAAGAAGCCGGCGAAATCGAAAAAGTAACCCCCGCCCGGCGAAGCGGCTTCGCCACTTTCCAATTGAAAAAAGAAGCGACCTCCAGCGTAGGGCAGGCCGTGCCTGCCGAAGACAAGAACGTCAAGCAGGAACCAAGTCCACCGACCGAAAAAAACGAAACAGTCCAGTCCCGTCCGCCCGAGTTGCACAAACCGCCCGTAGGGTCCGCTGTGCGGACCAAGACCCCACCAAACGACGTCGACAATCAAGTCATCAACAACGCCGCGAACAAAAAAGAGTCGTCCACGAGTCCCGTCGCCGAAAAATCAAAACGGTCCAGTCCCGTCGAACCGCACGAATCAGCGAGACAGTCCAGTCCCGAAGACCCAAGCCCCCGGAGGGGCCAGCCAAAACGCATACGCAAACAGCGGTTAAGAAAAAAGGCCCAACGGGCCGCGCTAAAGTAGCCCAGGGTGGAGTCGCGCCAGCGACGCAGCCCTGGGTAAACGTTGCAAGCGAGAATCAAAAGCCCCAAGGGGGCGATCTAAAAAAGATAAATGGTCCGGTCCGGCGGCAGATGGGCGTTTGGCGCCGCGCGGATTTATGTTGTCGCGATCCCACATGACGCCGGTTAGATCCCCCTGCAGGGCTTGGCGTTTTGTTCGATCGCCTAACCCAGGGCTGCGTCGCGAAGCGCGACTTCGCCCTGGGCCACTTTAGGGCCGGCCCGTTGGGCCTGAAGATTGTGGGCGATTGGGGATGGTTGCGGATGTCGTTGTACAGACCGAATGGTGAGGCATCTTGTTGCTGCGCAACCCAACCAGTCTTGGCAGACTGGTCGGGCCACCCGGGACAATGAGAATCGTCCAGTCCGGTTCGTCATTCGGGCTTTGGGAATTGATTCGTCATTCTGGTTTCGACATTCGTCATTGGGAATGGACGCCGCATTCCCTCGGCTGGCGCGTCGGGCTACAACTTTGGGCGTTTGCCGATCAGCAGGGCCATTTCGCGCCACTTCCAGTAGCAGTCGACTTCCTCATAACCAATTTCGCGGAGCCAAGTGAGTTGCGTATGGAGATCGAGAAGTTGGTTGGACGGGTCGTCATCTTCCAGCGGGATGTGGAGTTCGCTCAAGAATCTTTCGTGCATCGTCACCGTCGGCGAGGCGACATGTTCCAGGTTGCAAAAGACGCCGCCGGGACGAAGCTCGGCGAAGGCTTCCTGGTAGATGGCTCGTTTTCGGGAATCGCTGCAGTGGTGGATGGCGAAGCTGGAGATGATGGCGTCCAAGGTGCCAAGCTGGGGGAGAGGATCGTCGAGGCTCCGCTCGATCCATTCAACCCGCGTTTCGCCGGTGAACTGCTGGCGGGCCAGGTCGAGCATCGTCGCCGAGAAGTCGAGGCCGACGCCGGTCGCTTGCGGGAAACGCTGCAGCGCCAACCCGATCAAATGCCCCGCGCCACAGCCGAGATCCAGCACCCGGCGGGTATCGGCGGGCAGCTCGGCCAGCAGCGTTTCGTCCCCCATTTGACGCTGCGTTTGACGTTTGGCGCGCCGCATGTAGGCGAGGGAATGCTCGGGTTTGGACCATTCGTTGGGCATCGGGTGTCGGTCTGTTGGAGGAAGCGAAAGGTACAGCGGCAAAGAGACGCGGTGGCGGAAGAAGGTTCGCGAAGAAGACGAGGGGGGCCGTTCGAACGGGGGCGACGTTCGTCCTTGGGAGTGGACGTCGCTTTTCCCTCGCTCGCGCCTCGCGCTACGATTGCCGACTTGTTACGCGAGTTGCAGCAGTTGTTGATCGCGGGCGCGGTTGGCTTCGATCGCTTTGACTTCTTGTTCTACCGGGATCAATTGGTAATGAACGTTGCGTTGTCGCGGGGTGAAGCCGAGTTCGCTGATCGAGTCGCGGATTTGGTCGAGGGTCAGGTAATGGACCGTGCCGGCTTCGGCGACGACGTTTTCCTCGATCATCAGGCTGCCCATGTCGTTGGCGCCGTAGAGCAGGGCCAGCTGGCCCATTTTCAGGCCTTGGGTGACCCAGCTCGATTGGACGTTTTGAATGTTGTCGAGATAGAGCCGCGAGACCGCTTGCGTCTTCAGGTACTCAAACGAGCCGGACGGGGCGATGTCGGCCATGTCGGTATGGTCGGGCTGGAAGGTCCAGCAGATGAATGCGGTAAAGCCGCCGGTTTCGTCCTGCAGTTGGCGAACCCGTTCGAGATGTTCGATCCGTTCTTCGAGCGTTTCGACATGGCCGAACATCATCGTGGCCGAGCTGCGTCCGCCCAACTCGTGCCAGACGCGCATCACATCAAGCCAATCGTCGGTCATCACTTTGCCGCGGGTGATTTCGTTGCGGACGCGATCGACCAGGATCTCGGCGCCGCCGCCTGGCAAGCTGCCGAGGCCGGCGTCTTTCAGACGCGAGAGGACTTCGCGCAAGGAAAGCTTGTTGACCTTGGTGAAGTGGTAGATCTCGGGCGGGCTGAAAGCGTGCAGGTTGACCGTGGGAAAGCGACGCTTCAGATCGGAGAGCATCTCTTCGTACCACTCGAGCTTGAAGCTGGGGTGGAGACCGCCTTGCAGCAAAATCTGCTCGCCCCCCAGTTCCAGCGTTTCTTGCACCTTGGCGACCAGTTGGTCTTGCGAGAGGACATAGCCTTCTTCGCTTTTGGGACCGCGATAGAAAGCGCAGAAATCGCAAACCGCGGTGCAGACGTTGGTGTAGTTGATGTTGCGATCGATGTTGTAGGTGCGGTAGTCCTCGGGGTGGAGTCGGCGCGTGACGGCGTCGGCGGCCCGGCCCAAAGCGACCAGGTCATGCGACTGGAGCAACTGCAAACCTTCGGCCGGGGTCAGACGTTCTCCGGCGACCGCTTTATCAAGTAGCTTCGCAATCATGATGCGTCCATCGATCGTTCGGCGGCGCTAGACCTCGCTGCACCGCGTGGGCGTGAAACAGGGACAAACCGCTCTCTTCGTCGGGCCCCAAGGTAAAGTGTAAATTGTCTCGCAGGTATGTTAAGCACTGCTCGGCTGTCAGGCGATGCCGTGGCGCTTCGGCGGCGGCGATTTCCTGCAGATGCGCAAGACCGGCATCCCGGGCGGCCGAGAGGGCGGCGGCGATTTGCGGCGTATCGAACTCGGGCCGAGCGACCCAAGCGGCGAACACAAACGGCTTGCCCGACCACTGTCGCCAAACCTGGCCGAGATCCCAGATTTCGACGAAGTCGCCGGCCGGGGCGTGGATCGCCCGATCGCCGATGATCAGCACCGCGTCGGCGTCGACCGAGTCAAAACCAGAATCGATCGGCAGCGGCACGGTTTGCGGTTTCAAGTCGAAACGTTCGGATAGCAAGACTTTGGAAAGGGCGGCGCTGGTGCGGGAGCCTTCGTCCAACGCCAAGGTGCGAACCTCGGCCGGCGGCTTGCGGAAGAAGATCTTGACGCTCCAGACCGGGCCGCGGCAGGCGATACAGGCGTCGGAAACGATCGAGTAGCTGGGATCTTGGAAGAATTCGACCGAGGGGATCAGTGCGACGTCCAGATCGCCGCTGGCCAGTTTATCGGCCAGCCGGCTCGGCAGATCGAACGACAGATCAATGTCGGGGTTGGCGGCGGCCAGTCCGTGAACCAGCGGCTTGGTATTTAAGTACCGGACGGCGCCGACTCGGATTCTGCCGACGCGGATTGTCGAGTCTGCCTGCATCTGTACCTGGCGCCTATCGAATTGGTCGCGTCGCTCGGGTTGCTTCTCTGCGGGCCCATTTTAACGTGGCCGGCAGCGTTCGCCCAGGCGTGTATCGCGGCGCAACATACACCCTGTTAAGGGGTTAACCGCACAAGTGCAACGCCGATTAACCAGCCAAGTCGGATGGCAGCTCTTTGATGCCGGTCAGCACGATGCGGCAGACGCAGTGCCACGGAATCAGATTGATCGCGTAGTCGCCCGGCTGGGGACTACGGGCGAAGAAGCCAAATTCGGCGGAAGAGCGAGAGGGCGAGAAGTACTCAGGGACGTAGATTTCCCCTTCCGGCAGGTGAATTTCGACCGTTGCGCCCGCGCGGCGGAGGCTCCAAAGTCGGAGAAACTCTTGAAAGAGCTTGCTGTGGGCGCCGAAGACGCTGGGGGACGACCCGCGCGAGGCGCTGGGGCCAAGCACGTTGGAGGCGCCGGCTTCGTCGCGAGTGCCGACCTCGGTCGGGGAGGAGTCAAAGATGCTGCTGAGGCTGGGACCGATCAGTTTGTTGGCCGCGTTGGAGACGTCGACGGACGAATCGAGCCGCGAGGCGTCGCCGCCGACGGTGGGATCTTCGCCATCGACCACCGGAACCCGAAATTTCACGTTACAATGAGGGCACTGGCCCGCTTGTCCTTGCAGCTTACGCGGGGCGTGAAGCTTGTGTCCGTTCGGACAGAGAAAGACCAGATCTTTTTCTTTGGATGTAGACACGTATACCTCATCGCAAACAACCGCGGCAATCGATCTGAGGCCGCTTTTTGCCGCATATTCTAGTTTAGTAGCCAGTGTGTGTAACGCAAATTTATGAAGAAGCGCCACGACTTTATCTTGTCTTTCCGTTATTGGTTGGGCCGAAAGGTTGTTTGCCCTCCCATTGCTTGACGGGCCGGCGTAGGACGCCAAACTAGACGCAGCGACTTTCCTGCTTTTCTCGACCGGAATATTCTCCCTCATGAACAAAATACGCGTTACTTGTCCCCATTGTTTTAAACGGTACGAAGTCAGCGAGAAATTTGCCGGCAAAGAGGGGCCCTGTCCAAGCTGCAAGAAGACGATCCGCGTGCCGGCGATGGACGAGCAGGTCGTGATTCATGAGAAGGAGTCGTTTGGAGGCGTCAAAGACACGGCCGGGCGACTGGTCTTTGAACCGATCAAGCGAGAAGACGCCAAGTTCTCGCCGACGGTCCTGGCGATCGTGCTCTTCGCGGCGCTGCTGGTGTTGGCCCTGGCGTACTTCGTGGTCCGCCCGATGGAGGACGCCTCGAAGACGCCGATCCTGATCATCGGCTCGCTCGCGCTGGCGCTGCCGATTGTCTATGGCGCCTATTGGTTCGCGCGGAATGATGAGCTGGAGCCGTTCCAGGGAACGGACTTGTGGATCCGCGTGGCGCTCTGCTCGATGGCGTTCGCGGTGCTGTGGGGGTTGTACGCGTTTGTAATTCCGTACGTCGGAATCAACGAAGATGAGTTCCCGTATCTGCTCCTCTGGGTCTCGGTCTGTATCGCCGCTGGGGCTGGGGCGGCGATGGGCTGCTTTGAAGTCGACTTCTTCGTTGGGTTTATGATTTACGCGTCCTACCTGATCGTGACGGTCGTGTTGCGCCTGGCGATGAACCTGTCGGCCCATTGCCCGAAGTGGTGGGAACCGTAAGAAGGCGTCGTTCAAGAGATGGTTAGCCGCGATAGCTCTCGCTATCGGGGCGGCGCAGCCGTCGGAAGCATCGAGCCGAGATCGAAATTACATCGGAGGTTATCCACGCTCAAACGGCGTCAATTGCCGCCGCTCTAGCATCGGCCTCGGCCTGATGCTTCCTGCCGACTTCGTCGACCCCGATCGCAACAGCTATCGCGGCTAACCAAAGAGGTGTTGGCCTTCAAGAAAAGAAAAAAGGCTGGATGCGTTTGAAGGTACGCATCCAGCCCAAATTCGACTACCTGATGGGGCGACTTATCAGGCAGCCGGATGTGCGGTTTCGAGCACAACGATGCGATTGCGAACGCGTTGCACTCCTGGAACATGCTGCGCCACGGCGTGGGCCGCTTGTCGCAGATAAGGGGCACTGCGCAAGAAAGGCCGCCAAGTCGTTGGCGGCCTACTCGAATCATCGGAATTTTCGATTTGTCGTTATTTGATAGGGCCCGCGTTGAGGACGGCCTCGCTGACGCCGCCAGCGTACTTCTGGAAATTGTCCGTGAACAGATTCGCCAGTTTTTGCGCGGCGGCGGCGTAGGAGGCCGAATCAGGCCAGCTGGTCTTGGGAACCAGCAGTTCGCCGGGGACGCCGGGGACGGCGGTGATCATCTCGAGGCCGAAGTAGGGATCGGTCTCGGTGGGGCTGTCGCTCAGCGTGCCGGCATGGATCGCGTCGATGATCGCGCGGGTGTAGCTCAGCTTGAAGCGAGAGCCAACGCCATAACCGCCGCCAGCCCAGCCAGTGTTGACCAGCCAGACCTTGGCGTTGTGCTTCGCCATTTTCTCGGCCAGCAGCTCAGCGTATTTGCCGGGGTGCCAGACCAGGAAGGGACCGCCAAAGCAGGGACTGAAGGTCGCCTGCGGTTCGGTGATGCCCATTTCGGTGCCGGCGACTTTGGCGGTGTAGCCGCTGATGAAGTGGTACATCGCTTGTTCCGGCGTCAGCCGACTGACCGGAGGCAACACGCCGAACGCGTCGCAGGTCAAGAAGATCACGTCGCTTGGATGCCCGGCCACGCAGGGGATCTTGGCGTTGCGAATGAACTCGATCGGATAGGCGCCGCGGGTGTTTTGCGTGATGCTGGTATTGCTAAAGTCGACATGGTGATCGTCTTCGTCGTAGACGACGTTTTCCAGCACTGCGCCAAAGCGGAGGGCCTGGAAGATCTCGGGCTCGGAATCGGGCGCCAGATCGATCGCCTTGGCGTAGCAGCCCCCTTCGATATTGAAGATGCCGTCATCCGACCAGCAATGTTCGTCGTCGCCGATCAACTGCCGTTTGGGATCGGCCGACAAGGTCGTCTTGCCGGTGCCCGAGAGGCCAAACAACACCGAACTGTGCCCCGACTTGGGGTCGGTCGTCGCCGAGCAATGCATCGACAACACGCCGACTTTCGGCATGTAGTAGTTCATCATGGTGAAGACGCCCTTTTTCATTTCGCCGGCGTATTCGGTACCCAGGATGACCATTTCGCGTTTTTCAAGGCTAACGTCGACGCTCGTCTTGGACGTCATCCCCGGCGTGTGTTGATTGGCCGGAAACTGCCCAGCGTTGTAGATCACCACCTCCGGTTCGCCGAACTCGGCCAGTTCTTCCGGCGTTGGGCGAATCAGCATCGTGTGCATGAAGAGAGCATGGTACGGACGCGAGCAGATGACGCGGACTTTCAGCCGATACTTCGGATCCCAGCCGGCGAAGGCGTCGATGACATAGAGCGCCTTGCGGGTGTTGAGGTAGTCCTTGGCCCGCTCCAGGTTGATCTCGTAGGTCGCTTCGTCGATCTGGATATTGATCGAACCCCACCAGATTTCGTCGGCCGATTCGTCAGAGCGGACGATTCGCTTGTCATGAGGAGAGCGTCCGGTTTTGACGCCAGAGTAGGCGATCAGGGCGCCGGAATCAGCGATGGCCGCCTTTTCGTCGTTGCGAATCGCTTCTTCATAAAGCCGCGAAGGGGCTAGATTGCGGCGTACATCCGCGACACTAATGCCATACGGGGTGAGATCTACGGTCGTGCCCATCGTCCTGCCTCCTGAATCGAAATCCTTCCGCCCAAAGTTGCAGATTTAATTCTAACATTCCTACCACGAATGTAGGGAGAGGAGGGGCCGACGGCGGAGGCCAGGAACCGCGCATTTGCAAAAAATGGGACGCTATTTGCAAAAAAAGAGAGCTGGCCCAGCGGGCCAGCTCTCGCGCTGCTTCGATATTGAAGTTGGGTTTTAGACGATCTCGTGAATCGGATCGACATGTTCGACGCCGACCAGCTTCTGATCCAGGCCGCTGTAGAAGTAGCTCAAATGATTGGGATCGAGACCCAGCTGATGTAGGACCGTCGCATGCATGTCTTTCACCTTCAGCGGGCGTTCGACCGCTTCGGCGCCCAGTTCGTCGGTGGCCCCGACCGAGACGCCCCCTTTGATCCCGCCGCCAGCCATCCACATGGTGAAACCGTACGAGTTGTGATCGCGGCCGGTTCCTTCGGCATATTCGGCCGTCGGTTGGCGACCGAACTCACCACCCCAGATCACCAGCGTTTCGTCCAGCAGGCCGGTTCGCTTCAGGTCCTTCAACAGACCGGCGATCGGCTTGTCGGTACGACCGGCATGCCGGTTGTGGTTCTTCTCCAGGTCGCCGTGGGCGTCCCAGTTGTTGTCGTTGTGGTGACCGCCCGAGTAGAGCTGCACGAAACGCACGCCCCGCTGAACCAGACGGCGAGCCATCAAGCAGCGGCGGCCGAATTCCTCGGTTTGCGGATCGTCCAAGCCGTACAGCTTGCGGGTGTCGTCGGTCTCGTCGGCAAAATCAACCGCTTCCGGCGCTGACTCTTGCATCTTGTAGGCCAACTCGTAGCTGGCGATGCGAGCCGCCAGGTCGGTGTTGTCGACGCGCGACGCCAGGTGGCGATCGTTCGAATCCTTCAGCGTGTCGAGGATGTCGCGCTGCATGTCGCGGGTGATCCCTTGCGGCGGCTTCAGGTCGATGATCGGCGCTCCCTTCGAGCGGAAGATCGAGCCTTGATAGGTCGCCGGCATGAAGCCGCTCGACCAGTTCTTGGCGCCGCTGATCGGACCACCGGTCGGATCAAGCATCACCACGTGCCCCGGCAGGTTTTCGTTGACGCTGCCCAAGCCGTAGTTAACCCACGAACCCATGCAGGGGAAACCGCTGAGGATGCGTCCCGAGTTCATGTTCAACATGGCCGAGCCGTGGATCGGCGATTCGGCGGTCATCGACTTCAGGAAAGCGATGTCGTCGACGCACGTGGCCAGGTTCGGGAAGAGGTCCGAGACCCACTGCCCCGACTCGCCATATTGCTTGAATTTCCACTTCGGACCAACGACGCGACCTTTGTTCTTGGCGCCGCCGCGACCTTTGGTTTTCACCGGCACGGTCTTGCCATCCAGCGGATACAGCTTCGGCTTGTAATCGAATGTGTCCATGTGGCTCGGTCCGCCATA
Source organism: Blastopirellula retiformator (assembly GCF_007859755.1). Classification (NCBI taxonomy): domain Bacteria; kingdom Pseudomonadati; phylum Planctomycetota; class Planctomycetia; order Pirellulales; family Pirellulaceae; genus Blastopirellula; species Blastopirellula retiformator. The sequence goes on along the minus strand of NZ_SJPF01000006.1, from coordinate 84,451 downwards.
CATGAACAGGAAGATGACGCTCTTCGCCTTGGCCGGAAAGTGCGGTTGCTTCGCCGCCAGCGGGTTCCGGAACGTGCTGCCCGACTCCGAGCCCATCGCTTGGCTCGTCAGGAAGCCATCTTGCGCCAGCATCGACGTCAGGGCGAGGCCGGTAAACTTACCGCCTGCTTCCCAAAGGAACTCGCGCCGCGTCCGACCGCAAAAGTCGCCGTGTGATGAATTGGCCATCGTATGTCACTCCCTTCCTGCGTTGGTGACGGCGATCACAGCGATCGCCGCCGCAAAGCAGTTTGGCTAGTCAATAAAAATGAATTCGTTCAAGTTCAGCACCATCAAGCAGTAGAGATCAAGGGCTCGATCGTCGCTCAACGAATGCTTCTCTTTCAGCTTGGCGATCAATTGTTCGCCAGATTGGATGTCGGCTTCGGTCGCCGCACGTCCCAGTCCTTTTTCAATCGATAACGCAACTTGCTGACGCACGTCGCCCGGGGCTACCTTCCGCAACACGTCGCCAAACTCTTTGGCTTGCTCATTCAGGAACGCGCCATTTAGCATCCCCAGCGCCTGGGCCGGCTGCGTCGTGGCGAAACGTTCTGGGCACAAAGCGTCGGTTTCGGGGAAGTCGTAGTTGGCCAGCATCGGCGGAATCAGCGAACGCTTGACGAAGATGTAAATCGCGCGGCGATCACGTTCTTCTTCCGACGAGTCGTGCCAACCCGAGCCCGGCTGCGACTGACCCGCTTTCACTTCGTCCGAAACTTTCGGGTAGTAGCTGGGCCCATACATCTTGTCATTGAAGGTGCCGTTGGCGACCAGCAACGAGTCGTAAATCTCTTCGGCCGACAGACGACGCATGTCGTGACGCCACATCAGATCGTTCGCCGGATCTTTCGCCAGGCCTTCTGCGGTACCGGCCGACGACATCTGATAGGTGTGCGACATCATGATCAGCTTGTGCATTTTCTTCATGCTCCAGCCGCTATCGACGAACTCGAGAGCCAGCCAGTCGAGCAGCTTCGGATGGGTCGGCTGGTTGCCGAGCTGGCCGAAGTTGTCGGTCGAGCGGACGATGCCGCGGCCGAAGTGATGTTGCCAGAAGCGATTGACCATCACCCGCGACGTCAGCATGTTGTCTGGCGAAGCGATCCATTTGGCCAGCGCCAAACGACGCCCCGAGGTTTCGCCATCGGCCGGCGGAACAATCTCCGGTTCCGGCGCGTCGAAGATCTCCGGGAAGCCCGGCTGCACTTCGTCGCCCGGCACGTGCGGGTTGCCTCGCATCATGATGTGGGTCGACGGCGGCGGATTGAGCGCCTTGTTGACCGCCATCGCAAATTGACGCGGCGGCAGCTTGTTCTTCTCGTTGCGAGCGGCTTGCAGTTCCTCCCGCAGCTTGGCGTATTGTTCGCTTTGCGCCGGGAGCAGCTCGTCGATCTTCTTCGCGAACTCACGACGCTTCTTCGGGTTGCGAGCGTCTCGCCGCTGATCTTCCGGCAACTTGTCGACCAGCTGACGATAGATGTCGTCGAGTCGACCTTGCACGTCGCCGATCTTCCGATCGGCCGCTTCATGCTGCTTGCGAACTTCGTCCGAGGTGACCTCGCGGCGGCTATTGGAGATGTTGCCGCGGGCGCCATACGGAGCGACGTCGCGCATCAGGGCGACCAGCTTGTAGTAGTCGGCCTGCGGAATCGGGTCGATCTTGTGATCGTGGCACCGCGAGCAGTTGATCGTTAGGCCCAACATCGCCTTGCCGGTGGTGTTCACCAGGTCATCGTAGTGATCGTATTCGCCTTGCAGCGGGTCGGCAGGTTCGTCGTCCCACACGCCCAAGCGATAGTAGCCGGTCGCGATGATCGATTCGGGCGTGGCGTTCGGCAACTCGTCGCCTGCCAACTGTTCGATCAAAAACTGATCGTACGGTTTGTCTTCGTTGAGCGAACGAATGACGTAGTCGCGATACTTCCAAGCGTCAGGCTTGTCGCCGTCGCGCTCGAAGCTGTTGGTTTCGGCGAAACGGACCAGGTCGAGCCAGTGACGCCCCCAACGTTCGCCGTATTGCGGCATCGCCAGCAAACGATCGACGAGCTTCTCATAGGCGTCGGGCGACTCGTCCGCGGCGAACGCTTCGATCTTTTCATAGCTCGGCGGCAGGCCAGTTATGTCGTAGTAGGCGCGACGGATCAGCGTGCGACGATTCGCTTTGGGGTTCGGCTCGAGACCGTTCTTCTCCAAGCGATTGAGCACAAAGTTGTCGATTGGGTTTTCGACCAGATCGGCGTGCTTCACTTCGGGCGGAGTATGCGGTTCCGGCTTTTCAAACGCCCAGTGCTTCTTCCACTCGGCGCCTTCGCTGATCCATTGACGCAGCAGATCAATCTCTTCCTTTTTCAGCGGCTTGCCTTCCGGCGGCATCACTTCAAATTCGTCGGTCGACATGACGCGGCGCAGCAATTCGCTTTCGTCCGGTTTGCCCGGCACGATCGCGGCCATGCCCGAGTCGGCTTCGGACAGCGCACCTTCGCGGGTGTCGATCTGCAATCCCGATTCGCCCTCGCCGGGGCCATGACAGGAGTAACATCGTTTCGCTAGCAGCGGTTGAATGTCACGCGCGTAATCAACTTCGTCTTGGCCATAGCTGGTTGCGCTAAGCGCCGAAAGACAAACCAACGGCAAGATGAGCTTGGGGATAAAACGTCTCAATTGCATGCTCCGGAAACGTCAGAAAGGACGTGTGATCGGCAGGAATTCTCGTTAGGCAGGGATGACGAAATCATCAGAAGGGACAATGGATGGTCACGTCATGATCTAATTCTTCCTGTTTGAGCGTTTCGATTCAATGAGTTTTCGAAATCCGAAATTGAGAAGTTTTGCAGGCGACGGTTCTGCCGCGGCCGCGAAAAGTGGAAAAAACGGCAATGTAGACCCAAAAAAGGGTTCCCTATCTCAATATCGCATTGCGTATGCCTGCCAGCGTGGTTCATAATTGGCGGTTTGAGATTCTTTCCATTGCTGATTCTTGAGAACTGTTACGCTCCATGGAACGTCACCGCGTGATGCTGATTGTCGAAACGTCGCTGGTCTACGGACGAGAGGTTTTACGTGGAATTAATCGATACGTCGTGGCGAATGAGCCTTGGTCGATCTACGTCGACCTGCGTGAGCTAGTTGTTCGGCCCCCCGCATGGTTGGAGAAATGGGAAGGGGATGGCATCATCACCCGGTCGACAACGCCGAGTCTGGCTGAGAAACTTCGCGCCCTGAAGATTCCGACGGTCGACCTGACCGACATCTACGGCAATCAGGGATTGCCGCAGATCGGCACCAATCATGAAGCGGTCGGCAAGATGGGCGCCCAGCACCTTCTAGAGAGGGGTTTTCGCCATTTCGCCTTCTGCGGATTTACAGGACATAATTGGTCGACCCGCCGTCAGGAGGGGTTCAAGGCGGTTGTCACGAAGGCCGGCTTCGACTTCCACCAGTATCACTCTCCCTGGGACACGACGACTGCGCTAACCTGGGACGAACAACAAAGCCAGATCGTCCGTTGGCTCGAATCGCTGCCGCGGCCGATTGGGATCATGGCCTGTAACGACATGCGGGGGCAGCATGTGCTGGACGCTTGTCGTCGGATCAGCGTGGCGGTGCCGGAAGAGATTGCTGTGATCGGCGTCGACAATGACGAGCTGGTCTGCGACCTCTGCGACCCGCCGCTATCAAGCATCATGCCCAATCCGCAGCGGATCGGATACGAAGCGGCGGCGATGTTGGACGCTTTGATGCGCGGCGAAGAGCCGAAGCAGATGAGCAAGCTGATCGAACCAATCGGCGTGGTGACCCGCCAATCGACCGACGTGCTGGCGATCGATGATCCGTTGGTCGCCTCGGCGGTGAAGTACATTCGCCAACACGCGTGCGACGGTATCTCGGTCGAAGATGTGCTGAAGCAGGTCCCGGTCTCGCGCAGCATTCTCGAGCGTCGCTTCCGCAAATACATCGGCCGTTCGCCGCAGTCCGAAATCCGCGCCGTCCAGCTGAAACGAGTGCGGCAACTCCTCCGCGAAACCGACCTGCCGCTCGAACGGATCGCCACCCTCGCCGGCTACGATCACCCGGAATACATGAGCGTGGTCTTCAAACGCGAACTGGGCCAAACGCCGGGACAGTATCGCACGCAGAATGTGAAAGGCGCGTCGCGGCGGTTTCGGTAGACCCAACAATCGTCCGCTCCGCCAGCGAGGGAATGGATAGGGAAATGTCGAATGACTAAGCCCTAATGTCCAATGCTGGAAGAACGCCCTCTTCATTAGTCATCAGGATCTAGACATTAGTCATTCACTTGCGGCCGCATTGCCTCGCTGACGCAGCGGGCTAGTGTTGGGCGTCTTGTCTTTGTTACTCTTTCTTGTGTGTCGGAACCTGGAAGGAGCATTCTTATGACGAGCCCACCGCTGCGGATTTGCATCTGGAACGAATATCATCACGAGCGGGAAAATCCGGATGTTGGGAAGCTTTACGCGGATGGTATTCACAACGCGGTCGCCACGTTCTTGCGCGAGAAACTTGGCGCGGGCGCCGAGGTGACTACCGCCACGCTGGGCGAGCCAGAACATGGACTAACCGTCGAGAAGCTGGCCGCGACCGATGTGCTTTATTGGTGGGGACATGCCAAGCATCTCGACGTGCAGGATGAGATTGTCGATCGGGTGCAGCAGCGGGTGCTGGAAGGAATGGGGTTGGTGGTGCTGCACTCGGGGCATGACTCGAAGATCTTTAAGCGGCTGCTCGGCACTCGCTGTTCGCTCCGTTGGCGGGAAGCGGGCGAACGAGAACGGCTGTGGATTTCGGCGCCGGGTCATCCGATCGCCAGCGGGCTAAGCGGCGAGTACTTTGAGTTGCCGCATGCCGAGATGTATGGCGAGTACTTCGATATCCCGCAGCCCGACGACGTGATCTTCATCAGTTGGTTTGAGGGGGGCGAGGTCTTTCGCAGCGGCTGCACTTTCACCCGCGGCGCCGGCAAGATCTTTTACTTTCGCCCGGGGCATGAGACCTACCCGATCTACTACGACGCCAACATTCAGCAGGTGCTGACCAATGCGGCGCTCTGGGCGAAGCCGAGCGGGGCGACCTATCTAGGCGAGTGTCGGAATCCGACGGAGTCGTTGAGCCCGATTGAGAAGCGGGATTAGCCGCAATAGTAGCCCGAAGCGCGAGCGAGGGAAATGCGTTCGACTAAATAACCTATGTCGAAACCGGAATGACGAACTGAGATAGTTTCGTCGTTCGTGCTTCGACATTCGACAGCAACTTGCGGCCGCATTTCCCTCGCTCGCGGGCTTGTCGATTTAATCGCAAACCCAAAAATTGCAACCAATTAAGCGCCGTTACGACTTGTCGGGCGGCGCTAAGGCTGCTGCTATTTCGGAAAATTGGATTAAATCAACAAGCCCTCGCGCTTCGGGCTACTATTCGAAAGTGAAGATGCCTAACGCACCGCGACTTTTCGCCCGTCAATCGTCACGCGGCCTTCGGCAAACCATTGCAGCACTTGCGGATAGAGTTCGCATTCGGCTGCAAAGACCCGCGCGGCGAGTGCGTCAGCGTCATCGTCCGCCAAGACCGGAACGGACTGTTGGGCGACGACCGGGCCATTGTCGTAATGGTTGTCGACCAGGTGAATCGTGCAGCCGCTTAGTTTGACCCCGTAGTCGAGCGCTGCCTGATGGACGCGGGCGCCGTAGAATCCTTCGCCGCAGAAGGCGGGAATCAGCGAAGGGTGGATGTTGATGACGCGGTTCTCGAAGTCCGCCGGGATCAGCACATGCTTGAGGAAACCGCCCATCACGACCAGGTCGACGCCGGCCGCGCGGCAACCGCCAAAGACCGCTTCGCTGAACGCGTCGGTTGAATCGAACGACTTCCAATCGACGACCGAGATCGGGATGTCTCCGTCGATCGCGTACTGCTGGCCTTTCGCCTTTTCGGTGCTAGCGACGACCAGGGCGATCTTGATCCAGAGCTTGTCCGTAGCGATCTTTTCGATCAGGTTGCGCAGCGTCGTGCCGCCGCCTGAGATCAGGACGGCCACACGCAGCGGGTTGTCGGCAGAGTGGCTCATGCGCTACGCTTTCTTGACGTACAGCTTGGCGGGGAAGTCGCCGATTTCGCATTCGATCGGATCAACTTCGGCCAACGCCTTCGCGTTGAGGCTGTTACCGAGCGTTTCGCCGGTGATGTAATCGCCGTTCTCGGTCAGCGCTTCCTGCAGCTCTTCCGCTTCGGTCACGACGCCGATCTCAATGCGATCGGTGTAGGCCAGGTCGAGCTCTTTCCGCTGATCCTGGATCAAGCGAACCAGGTCTTTGCAGTAACCTTCGCGAAGCAATTCCGGCGTCAGCTCTTTGTTGAGCACGACAACGCACATCTTCCCTTGCGCGGCGGCCCAGCCTGGCTTCGCTTGCAGGCGAACCTGGATGTCCTCACCGTCGAGTTCAATCGACTGATCGCCAACTTCCAGCGTGATCTTGCCGCTGCTATCGAGCTGCGACAACAGTTCGCCGCCATCAGCTTTGCCCAGGGCCGCCTTGACTTGGGGAAGCAGCTTGCCGATCTTCGGGCCGAGCCGCTTGAAATTCGGCTGAACCTGGTAGTCGATGTACTCTTGCCCTTCCTGCGTGAAGCGGACTTCCTTGACATTCAACTCTTCGCAGATCAAACCGCCGTGGGACTCGAGCCACGGCTGATGCGTCGCGTCGGCCAGCACCACTTCGACCAGCGACAGCGGCTGTCGAACCTTCAGCTTCTCGTCCATGCGGGCCTTGCGACCAAGCGACGAGATTTCGCGGATCAGGTTCATGCGGGTCGACAATTGCTCGTCGATCGCCTTGTCGTCCACCGCCGGGAAGTCGCACAGGTGGACGCTTTCGATCGCCCGCTTGCCGAAGACGCCGGCCAGGCTGCGCCACAGTCCTTCCGCCAAAAACGGCGTGAACGGAGCAATCAGCTTGCAGGTGGTGATCAAACATTCGTACAGCGTCCAGTACGCGTCCAGCTTCTCAGGCGATTGTTTATCGCCGCTCCAGAAGCGATCGCGGCTGCGACGAACGTACCAGTTGCTCAGCGCGTCGACAAATTCGATGAGCGCTCCGCAAGCGGCATAGTTGTCGTAGGCGTCCATGCGGTCGGTTACGGTGGCGACCGCCTTGTTCAGTTCGCTCAAGACCCAGCGGTCCAGTTCGCTTCGCTCGGCATAGGGACGATAGCCTTTACCGCTGGCCAAATCGGCCGCCGACAATTGCCCCGCTTCGCCGCTGACCGCCGTCTCCGGCTCAAAGCCGTCGATGTTGGCGTAGATCGTGAAGAAGCTGTAGACGTTCCAGAGCCGCAATAGGAACTCGGGGATGCTGTCTTTGATTGACTGCTCGTTGTAGCGGATCGACGTCCAGGGAGGCTGATTGGCGAACAGGTACCAGCGCAACGCGTCGGCGCCGTACTTGTCGAAGATCTCGTTCGGCTCGCGATAGTTCTTCTTGCTCTTCGACATCTTCTTGCCGTCTTCGCCCAGCATCAGTCCGAGGACGATGCAGTTCTTAAACGGATGAGGATAGTCGTGCTGGACCGTTTGCCCGTCGCCACCTTGTCCGAACAGCAGCGTGCTGATCGCCGTTTGGCTGTAGAACCAACCGCGGGTCTGGTCGATCGCCTCGCTGATGAAGTCAGCCGGGAACTGCTCCGCAAAGCGATCTTCGTTCTTGTACGGATAGCCCCACTGCGCAAACGGCATCGCGCCAGAGTCGAACCAGCAGTCGATAACTTCGCTGACGCGGCGCATTTTGGCGCCTTTCGCGAAGGGGGAATCGTAGGTGATTTCGTCGATGTACGGTTTGTGGATCTTCAGGGCTTCGACCAGATCGGGATTTTTTTTCTTGGCCGCTTCCCAGACTTCAAAGCCGGTCGCGCCCGGCTTCGCTTCCAGTTCGGCATAGTTGCCGATCGCTTCCATTTCGCCTGTTTCTTCGCAAACCCAGATCGGCAGCGGCGTGCCCCAGTAGCGTTCGCGCGACAAGGCCCAGTCGACGTTCGATTCCAAGAAGTTGCCGAATCGCCCGTCGCGGATGTGCTCGGGCATCCAGTTGATCTGCTTGTTGTTCGCCAGCATTTCGTCTTTGAACTGCGTGGTGCGAACGAACCAGCTCTTGCGCGGATATTGGATCAGCGGATCTTCTTCGGCCCGCCAGCAGAACGGGTAGTCGTGCAGATACTGATCGAGCAGGAACAAGCGGCCTTTCGCCTTCAATTCGTGGGCGATGTCTTTGTCCGCTTCTTTGACCCAGCGTCCCTTGTAGTCGGGCGCCTCGTCGGTGAACTTGCCGTTAGGACCGACCGCGCAGATCAACTCGGGCCCTTCGCCGGCGACAAAACGCTCCGCTTCGTCACGCAAGACTTCGTAGTCGACTTCACCAAAGGCGGGCGCTTGATGCACGACGCCGGTACCACTGTCGGTGGTGACGAAGTCGGCGGCGACGACGCGCCAAGCCAAGTGCTGCTTCGTCTTGCCGTCGGCCAGCGTCCCTTGGGCGTCGCCCAGCGTCTTGTAGTAGTAGTCGAACGGCGGCAGGTAACGCTTGCCAAGCAGATCGGCGCCTTTGCAGGTGGCGACGGTCTTCCAGGTCTTCTTGGTCTTGGCAGCCAGCGGCTCGACCAACGCGGTCGCCAAGATCAGGTGCTCGCCCGACTCTTCGTCTTCGACGGTGGAGTAGTCCAGCTCTGGGTGAACCGCGGCGAACTGGTTGCTGGGCAACGTCCAGGGGGTCGTCGTCCAAACCAACAGCGCGGTCTTGGGATCGTCGACCAGCGGAAAGCGAACGTAAACGCTGGGGTCGGCGACTTCGCGATAGCCTTGTCCGACTTCACCACTGGAAAGGGCCGTACCACCTTGCGCCCACCACCAGACGATCTTGTGCCCTTGGTAGAGGAGCCCGCGATCGTAGAAGTTCTTCAGCGCCCACCAGACGCTTTCGACGTAGCTCTGGTGATAGGTGACGTACGCTTCGTCCAGCTTCAGCCAGAAGCCGAGCCGCTCGGTCAGGCGTTCCCACTCTTGCATGTAGCGCCAGACGCTGGCCTGGCACTTGTGGATGAAGGGCTCGACTCCGAAGTTTTCAATCTCTTCCTTCGAGTGGATCCCCATCTCTTTGCAGACTTCGACTTCGACCGGCAAGCCGTGGGTGTCCCAGCCAGCTTTTCGTTCGCAGTAGTAGCCCCGCATGGTGCGGTATCGCGGGAAGACGTCTTTGATCGCGCGGGTCAGGCAGTGGCCCGGGTGCGGCATGCCGTTGGCCGTGGGAGGGCCTTCGTAGAAAACGAACTTGGGCCCTTCACGCCGCGCAGCGAGCGATTTTTCGTAAATCTTCTGCGACTTCCAGAAATCCAGAACTTCGGCTTCCAGTTGCGGGAATTGCACGTTTTGTTGGTTTTCAGGAAACATGTCGCAGTATTCGGTTTAAAGTCAAGCGATCGAACAACTTGGGAGCAAAGCTCCCAGGCAAACAGGCGATTTTCTCCTAGACGGGCCAAAAATGGAATGCCCCCGCCGGAAACGAGTTTCCGCCAGGGGCATTAGAGGGATCAATCTGGGGAGCGGTTCGCGCGGCTACGATGGCTATTCGGCCGCCAGGTCGACGCAGACAAGCTCTTTATCATTCCGGAGATAGGCCGATTTGTTGGCATACGCCGGATGCGACCAGACGACCGGACGACCAAACGCGTCGTTGGTCGGCTCCAGGATGTGGGCGCGGTTGATCTCGTCGTACCCTTCCGGCGTGAGGTCGGCAAAGATCAAATCGCCTGTTTCGCTCGCCAGGATATAGCGATCGCCCGACTCACCCAGTTTCACCAAAAAGGCGGTCGCATGCTTGGGGCGACGCTCGGGCGAGGTCGGTTTCTGCGTTTCCCACAGACGCTCGCCATCTTCAACCTTGGCGGCCATCAGCTGACCGCTGACGCCGTCGACGCCATAAATCGTCTTGCCGCTCATGATCGGCGGAGCATTGGCGGTGGCGATCGACGTTTTGCCGCTACCGCGCCACAGGACCTCGGCGCCAGGACCATCGGTCAACTTCAGCAGAACGCTAGCGTCGGTATAGCCGCCGGCGAAGATCAGGTCGCCTTGTTGGCGGGGGGGCGAAATCGACATGGCATAGGAGGGTTCCAACTGTACCGACCAGTAAACGTCGCCCGTCTTGGGGTTCAAACTGCAAAGGGCCAGCGGATGCCAGATCAGCAATTGTTTTTGGCCGCCGAACTCGATCATCGTCGGCGGGCAATAGCCTTGCGAAGTGGACGAGAGGGCTCGCCACAACTCTTTGCCGGTGTTCTTATCGAACGCCACTGCGATCGAGCCTTCGCCCCCGACCAAGCAATACAGGGTATCGCCATCGATCAGCGGAGAGGAGGAATAACCCCAGAATGGGGCGTCGCACTTAAATTCTTTCGTCAGCAGCTTTTTCCAGACGACCTCGCCATTGGCGGCGTTAAAGCAGATCAGGTCTCCCTCGGCGCCCAGCGTGTAGACTTTGTCGCCATCGACGGTCGGAGTTGCCCGCGGACCAGCGCCATAGCTGATGCGGTAATTGCGGGGATACTCGTATTTCCAAATTTCTTTGCCGGTGGCGACGTCCAAGCAGTGGACCCGCTCTACCCCGGTCAGCACATCGGGGCCCCCAGGATTGTTGGTGATATCGCCTGATTGCTTGACATAGTCGGTGACGAAAACGTGGCCATCCGACACCGCCGGGCCCGAGTAGCCATAGCTGACCGGCACGCGCCATTTGATCTTAGCGCCCGATGGCGGGAATTTGTCGACGACGCCGCTCTCGCGCCAGATGCTGTCTCGCTGCGGACCAAGCCATTGGGGCCAATCAGCGGCGGAAACGGGGACGGTGATCAGTGCCAATAGCAACAACGAAGCGGACCGAATCATGGGCGATTTCCTGATTCCTAGTAAGAAACGCGGGGGAGATGGCAGCGCAGCCTGAGTATACCTTGTCGTTGGATGTCGCTGGCGGTGAAGAAGTCACAGCAAACTTACCAATTGAAACGGTAATTGAGACTTTTTGCGTTTTCTTCATCGTCCGAGATTGATTCTCGCCTATTGGCGGCCGCCGGTACGCTCGTTGCGAGAGCAGGCGTTTTTCCGTAAAATAGGACGTTTTGCCTCGCGCTACGTTCCCCCTACTTCGATACAGAGGATGCCCGCCTAATGCGATTCTTGCCTGTTTGGCTTGCCGTTGGATTGTTGGTTTTTTCGACTGGTTGTCCGTCCAAGTCGACGCCCGATGCTGGGGGGGGCGCCGCCCAAGTCGAGCCAGAGAAAGTGGAGCCGGATGACGCCGAAGCGGTCGCGGCGCTCGAAGAACTGGGGGGACGCCTGACCAAGGATGACCGGGGCGTGGTGACGGTCGCCGACATGTCGGCCTTGTCGTTTAGCGACGAGCAACTAGCCCCGCTCGGCAAGCTAAAGCACGTAAAGGTGCTCAAGCTGTACGGCGCCGACGTTCACGACAAGACGATCATTGAGAACGTCACGCAGATGAAAGATCTGCGCGACTTTAGCGCCGCCAACACGGTGATCACCGACGAAGCGGTCGCAAAGCTGGCGACCCTGCCGGAGCTGTCGGTGTTGCAACTGCGTCGCACCAACATCACCAACAAATCGTTGGAATCGATGTTGGCGCTGCCGAAGCTGCGGTATCTCGACCTGCGTTACGATGCGGTCAATGACGTAGGGATGCCGACGGTCGCCAAGATGAAGAACCTGCAGGTCCTGCGGTTGGAAGGCGCCCGAATCAGCGACGCCGGCCTGAAAGAGCTGGCCGGCTTGAGCAAAATGAAGTTCCTCAATCTGCGCGGTACGGACATTACCGACGCCGGGTTCGAGGCGATTTCGCACATGACCGAACTTGAAACGCTTGAGACCAACGGCACCGCGATGACCGACGAAGGCGCCAAGCATCTCGCCCCGCTGGCCAAGCTGAAGAAGCTGGAACTCTACCGGGCGCTGATCACCGACGAAGGCTTGGTTCACCTGAAGGACATGGCCGATCTGGAGCATTTGATGCTGCGAGAGACGGCGATCGAAGGCCCGGGCATCGCCAACCTGACCGGGTTGAAAAAGCTGAAGTCGCTAGACCTGAGCGAAACCTCGTTCGGCGACGACGGGATGGAGCATATCGCCAAGTTGCCGGCCCTGGAATCGTTGAATCTATGGTTCACCCGCGTGACCGCGGATGGTCTGGAGCAGATCAAGGACATGAAGACCTTGAAGAAGCTGAACCTGGACGATCAAGGCTTGGGCGACGATGCGATGGCGCACCTGGCCGGTCTGGAGAATCTCGAAGAGCTGTCGATCAACAGCAACGGTGATATCACCAACGAGTCGGTTCAGTACCTGAAAAACCTGAAGAACCTGAAGAAGCTCTCGATAGCCTTCGCGCAGATCGACCACAAGGGAGTCGAAGAGTTGAAGAAAGCGATCCCCGGGCTGGAAGTGAAGGAAGGCTAATCGCCTGCGTCACATCCGCTTTGACCAACAAGAAAGAGCGAGCGATCCCAGCGGGACGCTCGCTCTTCTTTTTCGTAGGTTGCGACATACATCGCCGGTTAAATCTGGGAGTATCCCTCGGGAAAAGGGGAGAGGACCGTGTTGAGGAATCGTCCTCCGTTGTCGTACCAACCTTGTTTCGTGTAGCGGCACCAGGTGAGATCCATCAGCAAACTGGCGACGTAGCCTGCCTGAGTCTCGATCGTGACGATGACGCGGCGATGCGTAATCGGCTGTTGGTGGTAAAAGTCCATGCCGCGCTCGGTCAGCGTTTTGCCAACCACCACCACGGTCTCTTCGACGAGCGGCTTGCCCGAGCGATCGACCGGCGTGACGTACAGCAAATGTGGAAAGGGATATCGCTGATCGCGACGCCGGTCCGCGTACGCCAGCCGGGCATTCTTGCTCGTGGCTCCAATGATGGAACGGATCTGCACGCGGACCTCATGTTCGTGCTCGCTCAGATTGACCCGGAGCGGCGTCGCCATGAAATCGCTAGAAGTGAAGTCAGTCGTCGATAGCTCCATGGTTACGTTGGCTTTCCACGATGTCCTGCGAACCGCGACACATTCCGCCCATCTCGATGTGCGCGATTCTCAATTGTTAATATTGGCAAATCGTAATCGCTAGAAGATCATACGTGAGATACAAGCATGCGTATTGACAGTCGTCTTAAGCGGAAAGAAAAGGGTGACGAAACGTCGAGTGCAGGGGACGAGCGACGAACGATTTCTCATGAAGAGAAACCGACGCCGGGGGAAATCGAGGCCGCTCGCTCATGAACGATCGGATGCGGCTCCAGATCAATAAGTAGGTCGAAATCTGCCGGTAAGCAAATCACAAATGCCGATACTTTTACGTAGCTGCGGGAGATCGCAACAATCGTTGTAATCGGACCGACGATCGCCAGTCGGTCTGGAACTCAACTTCGGCCTGGGCGAAGACCTGCTCCGCTGCCGTTTGCTTGCCTGCTTGCACGAGCGACTTCAGCCAGGCCTGGTAGATTTCAAACCGCAATTGCAGTTGGTGCTGCGGATCGTCCAGTACCGCCGTTTCCAGCGCATCGGCGAACTCTCCGGCGGCCAAAGTCTCACGGACTTTCAAGATGCGGATATGCCGGCGATTGGCCAGCAGCGGACCATAGCCGGGGGCGACGTCGGCAACTTCCTTCAGCAGGCGTTCGGCCGCGTCGAACTTGGACTGCTGGGCGAGTTCGACCGCCCAGTTGTTCTTGGCGGCCAGCAAGTTTTGCTCGGCGGCGGCGTCGGTCGGATCGAGATTGAGCGTTTGCTGCAGCAGGTCGATCGCCGCAGCGAAGTTGCGCTGCTCCAACTGATCGACCGCGCGGTTGTAGTAAAGCTTGGCCACCAGCGCTTTCCGCGACAGGGGAGCGGCCGCCGATCCGGCCACGATGCCGGGGGCGCCAAGCCGCATTTCTTCGGATAATTCGAACCATTGGGGGCAGGTCGACTCGACGTCGAGCCGCTTTTCGCCGGCGACGCGGCACCAGACGTGCCCTTCGATTTGCAGCGGAACAACCGGTAGCGCCAACGAATCGGCTAGCGCTACATACAGAATCGTGCCGCTGACGCAGTTGTAGTCGCCGCCGTTTAGCGCTCCGGAAATGGCGGAGGCTTTGGCGTCAAAGCGGCCGGTCAGGATCTCTCGATGCATGGCGTGAAACAGCCAAACCGAGCGATCCTCCAGCAGCATCTCGGTCCAGTCATGCGGCCGCTGGTCGGCGATCTGTTGGCGCAGAGCCAGGAAGCGGGCCATGGTTTCGGCGTGTTGCTGTTCCGATGGACCGTGGATATCCTCTTCGGCCTGAGCGGCCGAGGCAATCAAGGCTCGGCCCATGTCGAGCGCCGGCGGAACCGCCGTGGTGGCGGCATGGGCGATCGAACAGCAAGCGGCCAGCGTCAGGAGGGAGAGTGCACGCATTGGAGGGAAGCCATCGCGGAAAGGAGGGAAAGGTCCGTCCTAAACTATGCGATGCAAAAACGCCACACGTCGCCGCAGGCGCTTCCTTTTTGCAACGTTTCGCTTTGCCTGACCGTTGCGATCGGCATGATCGGCGCAAACGGGCGCCGCATGCGACTATGGCAGCGTGTGTCCCATTTTGTCGCGTTTGGTGGCCAGGTACTTCTCGTTGAACTCGTTGACCGGAGAGGCCATCGGAACCTGATCGACCACTTCCAGGTCGAATCCGCCGTAGATGAACGCATCGGTCTTCTTCGGGTTGTTGGTCAGCAACCGGATTTTGCGAAGACCGAGGTCTTTCAAGATTTGAATGCCGATGCCGTAATCGCGCATGTCGGCTTTAAAGCCGAGGGCGTGATTCGCTTCGACCGTGTCGAGACCGCTATCTTGCAGCGAGTAGGCGCGAATCTTCTGGGTCAGCCCAATGCCGCGCCCTTCCTGGGGCAGGTACACAAGAACGCCATGGCCTTCTTCGCTGATCCGTTTTAGCGCCATATGCAGTTGGTCGCCGCAGTCACAGCGGAGCGAACTGATCAAGTCGCCGGTGAAGCAGCTGGAGTGAAGTCGGACCAGCGGGGGCTTTTCCTGTTTATCGGGCTCGCCAAAGATCAGCGCCACTGGCTCTTGCGTTTCGTACGAGACCGTGTAGACCACGATCTGAAACGGGCCATATTTGGTCGGCAGTTCGGCCTCGGCGGCTCGGGCGACCAGTTTCTCGTTGACGCGACGGTGAGCGATCAGCTGCTCGATCGAGATGATCTCGAGCTTGAATTTCTTCGCCAGTTCGATCAGTTGATCGCGGTCGGCCCGGTCTCCCGCTTCGTCGAGGATTTCGCACAGCACGCCGGCCGGGCGAAGTCCCGCCATGCGAGCCAAGTCGACGGCTGCCTCGGTGTGTCCCGCTCGACGCAGCACGCCACCTTCTTTGGCCAGCAGTGGATAAACGTGGCCTGGACGAACAAAATCGTCGACCGCGCTGTTGGCATCGGCGAGCGCCAGAATGGTGTCGGAGCGCTCTTTGGCGGTGATGCCGGTCTTGCTGGTGCGATGATCGACCGGGGTGATGAATGACGTTTGCAGCGGCGCGTTGTTGTTCTCGACGATCGGGTGCAGATCGAGCCGCTCGCCGGCGTCCGGCAGGATCGAGGCGCACAGCATTCCACGCCCATGCGTGATCATGAAATTGACCGCCTCGGGGGTGATTTTCTCCGCCGCGGCGACAAAATCCCCCTCATTCTCGCGGTCTTCCGCATCCACGACGATGACAATTTCGCCACGGCTAATAGCGTCGACGGCCGCCTGAACCGATGAAAAACGATGGGTCACGCTGTTTACCTGAAACGTTGAGATCGTCAAAAGAGTCTAAGGATCGCTGGATCGCTTTCGCCCGAAAATATGCGATGCCGGCGACGAAAAATCGTTACGTCGTCGCTTGCCTGCGGTTAATAATGACGTCAGGCGAGCTTGACCTGCTGCATTATAGGCGAATCGCTCGAACAGGGAGTCGTTGTGAATAGGAACCGCTGGCAGATCGTGGCGTTTTTGACGCTTGCGTCTCTATTTTTCGGCAAATTCGTTCAGGCCCAAGCGCCGGTAAAGATCGTTACCGATGTCGTTTACGCTTCCCCTGGGGGGGAGGACCTGAAGGTCGACTTTTATTTGCCGGAAGGAGAGGGGCCGTTTCCCGGGGTCTTGATGGTCCATGGGGGAGCTTGGCTCGCGGGGGACCGGAGCCGAATGGCGATCCATGCGCTGCAACTGGCCCGCAGCGGCTATGCCGTGGCGTCGATCGGCTATCGCATGGCTCCGATGCACAAGTTTCCGGCTCAGCTCGACGACTGTAAGACCGCCCTCGACTGGTTGCGACAGCACGCCGCCGACTATCACATCGACCCCAACCGGATCGCCGGATATGGCTTTTCGGCAGGCGCCCACTTGATCTGCCTGACGGCGATGACGGCCAGCGATCCAAGCCAGGGCCTGTGCGCGGTCGTCGCCGGAGGAACTCCTTGTGATCTGACGCTGGAACCAGCGAAAAGCGCTCGACTCGCCTATTTTCTGGGGGGAACCCGGGCCGAGAAGCCCGAGATCTACCGGCAGGCCTCGCCGGCGAAGTTTGTCTCAGAGAAGACTCCCCCGATGTTCTTCTTTCATGGAACCGCCGACGAACTGGCGCCGCTGACCGCGGTCAAGTCGATGTGCGCCGAACTCGATATGGCGGGCTGCGTCGCGCGGATCTGCGAAATTGAAAACGCCGGGCATATCGGCTCATTCATGAGTCCCCAAGCTCGGCAGGAAGCGGTAAAATTTTTGAATGAAGTGCTGCAGACGCCTGCGGCCACCGACCCGTAACGCCTGGGCAGATCCGATCGATCCATGACGCAAACTCCGCTGCTGCCGAGCGAAGAGTACATCGAACAATCGTTTTTCTTTCAATCGCTACGTGAAAAGATCGAGGACAACGCCCCGCTGCAAGACATTTTGCAGTCGGTGCGGGAAGAGATCTTGGCGACCACCAAGTTGCCAATGGCGATCGATTTTCTCCTGGCGGAGTTGCGACATTTGGGCCTGTTCAACTCGGCGATGCGGCGGTTGTCGCACTATTTCGCCCCGTATCAGACCTTTCTGATCGCGGCGGCCGAAGATGATCGGGGGCGATTCGACTTTCGCGTGGCATTAGAAGTCTTGAAGCTCGAGGCCGAGTTTCGCGCCGCCGAGAAGACGACTCCCGCCGCCATGTTCGTCTATCAGTTTGAGGTTCTCTGCCGACACCGGCTGAAATACGACGGCGGTCTCGCCGCGATGGCTGGCGATCCGATGTACGACGAAAATTGGCGGCATTTCCTGGAATCGCTGCGCCGGCGGATCGGAATGATCGATCTGGCCGATCTGATTTATGTGCGGAGCGAGTACTATATCGAGCAACAATCGCGGCGGCGAAACGGCACGATGCCCGACGAGCCGCCCATCTTTGGAACGCGTGAAGGACGGATCGCGCTAGCAAACCGCAATAAGGATCCCTTATTGCTCTTTTCCGCTTTGCAGCGGCAGCTTAAATACCCGTCTGTACCTAAGCCCAAAAAGCATGTAGAAGCGGAAGATCTGATCCACAATCTAGCGCAGCGGGTCAACACGCTTGAATCGCGATTGAAGCTGATCGAGGAAGATCAGAAAGGGGGCTTCGACCTTTCGAAGTTTTATTCGCATCCAGACGACGAAGACAAACCAAATGGCCATAGACTGGCAGATTAAATTCTGTTAATCCTGGATTAGTTGGGCTGATCTTGCGTTTAAGTGGTTGTTGCGGCCTTGGTAGATTGAAGAGCGAAACGACGGCGACCTGACGGCCACACGGCCCAAGTCGGCGATCATTCGGCGCCTTGCCTTCCCCGAGAAGAGAGAACGCTCGACGCCCGCCGACATGCAGCAACCTGCCCAGCGCACGCGCTCGATAGCAGTCCGTTGATTTTCTCGACGGACTGCGTGATCGCACGGATGCGATCCCAAAATAACGACGTAAGTCGTTATTTTGCGAGCCGCGAAGAGCTATGCTCTGAGCCTGGCGAGGTTGAAAAATGCCACGATGGCATTTTTCAACAGGCAGATAGCGATTTGGGGGCCAAGACTAGCGAATCAGGAGCGAAAAACGGAGCCGTTAATCTCCGCTTGAACTCCCGGTTCGCAATGCTTGCAGGTGGCTGTTTTGCCTGCTTTGGACGACGAAATGCCGATCAATTGACGTTGGCAGGGCGGAAATCCATGACTAAGTTCCAGCTACAGCTGACGACAGAGCCGGTGACGCGCTTGCATCCCGATGCTCCACTAACGGTAGATGAGGCGGAAACTGTCGCCGCCGTCCTGTGCAAAATGAGCGACCGCAAGGTAGGAGCGGTGTTGGTCACCACCGGCGGACGCCTGACCGGCATCTTCACCGAGCGGGACGCGCTACAGTTGATGGCTGATCGAGATGAGTTGAGCGATCCAATTTCGCGGAGGATGAAACGAAGCGTCGTGTTGGTGCGACGCGACGATCACGTCGCCGCGGCGATTAAGAAGATGGCGGCTGGCGGGCATCGCAGATTGCCCCTGGTCGACGCCAACGGTCACGCCGTCGGCATGATATCGGCAGCCGGCGTGCTGCACTTTATGGTCGAAAACTTCCCGGAGGCGATTTACAACTTGCCTCCCACGCAGCGAAGTTCGGCCGAGCGCGAAGGAGCGTAGCGAAGAGAATTGGGATCTCCGGTCTCGCTGCGACTTTGCAATTGAGGGTTTCGCATTTTTGCTTTCAGCGATGCGGAACGGAATAATTTTGTGAAGAGGAAATTTACTAGCCAAGCGGCAAGGCGAACCATGTCCACGGAATTTGAGAGTGAAACGGAGCAGTCCAAAACTGTTCTGCAGATTGAAGAAGCGACCGTCCGCTTTTGCGGCGACTCTGGCGACGGCATGCAGCTTGCCGGAACGCAGCTTACCAACACGTCGGCCCTGGCCGGCAACGACGTCGCGACCTTCCCCGACTTCCCCGCCGAAATTCGCGCACCGCGCGGTACCCTGGCCGGCGTCTCCGGCTTTCAGGTCCATTTTGCGTCGACCGACATTTTCACCCCGGGCGAAACTGTCGACGCCTTGGTGGCGATGAATCCGGCCGCCCTCAAGACGAACGTCGCCGATCTGAAGGCCGGCGGCGTTTTGATCGCCAACGCCGACGCCTTTGACAAGAAGTCGCTCGATCAAGCCGGCTATGCCGAGAACCCGCTGGAAGACGATTCGCTCGCTTCGTACCAGATGTTCAAGGTGCCGATGACCGACCTGACCCGCCGCGCCGTCGACGGGCTCGATCTCAGCCAGAAAGAAGCCGACCGTTGCCGCAACTTCTTTGCGATGGGCCTAGCCTTCTGGATGTACGGTCGCTCGCTGGACCCGACCCTCCGCTTTATCGAAGCGAAGTTCAAGAAGCTGCCGGCCATCGCCGAAGCGAACCGCCGCGCACTGACCGCCGGTCGCAACTATGGCGAAACGACCGACGCCTTCGTCAGCTCGTACAAGGTCGACAAAGCGAAGTTGCCGGCTGGCAAGTACCGCAACATGACCGGCAACCAGGCGCTGGCTTGGGGCCTGATGACGGCCGCCAAGTTGAGCAAGAAGGACTTGTTCCTCGGCTCGTACCCGATCACGCCGGCCAGCGATATTCTGCACGAATTGAGCCGTTACAAGAACTTCGGCGTTCGCACGTTTCAGGCCGAAGACGAGATCGCCGCCGTTTGCTCGGCGATTGGCGCCGCTTACTCGGGCCACATGGCGCTGACTACCTCCAGCGGTCCCGGCATCGCCCTCAAGGGCGAAGCGATGGGCCTGGCGGTGATGTTGGAATTGCCGCTGCTGGTTGTCGACGTGCAGCGCGGTGGACCGAGCACTGGTCTGCCGACCAAGACCGAGCAGTCGGACCTGTTGCAGGTGATGTTTGGCCGCAACGGCGAATGCCCGATGCCGGTGATCGCCGCTCGCAGCCCGGCCGATTGCTTTGAAGTCGCGATCGAAGCGTGGCGCGTTGCGGCTCGCTTTATGACGCCGGTCATGATCCTCAGCGACGGTTACCTAGCGAACGGCTCGGAACCGTGGCGGATCGTCAATTTCGACGACCTCGAGCCGATTTCGATCAAGCATCCGGAAGGCCCGGTCGAAGGGAAGCCGTTCATGGCGTACGAACGTGATGAGATGCTCGCCCGGCCGTGGGCGATCCCCGGAACCCCAGGTCTGATGCATCGCGTTGGCGGCCTGGAAAAACAGGATGGTACCGGCAACGTCAGCTACGATCCGAAGAACCATCAGCACATGACCGACACCCGCGCTCAAAAGGTGCGAAACGTCGCCAAGCTGATTGGCGATCAAGAGGTGATGGGCGAACCGTCAGGCGATCTGCTGGTGCTTAGCTGGGGCGGTCCTTACGGATCGTGCCGCACGGCGGTGACCAAGCTGCAAGCCGAAGGTCACAAGGTGAGCCACGCCCATCTGCGTTGGCTGAATCCGTTCCCGGCGAACCTGGGCGAGATCTTGGGGAGCTTCAAAAAGGTGTTGATCCCAGAACTGAACATGGGCCAGTTGTCGCTGCTGATTCGCAATCAGTACATGGTCGACGCGGTCTCGCTGAACAAGGTTCAAGGGAAGCCGTTCCACGTTACCGAGATCATCGAGAAAGCGAAGACGCTGCTGCCGTAAGCTCGGCCCGTTTTCGCACGCGCTTTCCGCCAACCATACAAAGACACAGAGATATCCAGAAGGAATTGAATCATGGCTTCCGTCGAACTTCCCGTCCTCAAGCCTGGCGACTACGGCAGCGATCAGGACGTGCGGTGGTGCCCCGGATGCGGCGACTATTCGATTCTCGCGCAAATGAAGAAAGTGATGGCGACCTTGGGGTGGCCGCGCGAGAAGACCGTGTTCGTCTCCGGCATCGGCTGCAGCAGCCGCTTTCCGTACTACATGAACACTTACGGCATGCACAGCATCCATGGTCGCGCCCCCGCGTTTGCGACCGGCATCAAGAGCTGCCGGCCCGACCTGAACGTCTTCGTCATCACCGGCGACGGCGACGCGCTAAGCATCGGCGGCAATCACTTTATGCACGCGGTGCGTCGTAACGTGAACCTGAACATCGTCCTGTTCAACAATCGGATTTACGGCCTTACCAAGGGGCAGTATTCACCAACGTCGGAACTGGGCAAGGTGACCAAGAGCACGCCGATGGGCTCGATCGACAACCCTATGAGCCCGCTTTCGCTGGCTATTGGTTGCGAAGCGACCTTTGTCGCCCGCTCGATTGACGTTCACATCAAGCATCTGGCCGACACTCTGAAGCGAGCCGCTGAGCATCCTGGCGTTTCGTTCGTCGAGGTTTATCAGAACTGCAACGTTTTCAACGACGGCGCCTATAAGTACGCAACCGACAAAGCGGTGAAAGCCGATAATGTTATTGAAATTGAGCATGGAAAGCCGCTCATTTTCGGCAAGAATAGAGACAAGGGAATTCGCCTGAACGGCATGCATCCCGAGGTGGTCGAACTTGGTAAAGGGATCACCGAGGACGATCTGCTGTTCCACGACGAACAGGCTACCCAGCCGACCCTCGCTTATTTGCTAAGCCGAATGCGCTATCCTGAATTCCCCGAACCGATCGGCGTGCTGCGGTGCGTCGACGCTCCGCGCTACGACGACTTGCTGAACGAGCAAGTCGCCCAAGCCCGAGCCGAGAAAGGGGAAGGGGACCTCGACAAATTGTTCAACTCCGGAGACACCTGGACGGTGGAATAACGATGTATTGTCTCGCCTGCGGCGCAGAAAATTATCAAGGTGCCGACCAGTGCGAAGCGTGCGGACAGCCGCTTGCCCTGGAGCCTAGTCCGAAAAACAGCGTCGAGGCGGCGCTCTCGCGCGACACGATCAAAAAGTTGCCGATGAAGATGCCGCTAACCTCTTCCCCCGATGCGCCGCTGGGGGACGTGCTGACGGTCTTGTCGACCAATGCGATTGGGGCGGTGGTTATCACCGATGACCACCATCGCCCGATTGGCATCTTCAGCGAACGAGACGCGCTCATCCGCGTGGGCCCCGACTATCGGGATCATCTGGCCGAGCCAATCTCGAAGTTCATGACGCCTGATCCGCAAACGGTCGATCAGAGCACGCCGATCACCTTTGCTGTGCATCAGATGGATGTCGGTCATTATCGGCACTTGCCGGTCATCGACGTCGACGGCCGGGTTACCGCGGTGATCTCGATTCGAGATTTGCTGCGTTACCTGACCCAGCGAATCGCCGAAGCGGAACTGGCCGAATAAGACTCGCTCTGGGCATTTTGATCGCGGGCGCCTCTGTTTTCGCGCCCTGCGCTGGCGGTCGGTATATAACAGCCCCCTGAGAACGCCGTGCGTTTGCCGCACGACGCCTGCCAGACTCTCTCCACACCCATGCCCGCCGCCTCTTTCCTTGGGGACTTCGCCATGTCTGCACTGCGCCTCTTGCTGTTACTGTCCGTCCTTGGACTGTCGTTTTCGCCCCTCACTTTGCAAGCCGAGGAGAAGAAGGCGGAGCGAGTCATCACGCCTGGCAAAGTGATCGTGCCGTTTGAGACGATGCGGCGGATGTGGGGCGAACTGGTCAGCGTCGACCTGAAGACGCGAACCGGCACATTTCGCTCGGAAGGGGACGGCAAGATCTATTCCTTCGCCGTGATGCCGTATGCCGAGATGCTGCACCATGCGACCAATGGCGAACTGGCCGATTTCAAAATCGGCGAGCGGGCCATCTTTCGGCTGCATCCGAACCAACAGGGCCAATGGTATTGGCTCACGTATATCCAAGACGAAATGAACATGCTCCGTGGGCACAAAGAGTACTTCTTTGTTGAGAGCATCGATCCAGAGAAGAAACGGATCGGCTTCACCTGGGCGAAGGGAAACAAAAGCTTCATCCGCCAGGAAGGACTATTCCTCGATACCGAGAACGAAACCAAGTTCTGGAAAAACGGCAAGCCGGCGACCTTCGCCGACATCAAGCTCGGCGACAAACTGCGCACGAAAACGCATGGAGTAGGGGAGGGAAAGACCCGCGTCGCCTGGCATGTGTATCTGGATGACGAAAGCCTGGAAGCGTTTCGCGATAAACAACTCGCCGTCCACTCGGCCCGCAGCACCAAGGAAGGGGCGCCCACGGCGATTGCGCCATGATGGGCAATCTGCGATAATCCGGCAAATACGTCTTGGCGATTTCGCGACGTCCGTTTCGCCGCCAGGCGTTCGCTTTGCAGGGAGGTCTTCCGCATGTCTTCTTCGGCCGCTTCGATTCAACAGCACTTTGCCGACCTGACCGATCCGCGCACGCGGAAGGTGACTTATCCGCTGGTCAACATCGTCACGATGTCGCTCTGCGCGGTGCTCGGCGGGGCGGACGATTTTGTCGCCATCGCCGATTGGGCGGAGGATAAGAAGGAGTGGCTTTCGAAGTTTCTCGACATGAGCAGCGGCGTCCCTTCGCACGATCGATTCAACGCGATTCTGGGCGCGCTCAAGCCGGCCGAGTTGGAGAAGTGTTTGCTGAGTTGGATCACGGCGCTGCAGGACATTACCGACGGACAAATCATCGCGATCGACGGCAAGACGTTGCGGCGCAGTTTCGACGCCGCCAGCAGCAAGGCGGCGATTCACATGGTCAGCGCCTGGGCGACCGCTAATCATGTGAGCCTGGGTCAGGTAGCGACCGACGCGAAGAGTAATGAGATCACGGCGATTCCGAAATTGCTCGAAATCATCGAGGTTTCCGGCTGTTTGGTGACGATCGACGCGATGGGCTGTCAAAAGGAGATCGCTGCAAAGATCGTCGACGCAGGCGGCGATTATTGCCTGGCGATCAAAGGAAATCAGCGTTACTTGCATCAGGCAATTCGCGATCACTTCGTCGCCGCGATGGAAGTCGACTTCAAGAAGCTGAAAGTCCATCGTCACGAAACGCACGAGAAAGGGCATGGCCGCGAAGAGTCGCGCTACTATTATCTCTGCCCGATCGACGCAGATGATTTTCCGTACGCGAGCAAGTGGAAGAAGTTGAAAGCGATCGGCATGACGATCAACATCGTCAAGCAAAACGGCAAAGAGACAAGCGACGTCCGCTACTATATCGTTAGCAAATACCTCACGGGCAAACGCTTCGCCGAAGCGGTCCGCGGTCACTGGAGCATCGAGAACAGTTTGCATTGGCAACTCGACGTAACGTTCGGCGAGGACCAAAGCCGCATCCGAAAAGGAAACGCCGACATCAACTTCAGCCTGCTGCGAAGAACGAGTTTGAGCCTCTTGAAGAACAACAAAACGGCCAAGGTGGGCGTGAAGAACAAGCGGCTAAAAGCGGGGCGGAACGACGCCTATCTGCTGGAAGTGTTGCTGGCGACGTGATTTATGGTGCGATCGCCGTGAAGGGGCGCCTGGCTATATTGATCTGGTCGACGGCGGCAATCTGGAGCTAACGATGTTCCGCGAAGGAAGTGAACTGACGGCGAAGCAAATGACCGATAGGAAGAAACCAAACGCGCCGCCGGTGACCGTCAAAGTGGCGCCAACCGACGCCAGTCTACAGCCCTCTGCTGAGCCAATTGCCGCCAGGGTGATCTCTTGCGAAAAAGCAGACGGCGGAACGATCAAGTTGGTGCTAGAAACGGATGGCGATACGAGCGGGTTTCAGGTGACGAAAGTGGCTCGGGTTTGGCTGGTGGAGTAACGAGCAGCGACTGTCGACGAGTTAGACTAGACCTTAGTCGCTGGTCCGAATTCACGCTCTTTAGGTTGATATTTGACGAATATTGACGAATATCGGGCGATCGTTTAGCTTGGAAGGTGGGAAGGAGAGCGATCATGCCTAGTTCATTGAATTTGTCGCTTACCGACGAGTTGCGTGCATTTGTCGACCAAAATTGCGGCGACGGAACTCTTTTCGCGACGCCGAGCGAATTTGTTCGTGATCTCATTCGACGGCAGAAAGTGTCGCAAGAGGCCGAGGCAGTGCGCGACAAGATCCTGGAAGGATATCAGGACGCGATTGCTGGAAGGACGACGCCGTTTGAGGGCGACCTGCGAAAGTTGCTTGCCAACAAGAAGGTACGGCAGTGAAAAGGAACGCGGGCAACGTTCAGCTACTCCTCACTGATCGCGCTCTGGCTGATTTGGCGGAAATTCGAACCTACACAGCCGCTAATTTCGGAAAACGCCAATCCGAAAAATATCTAGACGACTTAGAGTCTGCCCTGGCCCGGATTAAAGAGCAGCCTGATCTACTTCGGCACGAAGCCCAGTTTTCTGCGACACTCCAATTCTATCGCGTGAATAGGCATCTGGTGGTTTGTGATCGTTCGGAGTTAGCGATCTACGTTCTCACGGTAATTCATGGCAACCGTGATATACCAAGCCGCTTGAATGAATTGGCTCCAAGCTTGGCGGACGAAGTTGAAATTCTTCGAGGCAAGCTATAGTGAATCGCGAAACGGCTAGTTGTTGCTCGGATTCTCGGGTAGCTTACCGCGCTTTCGCCAACGTCTCCTCCAAATCAGTACGCAACGATCGCATGTACGCCCGCCACTCGGCGTCGAGCGCCTGTTTGTTCTGGCCAAAGACTTTGTCAAACGCCTTCTGCAACTCGTCGGGCGTGGTGTGAGTCGCCTCGGGTAGTTTGCCAAGTTCGCGATAGTAGGCGATCAACTTGTCGAAGTGCTTTTCCATCAGAAAGTGGGTGAAGGCCCACGATTGCCCATAGGCGTGCAGCGTGGTGAAGTTGTTGGCCGCCCGGGTGAAGATCTGATCGCTGACGATAAAGTCGATGTTCGAGACGCTGCGGATTGGCGCCAGTTCGCGGTACCAGCCGAGCCGTTCCGAATTGACGGCGCCAATGCCGCTCCAGGCCGCTTGTTTGGGCGACTCAAAGTAGGTCGCCATCCCTTCCGCCGCCCACGTCGGGATCGGGCGGTTCTCTGGCATCAGCCCGGTATTGGCCGCCAATTGGTGAGTCGCTTCGTGACTGACCACTTCGATGTCGAGGTTCTCTCGCTTCACGTCGATCAATAGATTAAGCGTATCGGCGAAGCGGATCACATCGGCCATGCCGCTGATTTTACGGCGGACGATTTCGTCCCGCTCGCTTTGGATCTTCTTGCTGATGAAGTTGAGCGCCTCGAACGATTCGTCGGTCCCTTGATCGTAGAAGACCGCCACGTTGTCGAGTCGATGATAGAACCCGGCCGCCGACGCCAGCTCGGGGCCCAGCAGCGTGACGAACTGCAGGTACTCGCGGTGTTCGGCAAACAGCACCACCATCAGTAACTTGTCGGGCACCTCCAGTTCGACCCCTTCCAGGCAGAACTTCATCAGGAAACTTTCGTAGACCGTTTCCAGCAGTTCCAGACGCTCTTCGGCCCGGGTCTTGTTGTCCCGTTTGCTCTTTCGGCTCGACGTATCGTGCAAGAGCAGGAAGTGCTTGCTGCGGACAAATTTCATATCTTGGCGGTTCTTGGTGAAGTCCCGCATGATCTTTTCTTGCGCTGGATCGATCGGCACCGGCTTGTCGATCGCCTGCTTGGTTTCGACCAGCTTTTTCACTCGGTCGTCATTGGGATCGATTTCCCAGGCCGCCTTACACGCGTCGTAGAAGATATTCAGCTTGCCGATCTTCAGGGCGTAACGTGCCGCGTCGAGACAGCCATTCAAGTCGCCGGCCGCCTTGGCGGTGCTCAACTTATTGACCGCTTGCGATTGGACCGACGGAACTTTGTAAATCTTGACGTTCGCGGCATTCATATAGAGATTGCCAAACGTCGGATGGCGGAACGTGACGTTCGCCCCAGGATTGACGGTCGCTCGCCCCTGCAGAATGAAAACCAGCTTCGTCCCCGGCACGTTGTACAGCACCAGGTCGGCATGGGTTTGCGAGAAACAGGCGAGTCCCAGCAAAAGTCCAAGCAAAACGCGAGCGATCATGGCAATCGGTTAGCAAAGAGAAGTACGATCGAGGGGGCGTAAGGGCACCCGGATTATCACCCGAATCGGCTTCGAGGGCAAAACAGTTCTTGCGGTTTGGTCGAATTGCCAGTGAAAAGTAGCGGTATAACCGAGACAAACGCCACGGCCGGATGTCAGAGAAAAGCCGGATGTTGTGCGGTTTTCTGCCCGGACGTGCCTGTAGTCGCGTTCTGCGGTCTATGCCGATCCTCGCAGCGGCGCCGGGTATGCCGCTTCGCTAGCAGAAGGGCATGTTCTCGCCACTTTCCTTCCGATAACCGAAGGAGGAAACCGGATTTTCTTTCTGGCGGTCGGATTGAAGGAATCGAAGCCATGTGGCGGTCATTTTTCTTGGCAGTTGGTATCACCCTGATCATCGTCGGCGCCGAATGTCTGATCGTGGATACGGCCAGCATGATGGGCGAAGGTGGGCCGCGCAGCGTTTCTCCGCCTCCTTGGGCGCCATGGAGCATGATGTCGTCCGGAGCGATCGTGATCATCTACTCGTTCACGATTCCGAAGCGGATGAACGCCTAGCAGTCCGTTGATTTTCTCAACAGGCAGCTAACAGCAGAACAGCGTGCGGCCCTTTGCCAGCGGCCGCACCACCAGGCTACCGCCGCCGGCGCGGCGGTTTCAGCAAGTCGGGCCAGGTCTATTCTTCCAGCAGGGAAGGGAAGGCCTGGCCTTTTTTCGTGTCCCTATGCGGCCGCTGCCAATTTGGCACAAATCAGAAATGCCCCCGCTTGGCGAATTGACCGCCTGGGTGGGGCAAGTTTCTAACTCTCGTGAAAACCGCCACTTAGGCGCTTCTTTGACATTTTGGCACAGCGGTTGCGTTTAGGTGGGCGTCGCTTTTGTCGGTCTGCCATTCTTGACGATGGCAAACTTCGCGGAGCGTCCACAACAAGACAATTCATCCCCATCCGCTGTTCGGTAACTGTGGCAATTCGGCCCAGGCGACAGCGAGAGTCGTTGATTCCACAAGAGGAGGATTCCAAACGTGGCGAAACAGATGGTTTTTGGCGACGATGCCCGCCAGCCGCTCCTAGACGGCGTTACGAAGCTGGCTCGTGCCGTGAAAAGCACGCTTGGACCGCGTGGTCGCAATGCGGTTTTGGATAAAGGTTGGGGTTCGCCGAAGGTAACCAAGGACGGCGTCACCGTCGCCGAGGATATCGATCTGGATGATCCCTACGAAAACCTCGCCTGCCAGCTGGTCAAAGAAGCGGCCAGCAAGACGAATGACGTCGCGGGCGACGGCACCACTACCGCCACCGTCCTGGCCGAAGCGATCTATCGCGAAGGTCTGAAGATGTTGGCCGCCGGCGCCGATGCGATGGCCCTGGCTCGCGGCATCGCCAAAGCGGTGGACGCCGTTAGCGAAGCGGTCCAGAAGATGGCCGTGAAAATCAACGAGAAGAGCAAGAAAGAGATCGAACAAGTCGCCACGATCGCGGGCAACAACGATCCGGCGATCGGCAAGGTCTTGGCCGAAGCGTTCCTGAAGGTCGGCAAAGACGGCGTCATCACGGTCGAAGAAGGTCGTGGCAGCGAAACGACCGTCGAAGTGGTCGAAGGGATGCAGTTCGATCGCGGCTATCTGTCGCCCCACTTCGTCACCGACGAAGACGCCCAGACGGTCGAACTGGACGACGCCTACGTGCTGGTCTTTGAGGAAAAGATCTCGTCGGCCAAGAAGCTGGTTCCGATCCTGGAAGCGGTCAGCAAGTCGAACAAGCCGCTGCTGATCATCGCCGAGGACATCGAAGGCGAAGCTCTGGCGACGCTGGTCGTCAACAAGCTCCGCGGCATCTTGAACGTCTGTGCCGTCAAGGCGCCGGGCTACGGCGATCGTCGCAAGGCGATGCTGGGCGACATCGCGGTTCTGACCGCCGCCACGCCGGTCTTCAAGGACCTGGGCATCGACCTGGAAAGCGTCAAGCTGTCGGACCTGGGCCGCATCAAGAAGGTCAAGATCTCGTCGGGCAACACCGTCTTCGTCGGCGGCGCCGGCAAGAAGGCCGACATCGAAGGTCGCGTTGATCAGATCCGTCGCGAAATCGAAGCGACCGATAGCGAATACGATCGCGAAAAGCTGCAAGAACGTCTGGCCAAGCTGGCCGGCGGCGTCGCGCAGATCAACTGTGGCGCGATCACCGAAACCGAAATGAAGGAACGGAAGGACCTGCTGGAAGACGCCAAGAGCGCCACGCAGGCCGCCCTGCAAGAAGGGATCGTTCCGGGTGGCGGCGTTGCGCTACTGCGTGCCGAAAAGGCCCTGAAGAAGTTGGGTCTGGAAGGGGACGCCAAGCTGGGCGCCGACATCATTGCGAAGGTTCTGGAATACCCGCTCCGTACGATTGCCGAAAATGCCGGCGTCGAAGGTTCGGTCGTGGTCAACCGCGTTCGTCAGCAGAAGAAGACGAACGAAGGTTACAACGCCGACAACGGCAACTACGAAGATCTGATCGACGCGGGTGTGATTGACCCGGCCAAGGTGGTTCGCACCGCCCTGTTCAACGCGGCCAGCGTCGCTTCGCTGTTGCTGACGACCGACTCGCTGATCACCGAAATTCCTTCGGAAGAAGAAGCGGGCGGCGACCATGATCACCACGACCACGGTGGCATGGGTGGCATGGGTGGCATGGGTGGCATGGGTGGCATGGGTGGCATGGGAATGCCGGGCATGATGTAATCCAGCCGCTTCGGCAGCGACAATCACCTCTCCACAAAATCAAAAAAACAATACAGACGAAGGATAGACGCAGATGGCCAAGAAACTGAAGATTCGCACGTTGGATGACCGCGTCGTCGTGCAGCCGCTGGACGCCGAAGAAACGACCGCTGGCGGCATCGTGCTGCCCGGTTCGGCTCAGGAAAAGCCGCAAC
The DNA here is from genome assembly GCF_007859755.1 of Blastopirellula retiformator. NCBI lineage: Bacteria > Pseudomonadati > Planctomycetota > Planctomycetia > Pirellulales > Pirellulaceae > Blastopirellula > Blastopirellula retiformator. Next base: position 54,439 of record NZ_SJPF01000006.1, on the reverse strand, counting down.
GCGGCACCGTGTTGGCGGTTGGTCCGGGCAAGTTGCTCGATAGCGGCGCCCGCGCCGAACTGTCGATCACGATCGGCGACGAAGTGATCTACGGCAAGTACGGCGGCAGCGACATCGAAATTGACGGTGAGGAATACAAGATCCTCCGCGAGAGCGAAATTCTCGCCAAGGTGGTCAACGACTAGTCGTACCGGCTGGTACTGAAGTCATTCCGAATCATTCCATATAAGGACATTCAAGCGTGGCGAAACAACTGCTTTTCGACGATCATGCCCGCAGCAAAATGCTCAAGGGGATCGACAAGCTGGCCAGCGCGGTTGCGGTGACGATGGGACCGACCGGTCGAAACGTCATCATCAACAAGTCGTTCGGCGGCCCGACCGTAACCAAAGACGGCGTGACCGTCTCGAAAGAAATCGAACTCGAAGATCGTTTCGAGAACATGGGCGCCAAGCTGGTGAACGAAGTCGCCAGCAAGACGTCGGACGTCGCTGGCGACGGTACGACCACGGCGACCGTTCTGGCGCGTGCGATCTTCAAAGAAGGTATCCGCAACATCGTCGCCGGCAGCAACCCGTCGGCGATCCGTCGCGGTATCGAGAAGGCGGTCGCGGCGGCCGAAGCCCAACTGTTGGCCAACGCCAAGCCGGTTAAGGGTAAGGAAGAAGTCGCCCACGTCGGCGCCATCAGCGCCAACAACGATCACACGATCGGCGATCTGCTGGCCGAAGCGCTGTACCGCGTCGGCAAAGACGGCGTCATCACCGTCGAAGAAGGCAAGACCCGCGAAACGACCGTCGACTATGTCGAAGGGATGCAGTTCGACAAGGGTTACGTCTCGCCCTACTTCATCTCGAATCCGGCCGAAATGGATTGCGAGTTGGAAAACGCGTTGATCCTGCTGTTCGAGAAGAAGATCAGCAACATCCGCGATCTGGTTCCGGTCCTGGAGCAGGTCAGCGGAACCGGCAAGCCGCTGTTGATCGTCGCCGAAGACGTCGATGGCGAAGCCCTGACCGCCCTGGTCGTCAACAAGCTTCGCGGCGTGCTGAACGTCTGTGCCGTCAAGGCGCCGGGCTTCGGCGATCGTCGCAAGGCGATGCTGGCCGACATGGCGGTCCTGACCGGCGCCACCGTCATCAGCGAAGACCTGGGCATTTCGCTCGACAAGGTTCAGCTGGGTCAGCTTGGTAAGGCCAAGCGGATCACCGTGACCAAGGACAACACCACGATCGTCCAAGGTGGCGGCGACAAGTCGGCGCTGGAGCAACGCATCGGTCAGCTGAAGAAGCAGATCGAAGAAACCGAAAGCGAATACGACAAAGAGAAGTATCAGGAACGCTTGGCGAAGCTGGCCGGTGGGGTCGCCGTGATTGCGGTTGGCGCCGAAACCGAAGCCGAAATGAAGCAGACCAAGGCGCGCGTCGAAGACGCCCTGCATGCGACTCGCGCGGCCCTGGAAGAAGGCATTCTGCCGGGCGGCGGCGTCGCTTTGGTTCGCTGCAAAGAAGCGGTCGAAAAGGCTCGCTCGGCGGCCAAGGGTGACGAGAAGATCGGGGTCGATATCATCCTGAACTGTCTCGCCGCTCCGATGAAGCAGATCGCCGACAACGCCGGCATCGACGGCGCGGTCGTCGTCGACGAAGTTCTGCAGAAGAGCGCCAACACTGGTTATGACGCCAACAGCGGTCAGTACTGCGACATGCTGAAGGCGGGCATCATCGATCCGGCCAAGGTGGTTCGCACCGCTCTGTCGAACGCCGCGAGCATCGCTGGTCTGTTGTTGACCACCGAAGCGATGGTGACCAACTTCGATAAGGAAGATAAGGATACTCGCGTCGAAGGCGTCATTCGCTAACGGACGAGTAGAATCTTCCCGATGAAACGTGGAAGCGGACCGACAGTAGCGTCCGCTCCCTGATTGAAAATCGGCAGTGGGCTGCTTTCCTGGGCGAGAGCAGCCCATTTTGTTGACTACGCTACGGACTGAGGATATGGCCGTAAAAGCCGACTATTACGAAGTTCTCGGCGTCACGCGGACGGCGAGTGGAGACGAAATCGCCAAGGCGTATCGCAAGCTGGCGATCAAATACCATCCCGACAGCAATCCCGACGACGAAAACGCCATGCTGAAATTCAAGCAGGCGGCCGAAGCGTACGAGGTGCTGAACGATCCCGACAAGCGGAATCGGTATGACCAATATGGGCATGCCGGGGTCGACGGGCAGCAACGTCAGTATTCCGACGCAGAGGATATCTTCGAAGCGTTCGGCGATATCTTTGGCGGGGGGATCTTTGGCGATATCTTCGGCAGTGGACGGGGACGTTCGCGGGGTGGTCGTCGCGTCAGCAAAGGCGCGGATATCAAAGTTCAAGTCACGCTCGACTTGGAGGAAGCGGCCCGCGGCGTCGAGAAAACCGTTTTGTTCGATCGTCGCGAGACCTGCGAAACCTGCCAGGGAAGCGGCGCTGCGGCTGGTTCGCAGCCCGAACGCTGCGGTCGCTGCGGCGGTCATGGTCAGGTAGTCCAGCAAGCGGGCATTCTCCGCGTGCAAACGACTTGCCCGTCTTGTAACGGCGCCGGGGTCAAAATTACCGATCCCTGCCGCAGTTGCCGTGGTCAAGGTTATCAGAGCCGTCGCGTCGAATTGGACGTCAACATCCCGGCCGGCGTCGACGACCAGATGCGGGTTCGTCTGACCGGCGAAGGGCAACCGAGCCCCAATGGCGGTCCGGCAGGCGATTGCTACTGCTTTATTTCGCTACGGCGGCACAAGCTGTTCGAGCGCGATGGCGAGCATCTGATTCTAAAAATGCCGATCAGCTACACCCAGGCTGCGCTGGGCGCCGAGATTGAGGTTCCCACGCTGGTCGATGGCGCCCATCTGCTGAACGTGCCGAAAGGGACGCAGTCGGGCGAGGTCTTCAAGGTCCGCGGACAAGGAATGCCCGATCCGCATGGCCGCGGCAAAGGGGACATGTACGTGCAAACGTACATCGAAGTGCCGAAGAAATTGGAACAGCGCCAGGAAGAGTTGTTGCGCGAGCTGGCCGAGTTGGAACACACCAACGTCAGCCCGCACCGCAAGTCGTTCCTGGAATCGATTCGTGATTACTTGTTCTCCTCCGGCGACGATGAAAACGACGCCGTGAAGGAAAAATAGCCGAAGGATACGATACCGTGTCGAATGAAAACCCTTCTCCGGAAGAACAACCGCTAGACGTCACCAGCGAAGCGACTTCGGATTCTGCGAGCGCCGTCGATGAAGCGCTGGCCCAGGACACGCTCGATAGCGAAACGAACAAACTGCGCGAAGACTTGGCGGGCGCCGAACGCCGCATCCTGTTGGCTCAGGCCGACATGGAGAATCTCCGCAAGCGGATGCGCCGCGAAATGGACGAGTCGGTCAAATACGCCGACGTCCCGCTGATCTCGGACCTGCTGCCGGTGATCGACAACCTGACCCGGGCGATCGAATCGGCCGGCGAATCGCCGGAAGCGGCCGGCATCGTCACCGGGGTGAAGATGGTCGCGCAAAACATGCTGGACGTCCTCGCCAAGCGAGGCTGCAAGGCGATTGATGCGCTGGGGCAACCGTTTGATCCGAACTTGCACGACGCCATTTTGCAGCAACCCAGCGGCGACGTTCCGGCGGGGCACGTCTTGATGGTCACCCAAACCGGGTACCAACTGCATGACCGCGTTATTCGCCCCGCTCAAGTGATTGTCTCGACCGGCGGCCCCGCAGCGGCGGCTGATGGAGAGAGTTCCTAACTTCAACCCAGGGGGAAGCCAGGCTTGGTTTCCAGGTGCTACGATGCCGACCTACGAATACGAATGCGACGCTTGCCAACATCAATTTGAGGAGTTTCAAAACCTCAGCGACGATCCGTTGACGAAATGCCCAAAGTGCAAGAAGAAGAAACTGCGCCGGTTGTTCAGCACCGGCGGCGGGTTGATCTTTAAGGGCTCGGGCTTCTACATCACCGACTACCGTAGCGACTCGTACAAGAAGGGCGCCAGCGGCGATTCGAGCAGCAGTTCGTCGTCATCGACCGAGTCGAAGAGTAGCGACTCGAAGAGTTCGAGCAAGAGCACGTCGAAGTCGAAGAACTCCTCCAAGTCGAAAGACTAGTCTCGCTTCCGATAGACTGAATCAATGGCCGTCGCCGGGCATCATGGCGGCGGCTTTTTTTATGCAGATTCTTCGGTAGAAAGCTCGACCTTCTCGACGATCGCTTCTTCGTCTTGCCGCGGAAGCGTCGTCGCCGCGATCACGATCGCAGAAAAGCTGCAAACGGCCATCACGACCGACATCGAGAGGGGCGTTCCATCCGAAAAAGCGGCCGTTGCTCCGCTGGCGACTGCGCCGGCGGCGAAACGGATCGCTCCCATTAGCGCCGCCGCGGTTCCAGAAATGTGACCGAACGAATCGAGCGCCATCATGCTGGTGAGCGGCATGATGATTCCATTGGCCGCGACGATCGTGAACAACATCGCAGCGACCGGCGCTAAGGAGAGGTGCCCCGTGAGCGTGAGGATGGTTAGTAGGAGGCCGGCAACCAGATCGATCAGCAGCATCGCCCAAAGCAGGCGTTGCGCTTGGAAGCGACGAATCAACACCGGCGCGAGCTTGGCGGCGATCATCAGGCCAAACGCGTTCAAACCAAACGCCATGCTGTATTGCAGCGGACTTAGGCCCAGCGTCGTCATATAGACCGAGGAGGAGGCCGCCAGGTAGGCGAACATTCCTCCTTGCACGGCGCTGGAGACCAGCACCAACGGCAGGAACCGGCGACTCCGCAGCAGCGTTCCGTAATGCACGAGACCGTCGGTCAGCTTTCCGCTGCGGCGCAGATCAGGACTACGCGTTTCGGGAAGCTTCCAGGCGGTCAGCCCGATGAGCGCCCCGCCAAACAGACCAAGCAGGCAAAAAATGATCCTCCACGAGCCGAACTTCACCACCATGCTTCCCAGGACTGGCGCGATGATCGGCGCCACGCTGACCAGCATGACGATCAGCGACAGCAGTTTCGCCGCAGCTAGACCGGTATAGAGGTCGCGCGTCACGGCGAACGCCATGACCATGCCGATCGATCCGCCCAGTCCTTGGAAAAAGCGAAACGTGTAGAGACTCGCCGCATCGGGCGCCGCGGCGCAGCCGAACGCGGAGAGAGCAAACAAGCCCAGGCCGCCGAAAATCAACGGCTTTCGGCCATACTTGTCGGACAACGGGCCGCACAGCAATTGACCAAACATCAAGCCGGTGAAGAACGTCGTCAGGCTAAACTGGATCGCGCCTGATTCGACCGAAAAGTCGGTCGCCATCTGTGGGAACCCCGGCATGTACATATCGATCGCCAACGGGCCGATCGCGCACAGGCCTCCGAGAATCACCGCCAACATCAGCGGCGCACGTTGCGATGGATCGTCCTTGGACATTCCGCTTTCCATGCTCTTAAACAAACTCGATCGAACGACGGCTGAACAGGTTGTACTCGAACTCTTCCAGCACAAACTTCGGTTTCGCATCCTGGACGCTCGCCACGCCGGCGACCACCAGCAGCGGTAGGAAGTGATCAGGCGTCGGATGGTTGCGACGGACGTCGGGGCCCTTGGCGGCGTAGTTGATCAGCTCGCCGTAGTTTTTCGCTTCAACCGCGGCGGCCGCCCAGGCGTCGAAGTCGCCCGCCCAGGTCGGCGTTTCGCGCGGAAGTCCGCGGCGGAGTTCCAGCATCGGATGCGTAATATTGCCGCTGCCGATGATCAGCACCCCTTCGTCACGCAGCGGCGCGAGGGCGCGGCCAAACTCGAAGAGCCCGCGGGGACCTTCGGCGCTCGGCATCGAAACCTGCAGCACCGGGATCTCGGCCTTCGGGTACATATGAACGAGCGGCGTCCAGGCGCCATGATCGAGACCGCGCTCGGATCGCATCACCGACGATTGGGGAAGCAGCGACTCGACGCGAGTCGCCAGGTCTTTGGCGCCGGGAGCGTCATAACGAACTTCGTACAGCGGGCGAGGAAAGCCGCCGAAGTCGTAGACCAGTTCTTTCGGATCGGTCGAACTAAGCATTACCGGGCGGGTCTTCTCCCAGTGGGCCGAGACCACCATAATCGCCTTGGGCGCCGGCATCGCTTGTCCCCATTGGGCGAACGGGGCGCCGCGGACCGGATCGACGGCCAGTTCTGGCGAACCATGGGCGACGAAAATCGTCGGCAGTCGCTGATCGTTGGCGGCGACCGGGCTGGTTTCGGCCGCAACTGCGGTCCCGCAAAGTCCTTCCATCGTCAGGGTCGTCCCCCCGACCACCAGGCCGGCGTTAAAAGTGCGGCGATCAACACGTCCCGTATTTTCGGCAGGCATTCGACTCGTCTCCCTAGATGTCGATCTTCCGGCTCGCTGCCGAAAGAGATGGGCAAGGACCGGCAAATTGTGTTGCATAAAAAAGGTCGTTATGTAAACTATCGGCGATTTTGGCCCCGAACGCAAGTGTGGTTCGCCGCAAGCGCGATTGGCACTGACGCTAGCTGGGACCGCCTATTCGCGATTGGCGGAAGTTCTCGCCAGCGAGTGTTCCGGTAGCCAGGAGCAGGAGAAGGCAGAGACGATCCCGAGCAAGGGCAGGGGACGCAAGGTCGGTTCGTCCAGCGTCCGCTTCTCATCATGCCGCACTGCGTGCAGACGTTTCGCGATCGCCAGACGCCAACTTCGCCCCTACGCGGATTGCACGATTCCCCTTAAAATGGAAACCATGAAATGCCCAACCTGCGAGACCGAATTTGAAGAGCCTACCAAGTCGATGCCGTTCTGCAGCGAGCGCTGTCGCCAGATTGATCTGGGGTCTTGGCTGGGCGAGTCTTATTCGATGCCGGTCGACATTGATCGCCGACTCAGTCAACTCGCCGGAGAAATTCCGGAAGACGAGGCTGAGTGACGTTTTACGCTCGGCGGGTCGGTTCTATAATGCCCCCACGCTCGGTTGCACCCCCGTGGCGTGTGGAGATCTCGAATGACTGATGACCGTGACGTGCTCCGTTCCATTTCCTGGCGCGACGTCTTTCCCTGGGTTTTGATATTTCGCACCTTTGGCGTTTCGTTCCAACTGCGCGTCCTCCTGCTGGCGATCGCCGGCGTAATCTTGGTTGACGTTGGTTGGTGGGGCGCTGCTCAGGTTTTCTTGCCCCAGGAAGAACGTCCGCAGGCCGAGGTGGTACATCCGCCGCTGTTCGCCAAGCGGGCGGTAGAGCAAGCGGCGGAAGGTCGTCTGGGCACGATCTTGCTGATTGCCGACCCGATCCAGGAAGTCTGGGTGCACGCGACCCGTCCCTATCGGACGTTTTTCTCGGTGCATAACTCGATCCGCAGCGCCGCCTACCGGGCGTTTTGCGCATTATGGGCGACCGCCGTGTGGTCCGTTTTTGGCGGCGCGATTTGCCGGATTGCGGCGCTGGCGCTCACCCGCGACGAGCGCTGCGGTTTGAAGGCGGCCCTCAAGTTCGGCCTGTATCGATTCTTGTCGTTCTTTACGGCGCCGCTGTTCCCATTGCTGGGCGTCCTGGCGTTTGCAATCCCTGCGATCCTGCTGGGCCTGTTGTCCTACTTCGGCGACGTCGGACTGTTGATCTCCGGCATCCTCTACTTTGTCGCCGCGATTTTCGGCGTGATGACGGCAGCGCTGTTGATACCGCTACTGTTTGGTTGGCCGCTGATGTGGGGCGCGATTGCGACCGAAGCGTCCGATGCCTTTGACGCGCTGAGTCGTTCGTACGCGTACGTCACGCAGCGCCCGCTCCACTTCGCCTTTTACTCCGCAATCTCGTTGGCGGTGGGCGTGCTGGGGCTGTTCGTCATTTCGGTGATCGTGGTGGTGTCGCTCGGCATGACCGATTGGGCGTTCTCCCTGGGCGCCGGCGACGAACGTCTGGCCGAGATCCATGTTGCCGTCGAAGACGCGCTGTACTTCCCGCAAGCGATCGCCGGGGATGGGCCGCAACTGACGCAAGGCGCTCGCATCATTCACTTCTGGCGCGGATTGGTCGCCCGGATTATCGACGGCTACGTCTACGGCTTCTTCTTCATCGCGGCGACGGCCATTTACCTGCTGTTGCGCTACGACGTTGATCAGGCCGAGCTCGACGAAGTCGCCCTGGAAGACGAGGTCCGCTTTCCTCCGCCGACATTTGCGACCGAAGAAGGGAGCACGGCGGCCGAGCCGGAAAGTAAAGCGCCGGGGAATTTCGAATCGACGCCACCGCCGCCTGCAGACTAGATGAAAAGCGGAAACGGGAAAGCGGAGGAGAAGCGCCGGTCTGTTTTGCGTCTTCGGCTTTCTGCTCTCAGCTTTCCGCTTTGCCAAAGACTTCGTGCATGCCGCTGTGGAGTTGCCCGTTGCTCATCGTGCGGAAGCCGGCTGTTTTTGCGGCCGCCAAGCGGTCGGTTTGCACATGCGGGCCGTAGGCGATTAGCTCGAGTTCCGGCTTCTTCGCCTTCAGGGCCGTCACCAGATCGGCCAACGATTCGGTCGTCGAACCGAGATCGACCACCACGCGCTCCGTCTCGTCATCGACGGCGGCGGCGCATTGTTCCGACGATCCGACCATCTGTAGCGTGACGCCGCCCATGCGGGCCGCTTGTTGCGCTTTGCTGGGGAAGAGCAGGTCGCGGGTGAAATAGACGATCTTCATGGTGCGTGTGGCTTTCTCTGCGTTAGACCGCCGATGGTCCTCGGGCGGCCCCTCCGATTTGAATGGTTTGCTCGACCGGCATGACGAAGATCTTGCCGTCGCCGATGCAGCCGTCTTGGCCGGTCCGGGCGACGTTCTCGATCGTCGACAGCGCCCGTTCTAGAAAGTCATCATTGACGACCAGCTCAATCGAAATCTTCCGCAGCAGGGTCGTTTGATACTCAACGCCGCGAAACGTGGCCGAGTGTCCCCGTTGTCGCCCGTACCCTTCGGCGTCGGACACGGTGAACCGTTCGACCGAAATCTCCTTCAGCGCATCGCGCAACGAATCCAATTTGTTCGGCTGAATCAGGGCGACGATCATCTTCATCGAAAGGTCTCCTGCAAGCGACCGGCGGGCGCATTTCTACTGCGTGTAGGATAGCTGATTGCGGGGGAGAAAGAATAGTAGCACGACGCGCGAGCGAGGGAAATGCGGTCACAGAGAATGACTAATGTCTAAGAACTAATGTCTAGTGGAAGAGGGTTTTCAAGGCCGAAATTAGACATTAGTCATTTGCCCCAACGAATTTCTCTCGCTCGCGGTGCGGATTACAATCACGGCGGCTTGCGCACAAAAAAGCCCTCTTCTGGTCGAAGAGGGCTTTCTGGTTTTTAGATTGTTCGCCGCCGAATTACGGGCTGGCGAAGATCAGCTGCGAGTCGAGGACCTTGCCGATGCGGGCCTTGGTTTCGAGTAGGTGAGCCTGGGTGTAGGCGTCCAGCTTCACCTTCTTCTTCAAGGTCTGATCGATCTTCTTCGACAGGTCGACCAACTGCACATAGGCGATCGTCTGGCAATCTTCCGGAGCGAAAGTCTCGCCCAGAGCGATGTTCGACAAGCGGCGGAGGTAGTTCCGCTGCAGACCGCGACGCAGGCTGCTGATCGCCGGATCGCTGTTGGTGAACTTTTCGTCACCCTTCTTGATGTCGTTCAGTTCGCTATAAACGACATCGGTCAGGCGTTCCAGCAGTTCGGCGGTGGTCATCGCCTCTTCGTCTTCGGCTACCTTCAGTTCCGAATCGTGCATCCGGGTCAGAGTGCCCGACGAGAGCAACTGCGACATCACGCGATCCTGCCACATGGCGATGTAGCTGTGGATCGGGAAGTCGGGGCGCGAGGTCGTTGAAGTTCCCCAGTGATCCCAGTGCGACGGGGCCAGCTGGTTGTAGATCGAAGGATCGACTTCGTACGGCGTGTCGCTGAAGACCTGCTCTTCGAGCAGCTTCAGGGCCGCACGTTGCTGCTCAACGTCGACCGTCTTCATCGGCGGCTGAGCGTCTTTGTCTCCCTTGTGGCTGCGGCTGGTGTGGACGCCGCCAACATAACGGGAAACGAAGAACATCGCCTGACCGTGGGTGCTGAGCAAGACGTTGAACGCGCGACGCGCCTTCGAGTAGTCGTCTCCCTCTTTCACCACGCGATTGACCAGGTCGTCCATCGCTTCACGTACGACGGTCGCTTGTCGTTCGGCGAATTCGACGGCGTCATCGCCAAAGTCGAAGCGGTTCGAGTCCGGATCGGGGGCGCCGCTGACGGTGTCCTCGTCGGTCGAGTAGATCAGGCCCGCTTCGCCGCTACGCGACGCCAGCTTGTCGAGCTCTTTCTTTTCCCCTTCGGTTCCGCCCGAGTACGGGGTGTAGCCGTACTGGATCGCCCAGGCGTCGTACGGGCCGATCGTCTGCGGGAAGTAGTCGCCTTGCTTCTCGCCTTTCGGGGCGATGTTGGCCGGGACATAGTCCATGACGCTCGAGACCATCCCGTCGGCGGCGATCTTCGGATCATTCATCTCTTCCAGCGTGCGGAACTTGCTGGCCTTGAAGTTGTGACGCAGGCCGAGCGTGTGCCCGACTTCGTGCATCGTGACTTCCTTCAACCCTTGCATGAACAGCTTTTCGCGAACCTCTTCGCGATCGTCCGCCGCGGCGGCGCCTTCGGCGGCGATCAGGTTGGCGAAAGCCATTTGGCTGGTCATGCCGCGACCCAACATGCAGGCCGCGTGCGGCATCTTTGAACCGGAGGTGTTGCCGGTCAGGCGATCGATTTCGGCCTGACGTTCCGGCCAACCGCCGGTCAGGGCCGCGATACCTTGCGGATTGATGTCTTCGAACGTTTGTTGCCACGAGTTCAAAAACGAGGCGTCGAAGATGATGTCGGCGTCGAGCAACTGCCCGTTGTACGGGTTGGTGCGCGACGGGCCCATCGCAAAACCGGCGTCCGAGGTGATCCAGCGGAAGGTGTTGTAGTTAACGTCTTCCGGATCCCAGGTGTCGTCGTCTTCTTGCTGGCGAACGCGAACCGCATCGATAAAGCCAGCCTGCTCGAACGCTTTGTTCCATTCGAGGATGCCGTCGCGGATCGGCTTGCGGTACTTGTAGGGAACGGTGTTTTCCAAGTGGAACAGAATCGGCTCGGCCGGTTCCGACATCTTGGCGCTCGGTTCCGCTTTCTTCAGGTCCCAGCGATTGATGTAACGGACGAACTGGTCGTTATCGGATTGCGAGAAGTTCTTGACCACCGTCAGGAAGTACCCGACGCGATCGTCCGCCAAGCGAGGCTTATAGCCGTTGGACGGAATCTTGCTGATCGAGTAGTGGATGTCGATCGAAACGCCGCGGCTATCGGGCACGGTGTCCATGCTCATGCGGCCGCTGGTCTGGTAAGTCGCGGCGACTTCCAGTTCGATGTTCTTGTCAAAGCCTTTGACTTCGCTGAAGACCGACTTGCTGGGCGAGAACGAGGCGCCCGGCAAAGCGTCCGAAATCATCGGCAGGTCGCTCATGAAGACCGGGGTGACGTCGACCAGGTCGCCGCCATTGGGGCCTTTCTTGTCGGCCGGCAGGCTGAACAGCACGCTGTCGCCGTAGGCATGTTTGACCGCTTTCGCTTCCGGCTTGTTGCCATCGGCCTTAAAACGGACGTTCTTGCGAACGATATGGACGTTGTCGTCGACCTTGCGGAATTGCCAAACCCAGTCGTCGCCAAAGCCCCAGCTGAATCCGCCATAGATCGGATACTGGCCGATGCCGCGACTGATCGAGATCAGCACGATATACTCGCCGCTGTAGTGCTGCGACGAAAGCTCCAGGTACAGTCGATTCCCCTTGTGATGCATGGGGATCAGGCCATCTACCTTTTTGAAGTCCTTCAGAATGCGGACGTGGTCCGGCGTGCTGCTCGCGCTTCCGCCGCCGCCGCTGCTGCTCGAAGATCCGCCGCTGGTCGCCATGACCTTGTCGGCGTTGTCATTCGGTTTGGCGGTTTCGGCAGGCGTTTCCTTTTCGGCGGCCGCATCGTCGGCATAGGCCGAAAGTGGGCTGAACGTGAACGTAAGCCCGGCGGCGATCAGAACCGCCACAGAGGACCGCAATTGGGTCGACAGTATCATTATCAGTTTCTCTTAATGCGGGGGAGCTAATGTTTTGAGGGCAGACGAAGCGACTAGAGGCATTACGAGGAGGCGTGTCCGCCGCATGAGGGTATGGGTACTAAAATATACCCCATTTTCTCACATGGGCAGTTTTGGGAAAAGTTTTCCGGCGATCTCATGACAAAAATTGTGCATAATTCCGCGCAGGGGAATTGGATCACCTAGAGGGATTTTTTCGTTTGCGCCATGTTTGGCAAGCCTGAACACGAACAGATTGTTGCAATTAACGACCGGAATCTTGCGGCGAAAAGTCAGCTTTCGCGGTTTTCCGAAGTTTGCGCTCGTTCGTTGCAGCTTGTGCCGCTCGGCTCGGCCGGCGGTTTCAGCGGCGGCGCGATCTGGCGCGTCGAGACCGAAGACCGCCGTTACGCGCTGCGGCTTTGGCCCCGCGAGACGACCATGTCCCGCTTGAGCTTCGTCCACTCGTTACAACGTCAGTGGCGCGAGGCGAATCTAAAGTTCATTCCCTCTCTATTTACGACCAAAGAGGGGGATTCGTTCGCAAAAAGCGCACTTGGATTCTGGGAATTGGCGGAGTGGATGCCTGGCGAGCCGCCTGATCCAGGGGCGATTTCGCCCCCACAGCTGGATGCTGTAGTCGCTGCACTGGCGGCGATCCATAACGCCACGCGATCGACCGCCACGCTAGACACATCGCCTGGCCTAGGGCAACGCTTGGAAATGCTGACGCGGTGGCAGGCAACCGATTTTGCGCAAATCGAGCGACAGATCGAACAAGTCGGATGGCCCGAATTCGCTGCTCGTGCGCGAGAGACGCTCGCGCTTTTCCCGCACTTGGCGTCGCCGATTCGCGACGAATTAAGCGCTGCGGCCAAGGCGCCATTACCACTGCAGGAGTGTCTTCGCGATATTCATAGTGACCATATTTTCCTGACAGGCGCTTTTGTGACCGGTGTGATCGATTTTGGCGCCGTTCGCCGAGAATCTTGCGCCGGCGATTTGGCCCGGCTGTGCGGTTCGTTGTTTGAGAACGACCGCACCGGTTGGGACGATTTTTTGACGCGTTATGAGCGTCATCGCCCGCTTTTGCCCGCAGAACGCCGGGCCATCGCCACCTTTGATCGCTCGGCGGCGCTGTTGACCGGATTGCAGTGGATCGAGTGGATTGCCGTCGAAAAGCGGAGTTTCCCGCAACCAGAAGTGGTCCTGAACCGACTAGATATCTCTTTACGCCGCATGCGGTTTCTATTGAAATAGAGGGATCGTTCCAGCCGCTAGCGTCGACAACTGTCTTTTGTTTCACTGACGCACGGTGGCTCAGATGAAACGATAGACGATAGAATAACGTTGAACGTCGCCCGACTGCCGCGACCCATTGCCGAGCTGCAATCCCACCTGCGGCTGTCAGGTATTCCCTTACCCTCACCTCGAGTTTCACGATCGCATGACTTCGAAGCTTGTATCGCGACTGACGATTTTCGCCGCGCTCTTGTTGCTGACGACGCTCGTTTCGCTTCCTCTCACTTCCTCCGTTCATGCGCAAGGCTTTGATCCGTTCGCCGGGCTGGATGGTCTCGACGGCGGCATGGCCGGCAGCGACCCCAACCTGTCGGTGACCGGCAAGTTCTTTGTCGATCCGTCGAAGAAGTTTGGCAAGTTGGAAGTGACCGCGTCGGTCGACAACGGTTGGTACCTCTACTCGATCACGCAGAAGCCGGGTGGGCCGTTGCCGTCGAAGTTGACGCTGACGCCCAATCCGGCCGTTACGGCGATCGGTACGTTCTCGACCGATCAGAAGCCGAAGATCGTGCCGCCCGACGCCATCATGCCGGTCGCGCAAGAGAAGCACTATCACTCGGTCACTTGGACGGCGCCGATCGCGCTGGCCGACGGAGTCGATCCCAGCGCTCTGACGCTGGAATTGAAATACTCGGGACAGACCTGCTCTGACGCGGGGACGTGCGTGCCGCAGCGAGCGACGCTCGAAGCGAAGTTCGCCGGCGAAGAAAAGGTCAACGTGCCGGCTGGCTTTGGCGCTGCGGCGACGCCGGCGCCGGTCGCGGCGATGGGCAGTTACAAAATTACCGGCAAGCCAGGCAACTACGAAACGCCGGCCGGTCACTCGATCGTCAGCGGCTATGTCGCCCCCAAGGCGGTTGAGCCGGGCGACAAGGTGCTGGTGACGTTGACGGTCAAGGTGACCGATCACTATCACGTCTACGCCTACGACACCGAAGACCCGCTGATCTACAAACCGACGATCATGGGTCTCGGCAAAGAGACCCCGTGGAAGATGACTACGCCTACGACCAAGAATCCGGTCGTCGTCAAAGAGTTGATCCCCGGCGAATCGCCGCTGAAGTATCACGAAGGGGACACCATCTGGACGTTTGAAGTCTTGGTGCCCAAGGACGCCGCCCCCGGCGAGCATCCGATCGTCGGCTATCTCGGCTATCAAACCTGCACCGAAGCGACCTGTGATCGTCCGCATGGCGTGAAGTTTGAAGCGGTCGTCAATGTTGGCGCCGCAACCGACGTCGGTACGACCGAACTCGCGTTCAGCGAAACTCCGTACAACTCCGCCGCGGACGCCGCTGCGGGCAATGAGGTCGTCGCGGTCGCCGAGACCCCGCAGCCGACCGCTCCGCCCAGCGACGGCGATGGTGGCCGCTGGCAAGTCGTTAACTCCGAAAAGATCACCAGCATCTACATGGCGATGTTCCTGGCGCTGATCGGCGGCGGGTTGCTCAACTTCATGCCGTGCGTGCTGCCGGTCGTCGGTCTGAAGATCATGGCTTTCGCGCATCAGGGGGGCGAGCATCGGGCTCGCGTCCTTGGTTTGAACGTCGTCTATACGCTTGGTTTGCTGTCGGTCTTCTGGGCCCTCGCCTTGTTGGCGATCGGGGCGCATGTCCTGGGAGAATCGGCCGGCGGCGACGCCACGGCCCAAGGTTGGGGCTCGCAGTTCGGTAACCCCTGGTTCTCGATTCCGCTGCTCAGCTTGGTCTTTGTGATGGCCCTCAGTTTTTTGGGCGTGTGGGAACTGCAGATCCCGGGCTTTGTCGGCGGTTCGACCGCGGGCGAGTTGACCTCCCGCGAAGGTTACAGCGGCGCCTTCTTCAAAGGGATCTTCACCACGCTCTTGGCGACTCCTTGTAGCGGGCCGTTTTTAGGGCCGGTGTTTGGGTTTACCTTGGCGAGCGAGCCTTACGTCACCTTCCTGGTCTTTACCTGCATCGGCCTCGGCATGGCTTCGCCCTATCTGTTGATCGCCGCCTTCCCGTCGATGATTCGCTTTCTGCCGAAGCCGGGCGCTTGGATGGAGACGTTCAAGAACCTGATGGGCTTCGTCCTACTCGGCACGGTTGTCTATATGTTGACCATCGTGGACAAAGACTACTTCCTGCCGACCTTGGCATTGCTGGTCTTTCTAGGCGTTAGCTGTTGGATCCTGCAATTGACGCCGCCAGCGTCAGAGTTCGGCACATCGATGAAATACTGGGGCGCCGCGATCGCGGTCGCTGTGGTTGGCGCCTATGGCTCGTTTACGCTGCTGGTGCATGGCGAAACCGAGATCGCGTGGCAATACGTCGCCGAGTCGGAATACGCCACCATCGAAGATGACCTGATTTCGCTGCAGCAGTCGGGGCAAACCGTGATGGTCGACTTTACGGCGACCTGGTGCCCGAACTGCAAGTACAACTTCGCTTCGGCAATCGATACCGAGGAAGTCGCAGCGGTCGTTTCGGCCAACTCCATCGTGCCGAAGATCATCGACTATACCAACGAAGACCCGCCGCTGAAGGCGCTGCTCAATGGCTTGGGTTACAACTCGATCCCGATGTTCGCCGTCTTCCCGGCCAACCGTCCCGGCGAAGTCTATGTGCTGAGCGACGTCATCACCAAGCAAGACGTGATCAAGGTCCTGCAGGAAGCGGGCCCGTCCAGCGCAACGGCCGCAGCTAGCGAAAGCTCGCCCACCGCCAAGACCGCGATGGCGGGGCACTAGAGCGGTTTTCCTCCATCTGTATCGTTCTGGCTGGTTGCGGCCGCGCTGGTCGGCGTTGACCAGCTTGCCTCACCAACGCCAGAAACGCGACAGCTATCAGAAAAACGCTCTAGCCGTCTACGGGCGATTGTTGATTCATCGACAAGCGAGACGCCGATGTGCGTCTCGCTTTTTTATGCCCTATGCGAAGAAGCGCTCTTACAGGCGGCAGTTGGCGATCTGCGTTTCCAGAATCGCCGAAGCGCCGATCGCTTCCAACTGTTCCATCGCCGGGATGACCTGCTTGCGAGGAACCATCACGCGGACCGCGCACCAATCGGCGTCTTCCAGGGCGCTGACCGTCGGCGAGTTAAAGCCAGGGGCGATCTTCTCGGCCTCGGCCAGCTTCGTGCGGGGGATGTTGTATTCCAGCAGCGAGTAGCTGCGGGCGATCACGACCCCTTCCAGGCGGCGAACAACCCGGTCGGCCATCTCGGCGTGTCGCGGATTATGGTTCTGAATCAGGATCGTTTCGTAGCGGCCGATCTCGTCCAAGATTCGCAGGCGATTGGCGGCCAGCGTGCTGCCGGTTTCGACCAGGTCAACGATCGCGTCGGCCACGCCGAGCGAGATCATCACTTCGACGCTCCCCGACAGCGTTACCATGTGCGCTTTGGCGCCATGCTCGGCCAGGTACTTTTCGGTCACATGCGGAAAGCTGGTCGCGATCCGGGCGCCATCCAGGTCGGCGGCCGTTTTGATCGCGCTGCTTTCAGGCACGCAAACCGCCAGGCGGCAATTGCCGACGCCCAGGGCCAAACGCTCAACCAGTTCGACTCCGGCTTCAGCGACCAGGTCGCTGCCGGTGATCCCCATGTCGATCGCCCCTTCGGCGCACAACACCGGAATGTCGTCGGTCCGCAGAAAGGTGATCTCGACCGGGGCGTCTTTGACCAGGGCAAACAAGCTGCGGTCCTGGCGACGGAAGCTGAGGCCGGCGTCTTTCAACAGGTCAGTGGCCAACTCGGCCAGACGTCCTTTGCTGGGAACGCCGATACGAAGGTTTTCCATAAGTCGAATCTAAAATCGGGGGTGCAGTCAGTCGCGATTAGTCGTTCGTCTTCCGCGACGCTTTTTCGTCGATGCCCGAAACGCCGAAGCGGCGAGCCAACTCTTGCTCCACTTCGGGCAGCGTAATCTCTTTGTGGCAAAGCAGCACGAACAGGTGATAAATCAGGTCGCCTGCCTCGTAGATGAGGTGATCCTTACCCTCTTCGCCAGGTTCGCCGGCCGCTTCGACCGTTTCGGCCGCCTCTTCCATGATTTTGCCGCCGATTTTGTCGACTCCGCCGGCAAACAGCTTGGTCGTGTACGATTTTTCAGGCGGATTGGCCTTACGGTCCTCGATCACCGCCATCAATTGAGCGAGAATGTGGGATTCGTTGGGCGCCACGGCTGCTTCACTACTAGGGAGGGGAACGGTTGGCCAAAGGACCTATTCTAGCTGGGAAGGGGACTTTGCGAAATTGCGGCCACCCTCCGGGCCCCAGCGAACGGCCCAATCTTCTTGAAATTTACGCGATTACCCCCGCTGATGAACGCTTCCGCAGATGTTGATTTTCTCGATTGTTGGTTTTTAACCGGTCCTACGGCTGGGGGGAAATCGGCGATCGGGCTGCAATTGGCCCAGCAAATCAACGCCGAAATCCTCTCGCTCGACTCGATGGCCCTCTTCCGCGGCATGGATATCGGCACCGCCAAGCCAAGCCCGGCCGAGCAGGCGATCGTGCCGCATCACCTGATCGACGTCCTCGATCCGACCGAAGACTCCAGCGTCGCCAACTACCTGGAACTGGCCGCCGCCGCCGTCTGCGACATCCAGAGCCGCGGCAAGCAGGCGTTGTTCGTCGGCGGTACGCCGCTCTATCTGAAAGGGCTCCTCCGCGGGCTCACCTCCGGTCCGGCGCCCGATCCCGAGTTCCGCCGCATGGTCGAAGAGGAAGTCGCCGCCGTTGGCGCCGAAGCATTGCATCGACGCTTAAAGCAGGTCGATCCCCTCTCCGCCGCCAAAATCAACCCGAACGACGTTCGCCGGATGATCCGCGCTTTGGAAGTCTACAAGTCGACCGGCCAACCGATCAGCCATCTGCAGAACGACTTTGACGAAGGCCGCGACGCCGAAGACTGCCGCGTCTTCGCCCTCGATTGGCCCCGAGCCGAACTGCACGACCGCATCAACCGCCGCGTCGATCAAATGTTCGCCGATGGCCTGGTCGCCGAAGTTGAATTGCTGCTGCAGTGGGAAGCCCCTTTGAGCGACACCGCCCTGCAGGCAGTCGGCTATCGCGAAGTGATCAATTGCCTGGAAGGCAAATGCACTCTGGACGTGGCGATTGAAAAGGTGAAAACCCGCACCCGGCAATTCGCCAAACGCCAATGCACCTGGTTCCGCAGCCTCAGCGAATGCCGCATTGTGCCGCTAACCGGCGATTTAGACGCCCATCAAATTGCCCAACAAATCGCCGACGCCGGGGCGGCGTGAATGACGAACCGGACTGGACCGCTCGCGCGCCATTTTTTTCGAGACCCGCTGGCGCCATGTTCTTACGGCGTCTTCGACGGAAGAGCATGTCTTCGCCCCGCCGGACGGACCGACTGGACCGGACCATTTCATTTTTTTCGAGTCCTCCGCGATTCCTTTAGCTCGCCCCTTCAGGGATTCCCTCTCTAACTGACTTCCTAGCCAGGGGTTAGGGCGCTTACCGCGACTCCACCCCGTGCTGCTTTCTTTCGAACCTTCGGGGCTGAGGACCGGACTGGACCGCCAAACGCTTTTTTTTCTTCAGCCCCAACGGGGCGCCGCTAAAGTAGCCCAGGGCGGAGTCGCGTTTCCGCGACGCAGTCCTGGGTCACCTTCGGTAAACCCAATCAAAAGCCCCAAGGGGGCGATCTAACCCGAACCGGGTAAACGCTGCCAAACGCCGGACTGCCTGGACCGGACCGTTTCGTTTTTTTCGAGTCCTCCGCAATTCCTTTAGCTCGCCCCTTCAGGGATTCCCTCTCTAACTGACGCCCTAGCCCGGGGTTAGGGCGCTTACCGCGACTCCACCCCGTGCTGCTTTCTTTCGAACCTGCGGGGCTGCGGACCGGACTGGACCATTCATACATCTTTTTTTCGCTTCGATCGCCGAATTCGTTCGCGCCCTAATGCAAAGTGGACTCGCCCACGAATTTTTTTGGGGCTACCGACTTCGGTTAGCGCCCGAAGCGAAAGTGGACTCGACGTCGCATTTTTTTTCACGCTCCCCGCCAGTCGCCAACCTCCAGCCGGAAGGCCCACGTCGCGCACTCACTACCACACCACAATCGACCAAGATCGCGTGCGCTTTGTCAAGCAATTTTGTCGAGCATGTACTGTGGCGATGGATGTCTATGGTGAGGTCGCGATTCGCTCCGCAAGCGCCTCCGCCAATTCCGCCAAACGCTCCGCCTGCGAATCCTCTCCCGCCAAGTTCCGCAGCTCGCCCGGATCATTCCGCTCGTCATACAACTCCACCGCCGCCACTTCGCCGGAGGCAAACTGGCGCCACTCGGTGTACCGATAGTTGGCGGTCCGGATTGAGTAGCCCATTACCTCTGGCTTCCCTTGGTAATAGGCGGGCCGCGGGTGTTGGGTGAGGGCGGACTGGCGGATCGTGGCGGTGGGATCTGCGAGGATCGGGCGAAGGCTTTGGCCGTCGAGCTTGGTGGCCGAAGAGAGCCCGCACAGGTCGACCAGGGTGGGGTAGAGGTCGACCAGTTCGACCAGGGCGGCGGTTCGCTGACCGGGCGACTTGCTGCGCGGGTCGGCAATCAACAGCGGCACGTGGGCGTCGAGCTCGAAGTTGGTCGTCTTGGCCCACAGGTCATGTTCGCCCAAGTGAAAGCCGTGATCGGACCAGAAGACGACGATCGTGTTGTCGGCCTGGCCGGTCGCTTCCAAAGCGTCTAGGACCTTGCCGATCTGGGCGTCGACGAAGCTGATCGCGGCGTTATAGCCATGGTGCAGACGCACCTTCGCGTCGGCGGAGATTTCGCCTTGCTTGGGAATGTTGGCGTAGCCCCGCAGTTCGCGGTTGTCATGCCGGGCGATGTCGGGGGCGTCGCCGTGTGGTTGTTTGTGGAGTTGCGCCGCGATCTCTTCTGGATCGTACAGGTCCCAATATTTCTGCGGGGCATTGAAGGGGAGGTGCGGTTTCCAGAAACCGACGGCCAAAAAGAAGGGCTGGTCGAGCTTGGCTTGTCGCTTTAGCTCGGCGACCGCGGCGGCGGCAATTCGTCCGTCCAGATAGGCTTCGTCCGGCACATCAACGCGCTGGAACGACGGGCCTTTGGGAACCTTGTGCAGCTCGAACGGTTGCCCCTCAACGTACCAGTCTTGCGAATGGGCGCCGATATCGAAGATCGACGGCGTCGACCATGACTGCGGATCGTTGTCGATCGCCTGGCGGTAGTTGTGATAGATCTTGCCAATGTCGCGGGTGAAGTAACCGTGTTGCTTGAAGTGCTGCGGCAGCGTTACCAGGCTCGGCTCGACCTGGCGAAAATGGGTCGGCAAATCCCAAACGCCGAGCGAATCGGGATAGCGCCCGGTCATCAGCGACGTTCGCGAAGGATTGCAAAGCGCCTGCTGGCAGTAAGCCTGCTCGAACAGCATGCTCCGCTTCGATAGTCGATCGAGGTTGGGCGTTTGGACGAGTGAGTCGCCGTAGCAGCCGAGTTGCACGCGGAGGTCGTCGACGGCGATGAAGAGGACGTTGGGACGTTTGGCCGCTGGTTCGTCCGCGCGGGCGATCGTATGGGATAGCAGAAGGAGAAGAACAACCGCGAGTCGGGGAGTCTTGAAGTATTGCATGCTGATATTTGGGGCCACGGCCAGGGTTCCTTTTTCGTAGGCTGGGTCGAGACCCAGCAAGTCGCCGTTTTGCGTCAGGAAGAGCTGGGTTTCAACCCAGCCTACGACGGTGATACCGCTGCGATCGTCTTTCGCAAGGCGTTGATCGAACGTTCTAGGTTTTGTTTCCTGCCCCCCTGCACGCCGTAGCATTGCAACGTGACTGGGCCGGTGAAGCCTTGCTGTTTCAATTGCCGCAACAGTCGAGTTTGCGGGAAGTCTCCCTGGTCGAGCGTCTGGATCAATTCGTGCCACTGCTTGCCACCGATATCGGCGCCGCATGTAGCACGAAGTAAAGACAGGGGGATCGGATCATGCGCTAGTTCGCGAGGAAGGAAGAGCGAGAGGCGGGGCGACAAGATTTCCCTAGTATAAATGGTGCGGACGCGTCTGTCTCGCGCTAGTTCTCGGGATCCGGCTGAAACAACTTCGGCAACAGCTCGATCAGATAGTCGCGGCGGTCTTGCCAGCGGTTGGTTTTGTTGGATCGATAGACTTCGACTGGGAAGTGGTGCTGCGTCAGCAGGAGCGCAAGCTGGTCGGCTTTGGCGGCGTGTTCGTCGCCGTGAGGATAGCCGAACCAAATGAGCCGCACCTTTTTTCGGCGCTCTTCGTCGTTCAGGTGACGCTGGTGATGCTGGTGATGCTGCTGCCAGGTGGGGAGTTCGCGCTCGGGATCGCGGAAGGGAAAGTAGGTGGTGGGGGCGTCGATATTGGCGATGTAGCCGAAGCTGCCGAATTCCTTGAAAGCACGGTCGACGATCGCGCTGCCAAAGACAGCTCGCTGCTCGGCACCAGGAAGCACGCGATAGTTGCGCTCTAAATATCGCCGGATTTCGTCGCGAAATTCATCGTCTTCGGTAAAGCGAACTTCTGGGGCTGGGCAGACGACCAGGAACATGGGCTGTGCCTGGCCGGCGTCAATCAGATTGTCGAGCAGTAAATTCACGCGGCTGAGTTGCCCCCAGGTTTCGCTCGACTCGCTGCGATCACAGAGGATGTAGAGCACTGGATACGCTTTGTCGTTCCACTCATAACCCGGGGGCGTGTAGATATGAAACTGGGCGAACGACTGCTGATATGGGCTGTAGTAATTGATGCCGGCGACGACGCCATGCGGAATGTCGCGCAAGTCGACCGGCGTCGCATCGGGAAAACGGAGCTGACGCCATCGGCCGGCGTCGTCGCAAGTGTAGCGATAACGATAGACGCCAGGGGGTATTGGACCGAGGATGGTCATGAAGCGATGCTGCTCAACTTGATTCATCTTCTCGCCGAGTCCCTGGTTGGTGTCAGGAAAAAGATCGGGGCTAACAATTCCAACGACCGGAGCCGTACTGGAATAGGTGGTGAAGGTGACTAGTCGAGCGCCATTTTCATCTGGCTCACCAAAAACGGCGTCTGGCGGCGGGGTAGATCTGATGTTGAACTGGGCGTAAGCGGAAGTCACGCATAGTGAGCATGTCATCAGTACGAGGATGATGAACCGAACCATGCGAGCGCACTCCAATATCCGGGGTAGGGTGCGTCGAGACGCACCAAGAAGCGGCGAAAATCTGGACTTCTCTAAATGTCCGGAGGGCGTATCGGCTGGGCCCTTTGCGTTGCCACGCGATGGTAATTCGACATCCAGCGACAGGGCTTGGTGCGTCCAGACGCACCCTACCTTAGCGGATCACGCAGCGAAAAGCCCGCGTTTCGTTGGGGAGAAACGTGGGCTTTTGCAGTGGACGACGCATTCGGCAGGCACGGCCTGCCCTACCGCTGGGTTACGATTTTTCTTCCGACGTTAGCGGCGCGACGGGGGCCGGGGCGAGTAGTCGCTGCAGCTCGCTGGTCAGCTTGTCGCCGCGGGCGTTCAGGTTGATGACGTTGCCGTCTTGGTCAACCAGGATCGCTTGCGGGATGGCGTCGATGCCCAGGTAAGTGACCAGCGGGTGATTCCAACCGCGATCGGCTTCTTCGACCGGGAACATCGTTTTCCAGGGGAGCTTCATTTCGGCGACGTAGCTTTCGGCGTTCTCGCGAGAATCATCGAGCGAGATCCCCAGGACTTCAAACCCGTGGTCTTGGTACTTCTCGTACATCTCCAGCACATGCGGCATCTCAGCGCGGCACGGACCGCACCAGGTGGCGAAGAAGTCGACCAGCACGACCTTGCCGCGATAGGCGGACCAGTCGAGTTCCGACCCGTCCAGCATCGTGCCGCTCAGTTCGAGCGGCTTGCCGATGATCGTCGAACGACGGTAGAGTCCTTCCACCTTGTCTCGCAGCTGTTGAACTTCTGGATTGTTGGAATCGGCGTTCAGCGCGATCGCGGTCTCGAGCATCTTCAGCCCTTCAGGACGATTGGCGCCGACAAAGTAGGGAGCAATCACCTTCGCAGCGACCAGTCCAGGGAGGCCGGGTTGGGTCATGTCAATTTTCTTCTGAGCGTCGGCCAGCATCTGATCGAGATCGCGTTGCTTGCCGTGCATCGTGGCCCGAACGTGGTCATCCAGCATGTGGAAAATGGTGACCGTTACCGTGCCGGAGTCGTTAATGGCCAGGCCTTCGTCGACCGCTGCGTCGAAGGCGGCTTTGTCGGCGTCGTCGCCAGTGGCGCCGGCGATCGCGCAATGCGAGACGATCTTGAAGGTATGCGCTTTTTTTCGCGGGAGGCCGGTTCCATCGAGATCAATAATGCGTTGGCAAGTCACGCTCAATTCACGCATCAATTTGATGAACGCCATTTTCTGCTCTTTGGCAGTTCCTTGCAGTTCCCCCATTTCACGGCGGACGGTATCCAAGTGAGCGGCAAGCGCGTCGACGTTGGTCGAAGCGGCCGGATCAAAATCAACGGCGACCGCTGGTTCGACGGCCGGCGCTTCGGCGGCCAACGTGACGTGAGACAGAGCCCAAACCGGGGTCGCGAGGGTCGCGACGGCGAACAACGAAGCACGCAAGCGGTGCATCAAAAAGGACATGAAGACCTCATCTTCCAGGTAATGACGAAACGAAGCGGGGCATGCAGGGGGAAGCAGGCGAATGGTCGATTCCTCGAGAGTTCGCGCGCCAGGGGAAAACGGCATTCTAACAACCGCCTGACCAAAACGCGGGCAAGTTTGCCGCTGAAGGGACTAGAAACCGCTAAGTTCTGCGCCCTTTTCGTGCGTTATTTTTGCAACAGGGTCGCAAGCCGAAAGTGTGTGGGGCCTTGCAGAGTTTTAGATTGCAGTGGTGTGGCTGCCTCGCAAGCTCGATGTGCGCGGCGCACAAAAAAAGACGCCGCAGGGGCGTCTTCTTTCGTTGTTCAGTTGTCGCGAGTGACTAATTGGCCGCTTTCAACTCGCGGAAGCCGGCCAGGATGTCGCGGTACTTGGTGCGGAAGTCGACGACCATCCAGCCCATGTAGATGTTGAAGCCGAGCGACAGGAAGGCGACGATTACCAACATCCAGTAAGGACGTTCGACTGGTTCGGCCGGTTTCGTCGGCTCTTCTTCCAGGTCCCTCGCCGGGCGATCGCTGGGGGAAGGCGCCGGGGGTTGTGCGGCGGGCGGGGGCGTTTGGGCAGCCGGTTGTTGCTGCGCCGGGGGCGTCAGCGCCGGAGCCCCAAAGCCGGGCAGCGCCGCCAAGTACGGGTTGTATTGCGGCGGATAGCCCATGTTCGGCATGTACGGGTTCGGTTGGAAAGTGTTGACGTAGCCGGGCTGACTGTACGGAACCGGCGGCTGTTGCGGGTACGGCTGCTGCTGTTGAGGCGGTTGTTGGTAGTTGTTGCCCGGCTGCTGATAGTTGTTGTTATTGTTGGGCGGTTGCTGCTGCTGGTTGTTCGACGGGGGAGTGTAGTTGCCGCCGTTGTTATTGTTTTGCGGGTTGTTGTTTGCGCTGGGGGGAGTGCTGTTGATCGGCGTCAGGTTGCCGGAGTTGTTGGCGCCGCTTTGGCCCGGCGAGTAGTTGTTGCTGCTGCCGGGCGTGGCATACGAATCGCTGAAGCGTCCATAGCTATTGCCGCCGTTGCTCGTTCCGCCCAGCGGAACCGTGTCGTTGCGGGTCGGTGTGTTGAGCGGCGGCGAGGTGTACTGCGGGTACTCGCTGCTCGGATTGCTGGTCGGCGTGTTCGAGGAGCCGCTGCGGGGATACGTGGAAGACCTCGCGCTGTTGGCAGTCGGCGTGCTGGTCGCGGGCGTCGATGGCGCAAAACGGCTGCTTGGCGTCGAAGATCTAACTGGGGTGGTGGTGCTGCCGCCGGGGATTGAGAAACTGCTGCCGGTTCCGCTGAGCGACGGATTGGCGTCGGCAGCATTGGCGGTCCGCGTGGTCGGGTTCAGCGGCGTACCGGCGCCGGCCGAACTGCTGGGAAAGGTCGAACCGCCGGGGCTCAGCGCCGAGCTATAACGGGGCGTCGGCGATTGGGCCAGCGTGTCGAGCGCAGGTGCGGCGGTTGACGCGGCCGAGCGATTGTCGGGCGCCGGGTTCAAAGCGAGCGGTTCCGCTTCGACCATTTTGTGAAGCGTCGCGTTGTCGTTTTCAATTTCGGCGTTGTAGCCTGCTTTGGCGACCGCCGGCATTTCGCGGGGAAGTTCGTCTTCGCCCAGTTGCACGCGGAAACAACGGATGACGCCGCCAGGCACATCCGGAGGGACGATGCTGTCGATCGGAGTCCCGTCGCGCAGCATCTTCTGCAGCACTTCCGGCTCGATCTGAATGATGTATTGCACGCTCTGCGGATCATCCTGAGCGGGCTGCCAACCGGTGTCGACTCCAACGGCGGCGGTTGCAAGTAATAGAGCGGCGGCGTACACGTTTCCATCTCCTCGTACGGCACTGGCGTAAAATTGCCGGCATCATCGTAACTAGAATGCCGGGAACAGGAAAGCGACATTTGCAAGCAATCCCTGGCCGTTAAGAGGATTTCCTCAAGTTTGTATCCTTGAGCGACTCCGCCTCGCCCATTTTTACGAGTTCTCCGCGCAACATGTTCAACAAGACTTGCATAAATGCGACCAACATCGGTCCGACCAAGATGCCGATCGGCCCCAGCGCCGACACGCCGCCGAGCACCGATAGCAGCGCCAGCAGCGGGTGTAACTTCGATTGACCATGCAAAACGAACGGCTTGATGATGTTGTCGACCAGCGAAATGACCGCAACCCCGTAGATTGCCAAGCCTATGCCGGCGGCCATTTTTTCCTCGGCGACGATCAGCCAAATGCTGACCGGCACCCAAACCGATGCGGCGCCAGCAAACGGCACCATCGCCAGCGTCATGGTGAGGAACATCAGCAAGAAGACCGATTCGAGCCCGCAGAACCAAAAGCCAATGCCGGCCAAAATTCCTTGCGCGACTGCCGATAGCAGCGTCGCCAGCACGACGGCGCGAGAGACGCGGCTGAACTCTTCGATCAGCTGGCGTTCGTATTCATCATCGAGCGGCGAAAGTCGCATCGCGGCGCTGATCAGCGCCGGCCCGTCGTAGAAGAAGTAGTACAAGCTAAGGATCAAGATGCCGATCCCCAGCACTAGGCCGCCGACAAACTTGGTTCCGGCGCCGGTGACCGGCAGAACGTAGGTCTCTAGGCGATCGATGGCGACGGCCTGGAAGCGCGACGCCTCGCGATCGCCCGGGTTTGCGTAGAGCCGCAAGGTGGCCATCGGCTGCCCGCCCAGATAGGCGACGGTCTGGCGGCGGAGCGCGGCGCGGACATCTTCCATCCGCGAGGCGAAAATTAGATCGCCCGGGGTGAGCTGTTCGTTCTTGACCGCATCGAGGATCTCGCCCAATTGGGCGTTGGCGATATCGATCGCTTCCGACATCGTCCGCCAGCGAGAAAACGCGTCTGCCGACATGGTCCCCAACTGAGGATCTTGCTCTAGGTCGACAGCGATCTGTTCGATCTTTCCTGCCCGGGCGTCGGCGATCAGCTGATCGTGGTTTTCGAGTTCGGCGTCGCCTCCCGCTTCGATCTCCTGGATCGTCGCCTCGCCGAGATCTTCCCGATAGTTATTGAGATCGTCCCGTAATTGCGTGATCAGCGCGGTCGCCGCATCGGCCGATCGCCCGGTCGGGGGCGTTTCGATCAGGTTGTCGATCTCCTCGACAATCTGATGGTAAAGGGGCGGATTGGGGATTGTCAGGCCTAGCCGATTCCGCAGCCGATCGAGCCGGACCTCGACTTTGGGCTGGTCGTCGCTGCGGACCAGGTCGATCGTTTCTTTGATCGCCATTGAGAAAATGCCGATCATCGGGACCAGCACGATCAGCAAGATGACCAGCGTCGTCGCTCCGGCGGCCAGGGCGTTGCGGCCTTTCAGCTTTTGCAGCATCCAGTCATGCAGCGGCCGAAAAATCACCACCAGGATCGCCGCCAGGAACATCGGCACTAGAAAGATCGACATTACCTGGTAGGTAAAAAAGGCGGCGACCGCCACAATGGCCAGCAGCGCCCAGAAGGAGAACATTTTCGGCGAAGTCATACGTGGCGAATCCGGCATTTGGCTTGGCTGGGGTGAGAATTGCGTTTGCGACGCATTTTATCAGACTGGATTTCGCCGCGCGGCAGCTGCGCTTGTGGCGAAATCGGTTTCGGCACAGAATAAACTCGGATTGTTACCTAGAAATTACCTGAGTTGAGTTTGCTGGTGCCCCCGACCGAAGAATCCTCTCCGAAAAAATCATGGAAGAGTTGGCTGACGCTGGCAGCGAAGATTGTCATCTTTCTCGTCGTGGTCGCGGGGGTCTGGTGGAACGTCTCCAAGGCGGTCCAGGATATGGGCGCCCATGGCGAGTCGGTCGGCGCGATCCAGTGGCAATGGCTCGTGGTCGCGGGCGCCATCTACGCGCTCGCGTCGCTGCCGATGGCCTCTTATTGGTACTTTGTCCTGCGGGCGCTGGGGCAACAGCCGTCGTATGGGATGGCGGTACGGGCCTTCTTTATCGGCCATCTCGGCAAATATGTCCCCGGCAAGGCGATGGTGGTCGTGTTGCGGACCAGCCTGATTCAGGGGCCGCATGTCGAAAAAACGGTCGCCGTCGTGGCGGTTTTTATTGAGACGCTGACCATGATCGCGGTCGGCGCCGCGTACTCCGGCGTGATCCTGGCGGTGCTGTTTCGCGAGCAGACGATTCTGTTGGCGGTGGCGGCGGCTTTGGGACTGTGCGCGTTTGTGCCGACTTTGCCGCCGATCTTTCGCAAGGTGATCGTCTTGCTGCGGATCACGCGGCTGAATCCGCGACTGGAAGAGCACATGCACGGGCTCAACTACGGCCTGATGGGAATCGGCTGGGTTTTCTACTTTATTGCCTGGACGCTGATGGGGCTCAGTTATCTGGCCGCGATGCGATCGATTCCGGGCGCTGTCGCGGCGGCGCCCGAAATGTGGCAGACGTTGCCGCTGCTGATTGCCTCGGTGGCGCTGGCGATGATTGCGGGGTTTGTTTCTTTGCTACCTGGTGGGTTTGGAATTCGCGAGCTGATCCTGATGCAGCTGACGGCGCCGGTCTTCGGCCGGCCGGTGGCGGTGGTGTCGGCGGTGCTGTTGCGGGTTTCTTGGATGGTGGCGGAAATCGTAATCTCAATTATCCTGTATATTCTCCCTTTCGCCCTTTCGCGACGTAAAGCAGCCGATGCGCCCGTCGACGATTCGGTTCCCACCCCGCCGATCGCCCGTTAACGCGGCGTCTGGCCGATCGAAAAGAAACGAGATACGCCTTGCGTCTTTCCGCCGTCATCCCCGTCTATAACGAAGAAGATAGCCTGCGAGAGCTTCATCGCGAACTCACCGATGTCGCCGCCGCTAATGATTATCAGATCGAAATCATTTTTGTTGACGATGGTTCCAAAGATGGTTCGTGGAAGGTCGAGCAGGAACTGGCCGACAGCGATCCGAATGTGAATGCGATTCGCTTTCGTCGTAATTTTGGCAAAGCGGCGGCGCTGGATGCTGGGTTTCGGGCGGCTCGCGGCGACCTGGTGCTGACGCTGGACGCGGACCTGCAAGACGATCCAGCCGAGATTCCTCGATTCCTGGAGAAGCTTGACAGCGGGCTCGACGTCGTCAGCGGCTACAAGCAAGTCCGCCATGACCCGTGGCACAAAGTGTTGCCGTCGCGGATCTTCAACTGGATGGTCAGCACATTGACCGGCGTGCGGCTGCATGATCACAACTGCGGCTTCAAATGTTATCGCCGCGAGATCTTTGACGAGGTTCGCCTGTATGGCGAATTGCATCGGTTTGTGCCGGTGTTGGCGGCGGCCCGCGGTTGGAAAGTGGGGGAGATCGTCGTCAATCACCGGGCTCGGCAGTTCGGCCAGTCGAAGTATGGCTTCTTCCGGATCTTCAAAGGCTTCCTTGATCTGCTGACCGTCAAGTTCATCACCGGGTTCGGCCAACGTCCGCAGCATTTGCTGGGTGGCATCGGCTTGGCCTTTTTCGCCTTTGGCGGCTTGGGGATGGTGATCTTGGCGCTGTGGTGGGTGTTGTCGCGCATTCCGGCGCTCGGTTTGAATCCGATTCACATTCATGAAACGGCGATGATCTTCTACGTGATCACGGCGCTATTGTTGGGA
This sequence comes from Blastopirellula retiformator, assembly GCF_007859755.1. Lineage (NCBI taxonomy): Bacteria > Pseudomonadati > Planctomycetota > Planctomycetia > Pirellulales > Pirellulaceae > Blastopirellula > Blastopirellula retiformator. The sequence goes on along the minus strand of NZ_SJPF01000006.1, from coordinate 24,848 downwards.
ACCCAGTTCCTGATGGTCGGGCTGTTGGCTGAATTGATCACCGCGCAGAACTCTCACGGCCAGGCGCCCTATTCGATCTCGGAAACGTCCGGCTATACCAAACTTCCTGACACGACCAGCTCTGATACGACCGTATGACCGACGACGCCAACCGACAATTGCGCCTGGCGATTTACGTGTTGCTGATCGCCGTGAGCGTCGGCACGATCATTGGCCGCATCGGCCAGATGTCGGCCAACCATGGCAAGCATCCCTTTATGAGCGCCAATGACCGCAGCCGCTGGGCGACGGTCCGATCCTTGGTTGACTACGGCACGTTCGCCATCGACGATGTGATCGCCGATCGCCGCTGGGATTCGATCGACAAGGTCTACCACGTCGGCGCGGATGGCAAACGTCATTACTATTCGAGCAAGCCGCCGCTGATGGCGGTGATGTTGGCGGGCGAATATTGGGTGATCAAAAATGGGATGGGATTGTCGCTCGGCAGTTATCCATTTTACGTCGCCCGGATCATGTTGGTGATCACCAACGTCGGTTTGCTGCTGGTGATGTTCGCGTCGCTGATTGCGATGCTGGAGCGTTACGGTCGCAGCGATTGGGGACGCCTGTTTATCTTCACCACGGCGGCATTCGGCACGTTTCTGACGACGTTCGCCATCACAATCAACAACCATTTGGTCGCCGCCGTTGCGACGATGGTGGCGATTGACCTGGGAACGCGGATCTGGATCGATGGCAAACGGGACGCATGGCTCTTTTTTGGCGCTGGGTTTGCCGCAGCATTTGCGGCGGCGAATGACTTGCCGGCGCTGTCGCTGCTGGGGCTGCTCGGTTTGGCCTTGCTGATCAAGGCGCCTGCCAAGACGCTCGTTGCCGGCGTGCCGGGCGCGTTGTTGGTGGCGATCGCTTCGTTTGGGACGACCTACTGGGCCCATGGAAGTTGGAAGCCGCCGTACGCGCACCGTAGCGATGGTCCGGCAATCGCCACGCTGGATGTAGATGCAGCGGCGGCCGAACTCGACCAGGGAGAAGTGCCGGAACCGGTCCGGGCAAAGTTCGCCGCGTTGGACGTGCAGCTCTCAGAGACGCCGGAACTTCAGGTTCGCGAAGCCGGGGACCGCTGGGTGTTGGATGACCCAATCGTCGATCGCCGCTGGGCGCTGCAAAAGGTCGATAATGTAATCGAGGTTCGCACCTGGGATCGCTGGTACGACTATGCCGACACTTACTGGCGCGACGGCGTGAAGAAGGGGGTCGACCTGGGCGAACAGTCGCGGCTGACGTACCTCTTCCACATGTTGGTCGGGCATCATGGCGTCTTCTCGCTGACGCCGATCTGGATTTTGTCGGTCGTCGGCGGCGTGATGCTACTGCGCGGCGACGATCGCCAATGGCGGGACGTGACGATCATGATCGCCACGCTGACGATCGTCTGCGTGCTGTTCTATACCTTCCGCCCGCTGAAGGATCGCAACTACGGCGGCGTTTGCTCTGGCTTCCGTTGGCTCTTCTGGCTGATCCCGCTTTGGCTGGTCACGCTTCAACCGGCCGCCGATTGGTGCGCGAAGCGACGGTGGGCCTGTTGGCTGGCGGCGCTGTTGCTGCTGATCTCGGCGGCATCGGCCGCTTACCCGGCGCTCAACCCGTGGTCGCATCCGTGGATTTATCGGTATCAGGAATACCTGGGCTGGCTGTAGGCGATTGCATTACGGTTTGGCGGGGGATTCTTCTTTGTCGGTTTGACGCTTCAGCATCAGGGACGAAAGTCGTGATTCGGCGGGCGCCTTGAAATCCTTGGGTACGCCGACCGTTTCGTCGCCCGGCAGGCAAAGCTTCAACTGGTCTCCTTCAAGCTCGTAGATCGCGGTAAGCTTCGTCCCTTTTGCCGCCTTTCCAGCGGTTTCGACCGCGACGAGTCGAACCTCTTTCGGATTCTTCGTCTCATCCAGCGAGAATTCCCACTGCTGATTGCGAGGACCAAATCCCGACATCGACATGACATCGTCCGAGAACTGGACCTGCATCTTGGTGATGCCTTGCCGTTTGAGGATCTCGCCGAGCGAGGTTCCGTTCACTTCACCTTCGACAAAGTTCCACGTTCCTTGAATGGCATCTGCGTCATCCGCAGCGAAAGTTGGGGTCGCAGAAAAGCAGGTCGCGATCAAGAGGAGCAGGGAGGCGGAGAGAACTAGCAGGGATTGGCGTGAGCTTGTCTGGTGCGTCTTCATGGAAGGAGAGCCTTTTACGAAAATTGCGATCGGAGTGCCGACTTCAAGATTTCATCCGTGCACTATCGTGAACCAGGCGACGGAAACGGGGTAGACCTTATCAATCTACGTTTCCATCGGTTCGACTGCAAATTTTTGAATCAGGATAGATATTCTCGGGTGAAGGAGTCACGCGAACTGTGCCGCACGCGTAATATGGTGACGACGTGACTGCTGACCTGGAACAGAATGCGATGCTTGTATCGGCGATGTCCAAGCAATACTTCGCGGATTTCCTGCCCGATCTCCTCCGATTCCGCGGCCAAGTCGCCGCGCTGCGGATGGTTTTCCAGCGTGGTTAGCAGTTCGTTGATTTTCTCGACGGACTGCGTGATCGCAGGGATGCGATCCCAAATTAACGACGTAAGTCGTTATTTTGCGAGCCGCGAAGAGCTATGCTCTGAGCCTGGCGAGGTTGAAAAATGCCACGATGGCATTTTTCAAAAGGCAGTTAGTTTTATCATCAAATGGCCGAACCATCGGTTGCCCGCGATGATTGCCTGTTGGTCGTGAAACCACCGAAGCACCGACGCTACATCGGCTTCCGCCCGCGCGGTCAAGATGACGTCATACGCCATGCTATTGATCAGATTCTGAGATGCCGAACTTCTTCGCCAACTCCTTTAGCGCCTCCCGGGCTGGCTTCACTCGGCCTGCTTCGGCATCGGCCAGACCGGTGCGAATGGCGGCCAAGGTTTCTTGCTGGTCCGCCCGGGCGGCGAGTTCGACGAGTCGCTGGTAAGCGGCGGCGTCCTGCACGACCACTTCCGCCTTGCCGTTGACGGTAAGCACCATTGGCGAGCCGCTTTCGTGAAGCTGTCTTAAGTACTCCGATGTCTGTCGCTTGAAGTTGGTCAGCGAATCGACGCCATTTTCTAGATTGAGCATGGAGCATTCCTTTCGCATTTAATTTGATGCTTATTAAATGCTAGTCCTCGTTGCCCCGCAAGACAAGGTGATCTGTCGTAGGTAAGGCGAGCGCCGGGCGCCCTGGTGGGCGGGGTTTCTGCGAATGTCACCCCCTGAAAAAGCGAGCTTGCGTCAAATAGCAAAAATCCCAAAGATAGACGCCAGCAACGTTTGCCAGCATCCCAGCGCGCACGGAGGCGTTTTCGAAATGCGTTCTTATCCCAATCTGTTCTTGTCGATTCTTGCCCTCTCCGTTTTGTTCGCCGTTGGATGCGGCAGCGAAACGAGTCCGCCTGCCGCTTCGATTGACGGTGGTTCGGCTGCTCCGGCGGCCGGGGGAGATTCGCTGAGCGGTTCGCCGGTCTCGGTCGAGCCAGAGGAAATGACCGACGCGTATCGTCCGATGGCCCGCGAGAGTCATCCGGAAGTCGTTTTGACGACCAACTACGGCGAGATCAAACTTCGCTTGAACTCCGAAAAGGCGCCCGCCACGGTCGACAACTTTTTGAACAACTACGTCGAGTCGGGTCGTTACGACGGGACGATCTTTCACTATGTCGCCACCGACTCAATGATTTTGGGCGGATCGTTCACCGCCGATCTCGAAGCGACGCCGACCCGCACCGAAATTCAAAGCGAAGCGGCGAACGGCTTGAAGAACGTCCGCGGCGCGATCGCGATGACCCGCGATCCCGAATACATCCACACGGCGACCAACCAGTTCTTCATCAACCTGGCCGACAATCCGAATCTGGATCATGTTGAAGATGATGAAAAGAAGTATGGCTATTGCGTCTTTGGCGAAGTGATCGAAGGGATGGACGTGGTCGACAAGATCGCCGCCGCTCCGGTCAAAGATGTCGAAGGCTTCCCTGGTCTGCCGGTCGAGACGGTCGTGATTCAATCGGCCAAACGCGTGCGCTAACTCGTCTTCGCTTTAGTTGACCGTCGTATACTCGCGACGCAGCGAATCGACCAATTGCTGCAGCGTATAGACGTGGCCGGTCGGTTCGTCGAGCTTCAACTCGCGGACCGAGGCGACGACGTCGAGTTCGGACAAGATGTCGCTTTCTGCACAAAGCGTCTCGGGATCTTCCAGAATCGCCGAGTAGAAATCGTCGCGCTGCACCAGTTCCAACAGCAGGATGCGGCCGATCGGCGAGTAGGAGAGACGCTCCATCCGGTTATAGACCTTCTCGGGCGTCGCGATGCAGCGGGGGAGTTCGACCGGAGGCCGCCGCACGTAGACCAGGTTCACGATAAATTGATCGTCGGACAGGCTGTAGCGGGGGACTCGGCGCCACGGAAACGACCACCAGCCAAGTTGCCGCAGTTGCGGCAAGAAGTCGCGGACTTCGCTCTCGACCAGCAGTTGGTCTTCATGGAAACCGCGGATCGCCAGGAAGTGACGTCGGGCGACCTGTTCGATCTGCTCGAACGATGGCTTCTCGCGAATCGCCAGATTCTGCGCATGCGTTTCCCTCAGCGCGGAGAAAAGCGCTATCACGCATGCAAATTGTACGAGGTAGCGGCGAGTCATGATCTTGGCAGAATGCGGGGCGGCATCAGAGAAGTAAATGTGATGCTCTGCTGATTCCTATTGCAAACTTTAGCTTGCAAATTGAATCCAGGCGGAGCGCGCAAGCTCTGATTTCTGCATTGGTTATCGCATTTGCGGTCATTTTGGGTGGCGGAATCGGTCAATTCGCGTCAATCCATAAATTCCGATTTACTTCATTAGTGCGAATTAAAATCCCTCTCACCTGCCTTAAAGGGAAATTAATTTCGCTTTGTTAAGCTGGGTTGTTGAACCCAGGATCCGACTTTTCTACAATCGCACTCAATCGTCAGTGGGCGAGATTGGTCCTGCGGTAGTAGGAGACTCCGTGATGTCGATCGTTACCTACTTCATTCAGCAGTGTCCGACTTGCGGTCGGCGACTGCAGGTGCGGATAAACGACCTAGGTCGTAATGTCTCTTGCCAACATTGCCATGCGGAGTTTATGGCGAGTGACCCCAGTATGTCCTCTGCGCAGCCAGTCGCTGCAGTGGACTCGGTAGAGACGGCCCTGCGTAAAGCCGAGGCCTTTCTCTCCGCCCGGAGTCACCATCCGGCGCTGTTCGCGTCGCCGACCCGCGTGCACTAGAGAAACCGCCCCAAGCGGCGCTTTCTCTCGCGGAACGAAGTTTCCCAGAAGTTGCCCACCCTGACGCCCGCTCGCTAAGCGGGCGTTGCTCTTTTCTTGTCCCCCAGGTTGATCACATGAACGCCTAATTACATGTTCATGGCTGCTGGTTGCTTGTGTGTCGCGCGGCGAGGACCGAAAATCAGAGAAATTCCCGATGCCCCCTTCTGGAGTTTCGGTTCTATGAAAAAATCCCAGCTTCTGTGGATCGTTTTCGCCTGCTCGTTACCGGCAGTCGCGGTCTCGGCTGTCGAGCCGACGGTGGCCGACGCCAAAGCGACGTTGCGCAAAGCGAAGTACCTGGAGCCGATCCCCGCGGCGCTCGCTTATTTGAAGAGTTCACAGTTGCCGGGCAAAAAATTGGCTAGGTTTTACGAACTGCATACAAATCGCCCGCTCTACTTCACGAACGACTACCAGTTAACCTACGACGCCGCTGATGTGCCGACCCACTACAGCTTTACGGTCGACTCGCGAGTCGATGCGCTGGCCGAAGAGTACCAGCGTTATCGCCCGCGGACGCTCGATCGGCTGAACGCGGGCCAGGCGAAGAAGCAGGCCAGTTACTCCGTAGCGAAAGTCTCGGCGGCGATCGCCGGACTCGACGAGCGCGGTGCGTGGATCAAACCAGGAACGACGAAACATTATCAAAAACTAAACAACGCCTCGGGCGTGATTCGTAGTCGCACGTTCGCCGAAAACGTGCATCACCTGTCGAACTACGTCACCGCGCAGGCGAAGGAGTGATTTGCGATGAGCGAAACGCGACAAAACGTGCTGATCGGTCTGATGCTGCTGTTGGTCGTGGGCGCCGGCGGCTTCGGCTATCAGGTGTTGGGGAAGCTGGAGCGGGTCGTCGGCGCCGCTGAGCGAACCGAAGGAAAATTGGATCGCATCATCGAGGCGACCGCCCCGCTGGGAAAGGCGGCGGTCGAGAAGGGGACCTTGGTGCTAGAAAACATCGACGAAAAAGATCTGGGCGAATCGGCGACCCGCGGAATCAAAGAGATCGGCATGTCGGCCAAGGATAAGCTGAGCGAGGTGATCCAGCGGATCGAAGCCCACGGGGACGAAGTCGACGTCAAGATTCGACTCGAAGAGTAAAGAAGAAAAGCCGCGAAAGTAAAACTATAAGCCGGGTTTTGTAACCGCGCAAGCGCGGCTGATAGCCATTCCTCTACGACGACGATTGCTCGCCGCCTCTAGCAGCATACCCGGCAGTGGTGGCGGTTCGGACGAAACCGCGAACCGTAGCGACTTGCGCCGCTGCGGTTCTTCTGCCTGTTCGCCTTGCTCCGGGCGGGGTTTACCTAGCCAGACGAGTCGCCCCGTCTGCTGGTGCGCTCTTACCGCACCGTTTCACCCTTACCAGCCCCATTTAACTGGGGCTTCGGCGGTTTGCTTTCTGTTGCACTTTCCCTAGCCTCACGACCGGTCGGCGTTACCGACCGCCCTGTCCTGTGGAGCCCGGACTTTCCTCTCGCCGTCGCTACCCGCGGGTTAGAGCGACGACCAGCGACTATCCGTTCTACTTTCGCGGCAACTTGTATTGTATTGTTTCGCACCACTTTGGTTCGGGCAAAACCGTTAGGCTGCAGATGATTCTGGCCGAAAAAATTCGACTTGGGCCGACTGGTTCGATTAGAATCGCAACCACGCCCTTTCTTGATTCCTGCCCTGGAAAGATTGCTATGAAATCGTTCTTGCTGATGTCCGCCGCCCTGGCGACTGTCGTTTTCGCCTCGTTCGCCCAAGCGGAAGACAAACCAGTGTATGAATTGCGCATTTATACCGCCAACGAAGGGAAGCTGGACGCGCTGAACGCCCGGTTCCGTGATCACACCGCAGGGCTGTTCGAGAAGCACGGCATGCAGAACATGGGCTACTGGACCCCGCTCGATTCGGCCCAAAAAGAGAACACGCTGATCTACATCCTGAAGCACGACAGCCCCGAAGCGGCCAAGCAGAGCTGGGCCGCGTTCGTCGCCGATCCTGAGTGGCAAAACGCGAAAGCCGCTTCCGAAGAAAACGGCAAGCTGGTCAAAAAGGCGGAGTCGGTTTACATGACCGAAACCGACTTCTCGCCCCACAACCTGAAGAACGGTTCGGACGTGCGTCAGTTTGAACTGCGCAAGTACACCTGCGATCCTGGCCGTTTGCCCAATTTGCACAAGCGCTTTCGGGATGGCGAGCTCGACCTGTTCACCAAGGCCGGCATGACGCACATTTTTTACTTCACGCCGACCGACACGCCCGACGTGTTGATCTACGTCGTGGCGCACAAGGATGACGCGGCCGCGCAAAAGTCGTGGGCGTCGTTCCGCGGCGATCCGGAGTGGGTCAAGATGAAAGCGGAGTCGCGCGCCGATGGTCCGGTCGTGACCAAGGTGCAAAGCACCATGATGGTACCGACCGATTACTCGCCGCTGAAATAGCGGCGAGGTCGCATTATTCCTCCCTCGAAGGTTGATCGCGCCGCTAGAATCGCCGCGCGAACGACCCTCAAAATTTGCAGGCGCCTTCCCATGATTCAGTTTCGCTGCAGCGGTTGTCAGGCGGCATTCAACGTTTCGTCGGACAAGCAGGGGAAAAAGGGGAAGTGCCCCAAATGCGGCGAGATAATCCAGATCCCCAAGCAGGAAGCGCAAGTCCCCAAGGCTTCGCCCGCTGCGCCGCACATATCGACGGCGCAGCCTGCCCGAAGATCGCCTGGCGGCGTGCAGCGGAAATCCGCCAAGCCAGCGGCGCCGGCCGCAGCGGCTCGGCGGACAGAATCGGTCATGCCGAAGCAGAAGCTGAGCGACGATCAGCTGCGGGCCGCGGTGATGGGATCGTTTCGGGGCTCGTTCGAGCGTCCCAAGACGCGCCCCCTGTATGTGATCAGCGCGTTGATCGTCTCGGTCGTCATGGTTGCGCTGCCGCTGATCTATCTCGCCTTTATCGGCCTGATCGGTTACGGCGTCTATTACCACCTGGTCAATCATGTGGGCATGTTGGGCGTCGCGCGCGGACGGGCGGCGATTTTTGTATTTCTGCTCTACATCGCTCCGCCGGTCGTCGCCAGCATTGGCATCTTGTTCATGCTGAAGCCGCTGTTCGCTCGGCCTGCTTACGAACATCGGACGCGGTCGTTGACCGAGAAGAGCGATCCGCTGCTGTTTGAATTTGTCGCCAAGATCTGTTCCTTGGTCGGGGCGCCGTTCCCGAAGCGGATCGACATCGATGACCAGATGAACGCGTCGGCCAGTTTCCGCAACGGCATGTGGAGCGTGCTGCGCGGCAACGACCTGGTCTTAACGATCGGCGTGCCGCTGGCGGCTGGATTGACGACTCGGCAATTCGCCGGCGTGCTGGCGCATGAGTTCGGTCACTTCAGCCAGGGCGCCGGGATGCGGCTTACGTACGTTGTGCGAAGCATCAGTCATTGGTTTGCCCGCGTCGTCTACATGCGCGACGAGTGGGACGTCTGGCTGGCCGAAACGGCGGAAGGCGTCGACCTGCGGATCGGCGTGTTTCTGTACCTGACGATGCTGTTCGTTTGGATCTCGCGCGGCCTGCTTTGGATCTTAATGTATATCGGGCACTTTGCGGCCGGCTTCCTGCTGCGGCAGATGGAATACGACGCCGATCAGTACGAAATTCGCCTGGCTGGCAGCACCGCTTTTCAGCAGACGTCGCAGCGAATGCGATTGATCAACGCCGCCTATGGGCTCTCGATTGAAATGCTCTCGGCCGTCTTCCAGCGCGGCGCGATGGTCGACGACATCACCGCCTTCCTGAAGGTCCAGCTTCGGCACCTGCCTGACGAAATCAAACGCGACGTCAAAACGTCGATCGAAAGCGAGCGGACGGGGCTCTTCGACACGCACCCGTGCGATCGTGACCGCATCGCGGCGGCCGTCGCGGCTCAAATGCCCGGCGTATTTCACCATGAAGGACTCGCGGTCGATCTGTTCGGCAACTTTGAGCGACTCTCGAAGAACGTCACCTGGGATCGCTACTGTCAATTGACCGGCAACCGCGTCGCCCAAGACAAGCTGACTCCCTATCGTGACCTGATCAACGAGTTCAAACTCGACATTTTCGGCGAGCACTCGAAAGAAAATATGAAGAAGGAAGAGGCCCTCGCGATTCAGCACCATTTGGCCAACCCGGATCGTATCCCCTTTGACAACTAGCTTTTCTTGCAAAAACCACCGCGGCGCTTGCATCTGCCGTCGCCGTTCTGCAGAATGGTTGGGTTTCCGCCCAGACGGCGGGGTTTCTGGGAGGACGATTGCGGGATGCTGGCAAAACTTCGGACCTTTTCGCTGCTGGGCATCGACGCCGTTCCGGTCGACATCGAAGTCGACATTTCTCCCACCTCGATGCCCAAGACCGTGATGGTTGGCCTGCCCGAGGCGGCCGTCAAAGAGAGCATTCACCGTATCGAGCGGGCGATCGTCAACAGCGGCTACGTCCGCCCGCAGGATCGCGTGGTGGTCAACATGGCCCCGGCCGACCTGCCCAAGAACGCCGCCGCGTTCGACTTGCCGACCTCGCTGGGCATTTTGGCCGCCAGCGGGCAGATCCGGTCCGAGCGGTTTGCCGACTACGCCGTCGTCGGAGAGCTAGCGCTTGACGGCTCGATGCGGCCGATCAAAGGCTCGCTCTCGAAGGCGATGCAGGCCGCCGCACTTGGCTTGAAGGGAATCGTCCTACCGGCCGAAAATGGCGCCGAGGCGGCGGTTGTCGAAGAGATTGAAGCGATCCCGGTCCGCTCGCTGGCCGAAGCGGTCGGCTTTCTCTCCGGCGCGATCGACATCGAACCGGTCCCGCCCAGGATCGAAGAATACTTCCGGCAGTACAGCAGCTACGATGTCGACTTCGCCGACGTCCGCGGCCAAGAGATGGCGAAGCGGGCCTTGGTGATCGCCGCCGCTGCGGCCCATAACCTGTTGATGGTTGGCCCGCCCGGCTCTGGCAAGACGATGCTGGCCAAGCGGGTGCCATCGATCTTGCCCGACCTGACGCCGAGCGAATCGGTCGAAACGACCCGCATCTACAGCGTCACCGGTCGGCTTCCCGGCAACCAACCGCTGCTAACGCAGCGTCCGTTTCGTTCGCCGCACCATACGATCAGCGAAGCCGGTTTAGTAGGCGGCGGCAACCCACCATCGCCTGGCGAGATCTCCCATAGTCACAACGGCGTGCTGTTCCTGGATGAACTGCCCGAGTTTCAGCGACGTACGCTCGAGGTGATGCGGCAGCCGCTGGAAGATGGCAACGTGACGATCGCCCGGGCGACTCGAAGCACGACCTTTCCGGCCGACTTTATGCTGGTCGCCGCGATGAACCCTTGCCCTTGCGGTTATCGCAACGATCCCCGCCGCGACTGCCACTGCAGCGTACCGCAGGTCGAACGGTACATTGGCAAAATCAGCGGCCCGCTGCTCGACCGGATCGATATCCAAATCGAAGTCCCGGCCGTTCCCTTCAGCGAACTGTCGTCGAAGACCCCCGGCATCAGCAGCGAAGAGATGCGGGCCCAAGTGATGGAAGCGAGAAAAATCCAAGCCCGCCGCTTCATCGGCAGCAAAACCCGCTACAACGGCCAGATGTCGTCCCGAGAAATCCGCAAGTTCTGCCACCTAACCGACGCCAGCATGGCCCTGCTTAAACAAAGCGTCGCCAGCCTAGGCCTATCGGCCCGAGCCCACGACAAAGTCCTAAGGACGGCCCGCACGATCGCCGACCTCGACGGAGCGACCAACATCGACATCCCGCATGTGAGCGAGGCGATTAACTATCGAATGTTGGATCGCGGGGTTGGGTAAAACGGTAGCCCGCAGCGCGGGCGAGGGAATGGGGTGCAGATCATCGACAAACCCGCCGATTTCAGAAAGCCGACATAAACGCTCCTGCTGTGTTGTCGATCTTTCTTGACGCTCCAATGCCCTTCTGCCGCCATGAATCGATAGTTGCAAATCGTGCTGCGAAAAACACGGAGACCAAGGAGACAACGATTCCGGGAACTAGCAACGTTAAAACATCCACGAGGCCGACTTGTGCGGTTAGTGCAACGAGGGAAACGATGAATGAAGAAATTAGGCTGAAGCTAGAGGCAGAGCAGGACATTGCATCGCCGGGCATCGCTTGCTGCTACGACGGCACCGTGAATCGTTTTTAGAGGAGCTGCGCAGGTTCGATCAGCGGCGGAAAGACAAGAAGGTCTCGAACGAAGAATGGGTCAGCAAGTCGGCCCCCGACGCCAAGATCGGCAAGATGAAAGATGGCCGCACGCACCTGAAATACAAGGCCGAGAACGCGGTCGATCTCGATACGGAAGTGATTCTCGCCGCCGAAATCTACCATGGCGATCAAGGGGATACGACGACGATCGAAGACACGATCATCGCGGCGCAGACGGACTTGGAGCAGAAAAGGTGTCAGAACTCTTTGTTTCGACCAGGCGCTACCTTCTTCGGCCTGCCGCGGGGGCGGAGGGTGGAATCTAGGTTCAGGCGGCGGGCAATAGACTGGGTCCAATCGGGATCGCCGAAGGGAGAGCCTCGGCGGATCGCGTGGCGGACGGCGTCGACTTCTTTCTTGGACATCGCCTGATTGACTCGGTCTTTCCAATGACCAGGTCGGGCGATCGGCCACGGCGTCAGGAGATCGGGCTTTCGCCGCGGCTTGGCCAACCAACGGGCGAGCGATCCCCATTTCCAGTCTTCGGCCAAAGTTACCAGGCCAGCCTGCCGGGCGTTGCGTTCGACATAACGACATACGACCAGAAAGTGCCGGTCGTCTTGCACCGGAAAACTCTTGAACCGCCCTTGATAGATGTGCCCTTCGCCGGAAGTGTGGCGGTGCGCGTGCCGGCGCATCGTGTGCGTCAGGGTGACCCACCGCAGCAAGTCGCTCATGCCGCCGTCAGCGGTGGGGCGGACGACCAAATGCCAATGGTTGGGCATCAGTTGGTAGGCTAAAATTTGACACGGGTACCGCGACAGCCCCTCGGCCAAGATGCGCTCGAACGCGTCGAAATCGTCCGGCGTATCGAAGATCGCCGCCCGAGAGTTGCCTCGATTCAAGGCATGATAAATGCCGCCCGCTTCGTCTGCTCGCTTTGGTCTACCCACGACAGCAGGGTATCATGTGCTGGCGGAAGAAAAAAGAGTCCTGACACCTTTTTTGATCGGCAGGCGATTGATGGTCGGCGCAGATGAAGGTAGCCCTGCCTTTGTTGGTGAGATCCCCGCTTTTTGCGGCGACCCACAAGAAACCCTGAAGGACCGCATTTTTCAACAGGAAGTTCGAGTCACTGCTACTGCTAGAGCGTGTAAGCCCTTATTTGCAGTTTAGCTAGCAAAACCCAGTTCGCAATGCGAGTACCCCCCATTATCAAGGTTCATGCCCATTGGTCAATGGTTTCGGGCGAACGGCTCGGTTTATACGGGGCGAAACTTTGATCAAAAGAATCCGGATAGGCGGAATTTTCAAATTCCGTTAAACTGCCCGAATCGGTAGGCGCCAGCACCGGTCTGCTGGCGGCCATATCGACTGAAATTCGCGCAGGGAGGCGCAGCATTATGACTCCAGGAGCGTCGTTCCGCTTTCTTCAATCGGGCGACTTCCATCTCGATCAACCGCTCGGAGGTTTACCTTCGGTGCCGGATCACTTGCGCACTTTGTTTTGCGAAGCGCCCCGCCGCGCCGCGCAGCAAGTGGTCGAGACGGCGATGCTGCACGAAGTCGACTTTGTCGTGCTGACCGGCGATTTGCTCGATCCGCGACTTGCCAGTCCCCGGACAATTGGTTGTCTGCTGGAACTGTTTGAGCAGCTCGAGACCGCCGGCATTCAAGTCTATTGGGCGGGCGGCGACGCCGATCCGCCTTCACGCTGGCCTTCGTCGGTGACGCTGCCGGGCAACGTACATATCTTTCGCCCGGGCCTGCCGCAAACCGTTCACTATGAAGATGACGGCGAAGCGATCGCCGCCATCATCGGTCAAGCCAACTCCGGCGGTGAGATTCGGGTCGGCGACTTCCGCCCGGCCGCTTCCGGCTTGTTCACTGTCGCCGTCGCCTATGGCGAAGTTGAAGATGGTGCGATTACGCGCCACGACATTCCTTATTGGGCCCTCGGCGGCGAAGAGATGCGGAAAAAACACCGCACCTCTCCCAAGTACGCGATGCACGCCGGATCGCCGCAAGGCCGTCGTCCGCTGCATGTGGGGCAGCGCAGCTGCACGGTTGTCGAAGTCAACGAAGCGGGCGAAATCTCGACCGACTCGGTCGCAACCGATGTCGTTCGCTGGCAGACCGAATTGGTCGAAATCGCCAAATGCGAGTCGCCCGAAGAGCTGGAAAAGGTGCTGAAGAACCGGCTGCGAACGCTCGTCTCGGGGAAGGGGCGCCGCCAACTGTTGATCGACTGGCGAGTCGTGATTGAAGGGAACGCCTCGAAGAAGCTGCTGGCCGAGTCGATGTGGCAACACTTGATCGACGTGCTCAACAAAGAGTTCGGCCAGGAAGAGGGTGGCGCTTGGACCTACGAACTGAAGGTCGAATCGGCGTCGGTGATTCCCGAATCGTGGTACCAGGAGCAAACCATCTGCGGCGACTTCTTGCGACTGACGCGCGAGTTGCTCGCTGACCCCGACATCCCCATTGAGTTGACCGAGTTATTAGGCGAAGACCGCCGCGGCACGCAGTTGGCCGAAGCGGTGCAGATTGAAACCAGAGAAGTTCGTCGCAAAGCGTTGCACGAAGCGCGTCGCATGGGCGTTCAAGCCTTGCGGATCGACGAATAGGAGCCGCCACCTTGCAACTAAATCAAGTCAATATCGATGGTTTTGGCGTTTGGCGCGGGCTGCGTATCGAAGAGCTGTCGCCAACGGTCACCGTCTTTTTCGGCCACAACGAAGCGGGCAAGAGTACGCTGCTCAACTTCATGCGGACGATGCTGTATGGCATCGATCTGAGCGAAGAGCGTCGCTACTTGCCGCCGGTCAATGGCGGACAGCCGGGCGGTTCGCTCAACATCCGCGGTACGCTCGGCCGATTTCAGGTCGTGCGACTGTGGGACGAGCGGACGTTTGAAGAAAACGCCTGGATTGTGGCGCCCGATGGTTCGCGACAAAGCCGAACCCAACTGGAAGCGCTGCTCGAAGGGGTCGATCGCTACACCTACAACAATATCTTTGCGGTTGGTCTGCGGGAAATTCAACTGTTGGCGACGCTGGACGACAGTCACGCCGCCCAGAAGATCTACGAACTGACCAGCGGTTTGGATCGCATTTCTTTGGCCGAAGTGGTTCGTCGGTTGGAGATCTCTCGCGAAGCGCTCGTTTCGCACGATGGCGCTGACTGTATCGTCGATCAACTGCTGGATCAGCATCACTCGCTGAAAAAGGAAGTTGACGAGCTGCGAACCCAGACGCAGCAATGGGGGCAGGTGCTGCAGCAACAGCGCAGCGCCGCCGCTCAGATCGAGCAGCTGCAGCACAAATCGGCCGCGATCACCGAACGGGTCGAGTTTATTGAGCTGGCCGAAGACCTGCGCGGCGACGTGGAGCGTCGCGAAACGCTGAGCGCCAAGATCGACGACGCCGGCGAGATTCCGGACGTCGCCGAAGATCGTCTGAACCACCTGACGCAGCTGCGCGAGCGCGTTTCGCGCCGTAAAGGGCGGTGCACCGAGCTGCGTTCGCAGTACAAGGCGCTCTTTACCGAACACGAGTCGATCCCGCTCAATCGCGAATTGTCGCGACATGCGGCCCGCGTTGACGCGCTCGGCGAACAGCGCCACTGGATCGTCGCGATCCGCAAGCAGATCTCTGGCGTGCAGGACGAAATTGACGACGTCAAACGCGAGATCGAAGCGGCGTGGGAAAATACCGGCGTGACGCTCGGTCAAGGTCGTCGTCCCGACCTGACGCCGAAGCAGCTGAAGTCGCTCAAAGGGCCGATGCAGACGCTGGAGCAGGAAGTCGTTCGCTTTGAAGAAGCGAAACGAACCGCCGCTTCGCACGAAGATGAGCTGGAATCGACGCAAACCGAGGTTGAAAAATCGCTAGCCAACGCTGGCGAAGAAGATCTGAGCAGCGCGATCGACAAGGCGGGCGAGCTGGTCAACCTGCTGCGTCGCCGCATTCAGGTCGAAGAAAAGATCGACAAGCTGGAGTTCCAGCGTCGTGAAGCCGAAATCGAATCGGCCGACCTGCTAGAGAATCAAATTTTGCCGCGGCCGCTGCTCGCCCTGCTGGGGCTGACTTTCTCGGCCGGCGTGACGATGGTGCTGCTTTACATCTTTGGCTCGGCCATTGTGCTGCCGGACGTGAATGAAGCGGTGCCGTTGTTCGGGATCGCCTTTATGGTGGGCGTTGTCTTCACCAAGGTGACGATGGAGCGGACCGTCAAGCACAACCTGGATGGCGTCAAGCGTCAGTTTGAGCTGGTCAACGTGCAGCTGAGCAAGGCCCGCGAAGAGCGGGACGAGTTTGACGGCATCTTGCCGAAGGGAGGCGGTCCGCTGGTCGCCCGTCTGCAATCGGCTGAAGATCACCTGTCGCATCTGGAAAGCCTGATCCCGCTGGGTAATCGCGCCGGCGAAGCGAAGCAGAAGAGCGACTACGCCTCGAAGACGATTCAAGACGCCGAGCATGCCGTCAACAACGCTCGCCGTCGTTGGCGCGACGCGCTGCGGGCTCTCGATCTGCCCGACGACCTGCAGCCCGATCGCATCAAGGTTTTGGCCCGCATCTTGTCGCACATTCACGACAAGCGCAAAGAGCTGAAAACCCTGCAGGACCAAGAGACGCAGCGGACCGAAGAGTCGCTGGCGGTCGAATCTCGCATCAACCAACTGGCGACCGAACTGGGGCTGAAGGGGGCGAAGGATGGGCTGGAACAGCTTGATCGCTTGAAGGCCGAACTCGATCGGCAGCAGACCCAATCGGAGCAACGCGTCGATCTACGCGGTCGCGCCGCCAAGATCAAGGAAGAGTTCAAAAAGACCGCCGGCGAGATGCGCAAGGCGGCCAAGCAGCGTCAAGAGATTCTGGACGAAGCTGGCGTCGAAGACGAAGACGGCTATCGCAAGCTGCTCGACAAAGCGAATCGGATCACCGCTTTGCTGTTGGAGCTGGAAGAAGTCGAAGGCGAAATTGTCACCAAATTAGGCGATGTCGAGCTGGAAACGATCGAAGAGTACCTGGGTGAGGTCTCGGCGACCGACGCCGAAAAAGAGATGACCGAGTTGATGCAGGAGCACGACCAGGCGCAGCGGAGCTTGAAGGAAGGCTTCGAGCGTCGCGGCGAACTGAAGGCTCAGCTCGAAACGTTGGAAGAAAGCGATCGATTGACCTCGGCGCAGCTCGAACTGAACGAAGTCGCGACCCAAATCGAGCAAGCGATCGAACGTTGGCAGTCGCTGGCCGTTACCGCCAACATCCTCGATCAGATTCGCCGCATCTACGAAACGCAGCGTCAGCCCGAGACGCTGAAGATGGCGTCGATCTTCATGGACAAGTTATCGCTCGGCAAGTACGTCCGCATCTGGACGCCGCTCAGCGAGAACACCTTGTACGTCGAAGACGCCAAGGGCCGCTCGAAGTCGCTGGAACACTTGAGCGAAGGTACCCGCGAGCAGGTCTTCCTGAGCGTGCGTCTGGCGCTGGTTCGCACCTTCGCTCGCCAAGGCCGCATCTTGCCGGTGATTTTGGACGATGTGATGGTCAACTTTGACTCCAAGCGTTGCAAGGCGACCGCCGAAGTGCTGCTGAGCTTCGCCAAAGAAGGTCACCAAACGCTTGTCTTCACCTGCCATGAACACATCCTGGAGATCTTCGGGAACCTCGGCGCGGACGTCCGCGTCTTGCCGCAGGTCACCGGCGTCTGCCGACCCGAACCGGCTCGTTTGCCTGACCCGGTCGAAGAGGCGGTAGTGGAAGAGGTCGTAGAGCCGGAACCGGTGGTCGAAGAGCCGATCATCACGCCGCCGCCATTCTGCGTTGAATTGCCGATCGTGCCCTATCTGGAACTTCACCAGCTGAAGATCGACATCAAGCCGAAGAAGCGGCTAGACGAAGATCTGGCGCTGGCCGACGGCGATCTGTTCGATGAGCCGGAGACGCAGCCGATTCGCCTGATCGACGCCGAGTACTACTTGGAACGGAGCGAACACGAAGAGCCGGAACCGGTCGCCGAGGTCGAGCCGTCCGACTACGCGTTGAAGGACGCCGCTGACGTCGACATGGTTGGCATTGCCTTGGACGATTTGCTCGACGACGAGCCGGCCATAGAAGAGCCGGTTGCTGAAGAGGCGCCAGTCGAGGAGCCGATTGTCGAAAAGATCGAAGTTTCGCTGCCTATCGTTGCCGTGCCGGAAGTGGTCGACCTGGTCATCGAAGTGAAAGCCAAGCCAGAGCCGCAACCAGCGCCAGAACCCAAGCCGCAGCCGCAACCCCGTCCGATTCCGTCCGAGAATCAATTTGGTTGGGACTCGCCGAAGATCTGGTGGGAGGGGCATCCGGATCTCGATCCGGCGTTGATTCGCAAGCGTCGTCAGGAAGGGGCGGCGTAGCAGGCTGCAATGTTTCAAGCGAACGAAAAAGACGCCGAACCCCGGCGTCTTTTTTGCGTTTAGGGGATCGCCTGGAAGGTAGATTCCCCGAATCATGGGTGATGTGATAGCAGCAAAAAGGTAACGACGATGGCGCAGATTCGTACGCCGGCTGGTTTAGAAATCGAATATGACACGTTCGGCGCCAGCAGTGATCCTCCTCTATTGCTGATCATGGGATTTGGCGCGCAGATGATTGGCTGGTCCTCTCCCTTTTGCCAACAACTGGCCGATGCAGGACGGTTCGTGATTCGATTCGACAATCGTGATTGCGGACTCTCTTCGAAAATGGATGGTCAGCAGGTCGATCTGAATCAGGTGATTGCCCATGTGTCGGCGGGCGAGTTCGACGCCGCCCGGGAATTGATTCCCTATTCCATCGAAGACATGGTCGGCGATGCGATCGCACTGCTTGATGGCCTGCAATCGCCTCGGGCGCACGTGGTTGGTTCCTCCATGGGGGGCGTAATCGCGCAGGTCATGGCGAGCGAATACCCTGATCGCGTCCTGACCCTCACTTCGATGATGTCGACGACCGGCGAGCCGCATGTCGGGCAGTCGTCTCCCGAAGCGATGCGCGCCTTATTTACTCCGTCGCCGAGCGACCGTGAGGGATTCATCCAAGCCGCAGTCAAGTCGGCTGTCTGGAGTTCTAAGAAGTATTTTGACCCAGAAGAAACGAGGAAACGCGCCGCCGAGAGCTATGATCGTTCGTACTATCCTGAGGGCGCCGCTCGACAGATTGCCGCGCTTATCGCCAACGGTTCGCGCGAAACAGCGCTAAAGTCGCTAACCGTTCCGACTTTGGTGATTCACGGACTCGACGACACGTTGATCCCTCCCAGTGGCGGCCAGCGCACTGCCGAATTGGCGCCAAACGCCCGGCTGTTGCTGCTGCAAGACATGGGGCACGATCGCCCGCGTCCGCTTTGGCCACAGATCTGCGGGGCGATAATCGAGCATACCGCAAGTGCGAGTTTTTAGACGAGGTTTTCGTTAACCTCGTTTAGTCGCTCTGCGGGCGCGGTCTCGTGGCGACTTTGCCATCCGGGCCGACTTGGCGGCGTTGTCGGCCTGGCCGGTGATCTCGTACAGGAACCGACTGGTATCGGTCGGTCGGGCTTTACCCCAACGCTTGCGGGAGGTCGCCAGTGAGAAGGTCAAACGGTCTTGCGCTCGCGTGATGCCGACGTAGCAAAGCCGGCGTTCTTCTTCGACCGCGGCGCCTTCTTCTTTCACGCTTCGGGCATGTGGCAAGATGCCTTCTTCCATGCCGACCATGTAAACGTTGGGGAACTCTAGCCCCTTGGCGGCGTGCAGCGTCATGAGCACAACGCCGTTTTGGGCCAGCTGCTTTTCCTTCTCGTTGTCGAAGTCGCCGCCTGACAGTGCCGAGTCGTCTAGGAACTTGCTGAGCGTTGGTTTCTTGCGGCTCGACTCGAAGGCGCTCACGGCGTTGACCACCTGTTCGATCGCCATCTCCCGCGACTCGCGATCTTTCGGGTCAGGATAGAGCCGCTCCAGCTCTTTCTGGTACTTGATGTCGACGATCAGCGAACGGACGACGTGTGACATCGGTTCGGTTTCAAACCGCTTTTGGTAGCGGCGGATCAGCGACGAGAAATCGATCACCGCGTTGGCGGCGTTGTCGGAGAGGCCGCGGATCGAGCGGACCGAGGGAAACGCTTCCCACAGCGGTTTCCCTTCGTTGACGGCGTAGTCCATCAGTTGCTTGACCGTTTGCTGCCCGATGCCGCGCGGGGGCGTGTTCAAAATTCGCAACAGCGAAACCTCGTCGATCGGCGAATGAATCACCTTCAAGTAGGAGATCAGATCGCGAACTTCTTTGCGGTCGAAGAACGACATCCCGCCGATCAAGATGTAGGGGATCTTCATCGTACGCAGTTGTTGCTCAAACGCACGCGGCTGTTCGTTGGTGCGAAATAGAATCGCAAAGTCGCGAGGTTCGAACTCGGGCTGCGTCAACTTGCGGGCGATGTCGTTGACGACTTCTTCGGCCTCTTTTTCTTCGTCTTTGAACTGCCAGATCTGCGGGCGTTCGCCGCCAAAGCGGGCCGCTTCCAGGTCTTTGTCGTACCGCGTCGAGTTGAACTGAATCAGGCGGTTGGCCAGTTCCAAGATCGCCGCCGTGCAGCGGTAGTTATCTTTCAGGTAGATCACCTTCGCCTCGGGCCAGTCGCGCTGGAAACGCAGAATGTGCTGAACTTCGGCGCCGCGCCACGAGTAGATCGATTGATCGTCGTCGCCGACCACGCACAGGTTGCGGTGCGCTTCGGCCAAGCCGCGGACAATCCGGTACTGGCTGCCGTTGGTGTCCTGGTATTCGTCGATCATCAGGTGATCGAACTTCGACGCTTCCTCTTCGCGGATGTCGTCGTGGTTGGTGAACAGCTCTTCGGTCAGCAGCAGCAGATCGTCAAAGTCGACGGCGCCGCAGCTTTTTAGCGCGTTCTGATAACGGCGATAGGCCATGGCCGAAAGATGCTCTTTGTCGGTTTGGGCGTGGCCGACCGCTTCCGGAGGACGAATGCCGGCCGTTTTCCAGCGGCTGATGTTATTGAGCGCATCGCCGGGGCGGAGCGATTCGTTGGGGACGCGGATTTCGCGCAGTGCGGCCCGGATCACCGATTCCTGGTCACCGCGATCGTAAATGGCGAACTTCAGCGGATAGCCCAAGCGATTGATGTTTCGCCGCAGTACCTGGACGCAGTGCGAGTGAAACGTCGAGACGACCGGCTGCTCGGTCGTCTTGCTGCCGAGGATCGAGAGTGCGCGTTCGCGCATTTCGGCCGCCGCTTTGTTGGTGAACGTCACCGCCAGGATGCGGCCTGGCCGAACCCCATGGCGAATGAGGTTGGCGATACGGAACGTCACGACGCGGGTCTTGCCCGAACCGGCGCCGGCCAGTACCAGCATCGGTCCAGAGAGGGTATCGACTGCGTCTTGTTGGGCCAGATTCAGTCCGCTCACGGAGTCCGTACTTCCTTGCACCGAGTGTTGCTTGCGACCGCCGCTGATCGACGAGAGGATCGATCGTAATTTGTGACTGGCTATTTTGGCAACCGGGCGAAGAAAATGACGAATCTGGAAGGTCGAATGAAGAAAATTTGCGAGAAAATTCGTCATTCGAGCGTCGGCATTCGTCATTCCGCACGGCCTGGAAGAATGCGCAAGCTAGAGAGCCCATTTCCCCCAGTCCAAGCGGCACTCGGTCTTGACGCCCCTTGCGCATCGCTTCTATATTCACGGTTTGGACTCTAAATCTAGGCGTCGGCTACTGTTAAGTAGCTTTCCGCCCCCAGTTGCCCTCAAACCGTGCTACGTCAGTCATGAAAAGCGAACGCCGCCACGAACTGCAGAAAAACGATCTGGAGCAAGTTCTCGAAAAGGGAATGGAGCAAATGGGCCCTCAGGCCAAGATCGTGGCAGGGGTGGTGATTGCGATTCTGGTGGCCGGGATCGCGGTTACCTGGTTCCAGTATCAAAACAAGATGGCCCGGGCCAGCGGTTGGGGCGAACTGTTCACCGCCTCGGCGTTGATGGGGCAGCAAGACGCTCAAATGACGCCAGCTTTGGAAGCGGTCGGCAGCGCCTATCACGGTCGTCCGGCAGGCGCCTGGGCCGAGCTGTTCCTAGGCTACGATCTCTACCGCCAAGGGCTGGAAAAGTATTTCACCCAGCCCGACGATGCAAAGCTCGATCTGGAGCGTTCGATCAAGGCTTTCGAGAATGCTCGGAATGCGGCCGATGTACCGGAACTGAAGCAACGCGCCATGTGGGGCATCGGTCAGTCGAGCGAAGTCCTGGCGACCAAGGAAAGCCTCCAGACTGCGACCGAAACTTACGAAAAGCTGTCGTCGCAGTTTCCGGAGTCCCCCTTCGGCAAATGGGCTGGCGAGCGTTTGGAACTGCTCAAGAGCAAAGGGACCGAAGAGTTCTATACCTGGTACAGCGAGCAAGACTTCGCTCCGAAGGCATCGCCGACGACCGGCATTTTGAACCAGGATCTGCCGAGCGACCCGAACCTGACCTTGCCGTCGCGCGACGCGTTGACTCGCCCCGGCGGAGCCGGCGGATTGCTTGACGGACCCGGCAGCGCCCCGATCAACCTGATGCCGGACAACTCGGGCCTGCCGCAACCGGGCGAAGGCGACCTGATGCCGCAGCCGGAATCGCCGGCGACCGAAACTCCGGCTGATTCGCCGGCCCCGTCCGCTCCGCCGACGGCTGATGAAAAAACGGCCGAAGAAGCGAAACCGGCCGCTGAGGAAAAGGCGGCCGCCGAAGCGCCGATGTCGGAACCGGCCCCGGAAGCACCGGCTGAGACCGCAGAAAAGCCGGCGACCGAAGAGCAACCGGCCGCCGAGTAGTCGCAGAGCCGAATGCCTGATTCTGATTCACCGCTGCACGAACTGGTCGTCACCGCCGAAGAGGCGGGACGCCGCGTCGACCAATATCTCGCCACGCTGTTCGAAGGCGTCAGCCGTGGGCAGATCCGCAAAGCGATTGAAGCGGGCCATGTCACGATCGACGGCATCAACTGTCGTCCGGCTCACAAGCTGACCGTCGGCGAACTGCTGGTCTATCCGACGGTCGAGCCGCGAAGTGACGAGCAGGTCGGCAACAGCAGCATTCAGCTCGACATTATCTACCAGGATGACCGGATCGCGGCCATCAACAAGCCTGCCGGGATGATCACCCACCCGGCCAAGGGGCAATGGAAAGGGACGCTGACCGAGGCGCTACGCGGCAACTTCGCCCAACTGAGCACCAGCGGCGGCCCGACCCGGCCCGGCATCGTGCATCGTCTCGACCGCGACACCAGCGGCGTCATCCTGATCGCCAAAGATGACGAAGCGCATGAGTACCTGAAGAAGCAGTTCCAAGATCGCACGACAGAGAAGGAGTACTTCGCCCTGGTCGTCGGCGCGCCTGATCGCGATCGGGACATGATCAACCAGCCGATCGGCCCTCACCCGAAGATTCGTGAACGCATGGCGATCCGCCGCGGTGATGACGAAGGGAAAGAAGCCCAGACCTTCTACGAAGTGATCGAGCGGTACAACGGCTTCGCCGCCGTCAAAGCGCTGCCGAAGACGGGACGTACGCATCAGATCCGCGTCCACCTGGCCCACGCCGGCCATCCGGTATTGTGCGATCCGCATTACGGCGGACGCCGCGTGCTGACGCTGGGCGAACTAAAGCACGACGACAGCGACGCGGTGGTGATCGGCCGCACGGCGCTCCATGCCCGCCGCCTGGCAATCGCCCATCCAGATGATAGCCAGATCCGCGAGTTCCTCGCGCCGCTGCCGCAAGACATCATGCAGGCACAGGCGAAGCTGAAAGAGCTTCGCCCGGCAACCTAGCAGGGTGTGCCGCGTCTCTGTGAGCCGTGCTCTTCCGCACGGAAATTCTTGCTGATCGGTTGAGACTCCGCTACTCTAGCGGCATCTGCTTGTCCCCCAGCGTGAATGGAGTTGCTGATGTTCGCTCGTATCGCTATTGGATGTCTTGGCTGGCTCGCTTGTTGTTCGTTCGCCATCGGCGCCGAACCGCCCAAGCTGGAAGACTTGATCGCCCGCATGCCAGTCTTGTCGCCCGATAACGAACGTGTGAAATCGTGCGAGTTTATCTTTTCGCTACCGGGATTGGGGCCTTTCGCCTATCGCGCTCATGTTGGCTGGGACCGCAATCGCGGCCGCGAATCGCAAGGGATGATTCTCTCCGATCCGTTCGGTAAGGTCCCGATTTGCGTGGCGGTGCACGGCAAAGTTTTCATTTACGATATCGTTCGTCAGCGCGGCATCCTGACGGACGAGCAGTTTCCGCAGGTCGGCCTCCACTTGAAGACCGAACCGGAGGAGCGACTCCAATTCAATTACGGATTGATCGGGGATGACGAGTTCGCCGAACGCAAGGACTTGATCAAACTCGATCCCGGCACGTTCTTGACCCGAATCCAACCGCCGAAATGGAACAAGCTGGACGCTGAGCGATGGGAGATGAAAGCGTCATCGGCCAGCGGAGATACCAAGCTCACCTGCTTGTTTGATCTGTCGCGCGAATATCCTTTGACGAAGATGCAGATGTTTCGAGAATCGCCGACCGATCCGGCGATCGAAATTGAGGTCCTCTCGGTGAACGGAGCAGTCGACGAAAACCTGCTAACGTTTCCCGCGGAAGCCGATCTTCCAAAGAATCTGCCGATCCTCGGCCAAGAAGCGTACCAAGGGCTGGATCAGGACTCCGCCGTCAAGGTTCTTGGGCAGTTATTCATCGCCCATCGTGCGATGCGGAAGCCGGAAGTGCGTAAGTCGATTCCGATCTTCGATGATGTCGATTGGGACGCGGCGGAATTGAAGTATTCGGAAATGGCGCCAGCGCTTATGGGGCTGGCGCCGAATATGAAGTCAGACGGGGGACGTTAGCAGTCCGTTGATTTTCTCAACGGGCTGCTGGATCGCAGGGATGCGATCCCAAAATAGCGACGTAAGTCGTTATTTTGCGAGCCGCGAAGAGCTATGCTCTGAGCCTGGCGAGGTTGGAAAATGCCACGATGGCATTTTTCAACAGGCAGTTAGAGCGGTTTTCCTCCATCTGTATCGTTCTGGCTGGTTGTGGCCGCGCTGGTCGGCGTTGACCTGCATCGACGAATCTTGAGGATTCGCCTGCTTCGGTCGCCTTGACCAGCTTGCCTCACCAACGCCAGAAACGCTACAGCTATCAGAAAAACGCTCTAGTATTTTTGCGCGCAAAAAAACGGACGGGCCTTCTCGGTCCGTCCGTTTTTTGTTGTGCAGTGTTTGACCACGAGCGTCGATTAAAAGACGTCGAGTTCGANGTGGTGGC